>CANFMY010000109.1 GCA_947448375.1 Comamonadaceae bacterium | reverse complement strand
GCATCGGCTCGAAAATGCTGCAGGGACTTGCGCAAGGAGCGATGCAAGCGAAAGCTGTCGGTGGCCAGCACCATGCGCGGCTGGGTGCACCACCACAGCACCGGCTGGCCCTGGCTGAACCAGGGAAAGGTGCCCTGGGCATAGGCCTCTTTCAACCGCTGAACCGTCAAGCCCCCCCCGGCTGCCAGCAGACCAGGCGCAGGGGTGTCCTCGCCCCAGGCGTGCAAGGGGGAGGGCAGGGGATCATCATCGTCCAGCCAGGGCAGGGCGGGCATGGGGGCAGTGGTCATGTCAGGAGGATAATTATGTGTCGACTGGAACATGAGCATGACCATGACCCCTCCTACCAACGCCTGGGTATTGACTGATCGCCCCGCCACCGGTGTGGTGCGCCTGACCTTGAACCGCCCGGACAGCTTCAACGCCTTGTCTTCCGACATGATGTCAGCCCTGTCCGAGGCCTTGAAACAGCAGGCGGCAGACCCGGACTGCCGCGTGGTGGTGTTGGCCGCCAGTGGCCGCGCGTTCAGTGCCGGTCACGACTTGCGCGAGATGCGCAGCCATCCCGAGTTGTCCTTCTACCAAGACCTGTTTGCCCAGTGCTCGCGCATGATGCTGCAACTCCAGCAACAGCCGCAACCGGTGATCGCCCAGGTGCAGGGCATTGCCACGGCGGCGGGGTGTCAACTGGTGAGCATGTGTGACCTCGCCGTGGCAGCTGACAGCGCACAGTTTGCGGTGTCTGGCATTCACTACGGGTTGTTCTGTTCGACGCCCAGTGTGGGCTTGTCTCGCAACGTGGCCCGAAAGCGCGCCATGGAAATGTTGCTGACAGGCGACTTCATCGACGCCGCCACAGCCGTGCAGGAAGGCCTGCTCAACCACGCCGTGCCCGCCGATCAACTCGAAGCCCAGGTGTTGTCGTTGTGCCGCAAGATCACCGAGAAACCTGCGCTGGCGGTGCGCATGGGCAAGGCCCTGTTCTACCAGCAGCTCGAGATGGGCGTTGCTGCGGCGTATCAACTGGCGGGGCAGACCATGGCGTGCAACATGATGGATGGCGACGCTCAGGAAGGGTTTCAGGCCTTTCTGGAGAAGAGAACGCCTCGCTGGAAGGCATGAACGAGCGTTCCCATCTGATGGATGGCCTGCGCGTTGTGTCCGCGCATGTGATCGTGCTGCACCATCTGGTCTCCTACGGACCGCTGGCGTCTTCACTGGAGCACACCTGGCCGGGCCTCTTCCAGGTGCTTTACCACTATGGTCGCTTTGCCACGCAGATTTTTTTGGTCATGGCGGGCTACTTGTCGGCCCAAGCGCTGATGTCAGCGCGCGTGACGTCGCTCGGGGAACGACTTCTGAAGCGCTATCTGCGCCTGATGCCCACTTTTTTGCTGGCCATCGTGTCAGTGGCCCTGGTGGTGACCTGGTTGCGGCCCTGGATCAACCAGGACTGGCTGACCGAGCCCCCCACGCTGTGGCAGGGGGTGTCCCATGCCCTGCTCATCCAGGACCTGGTGGGCCAACCTGCCATGACGGTGGGGGCTTGGTATGTGGCGATCGACTTCCAATTGTTCGTGCTGCTCAATGTGCTGGTCTGGGGGCTGTTGCGACTCGGGGTTTCGCGTGATGCGGTGTTCATGTCCTTGGCTGCGCTGTGTCTGGCCTCGCAATGGGTGTTCAATCGTGACCCGGGTTGGGACCTGTGGGCCTTGTACTTTTTTGAATCCTATGGGGCGGGAGCCTTGCTGGCCTGGTCCCTCCACGGTTCGGCAGGCGCCAGGGTCACTGCGCGGCGCGTGCTCGTGCTGTGCCTGCTGAGCGCGGTGGTCGCCGGACTGGTGTTTCCGCGACCGCGACTGTGGATCACGGTCGTGGTGTGTGGCGTGTTGTGGTGGGGGGCGTACCGATGGCAGCCATCGGCTCGTGTGTCGCGCTGGTTGCAGCGCCACAGCGATCAATCCTATGCGCTGTTTCTCACGCATTTCATGCCGCTGGTCGTGTTCAATGCGCTGTGGATGGTGTGCGATGGCGAATCACCTCGCTGGGGCGTGTCACTGCTCGGGTTGACCTGGGTGGCGTGCATGGGATGGTCGGTGATTTTTCACCATTCGGTGGAAACCCTGATGCGAAAGGCTTGGCGGCGCTGAGGAGCCTGGATAGTATTGGTCAAGCGTGGGATCCTGATGGCTGGTTGGGTGTCTTCGCTTCACTGGCTGCCCATTGACCCGTTTCGCCGATTTGGCCTTCTTGCACGATCACCTTCGCATGTCATTCGGTCTTCGCATCCGTCACGCCAGCCTGGGGGCTCAGGCGGATTTGCGCCACCGCATGGTGCAGCTCCTCGAACACCTGGAACTCGATCCGCAGTTGTGCTGCAGCGCGGACACAGACGGGCAAGGCCTGCATTTTTTCCTCCATCCAGACGCTGTGGCCAGCCAGACACCCGATTTCGACACCTTGGGTCTGTCTGCCGCGCAGCACTGGGACGGAGCCAGGCATGACCGAGACCTGCGGCGCGAAATTCTCTGGACCTTGTTGGCCACCCCCCTCACGCAGGACTTTCCCTCATTTGATGAATTTGAAAGCGCCTGTCGCATTCGCTTTCACCTGGTGCGCGCGGCACAGCGCACGTCCATGGACTTCAAGACCGATGAGGTCGATCGTCCGCCCGAGCACTGGCAATACCACCCCGACACCGGTTTCACCCTCAAACCGGGCAAGTGCCTCATCGAGGCCTTGACACTGGCCACGCAGCCTTCGCGCTCCGGTCGACAGTACGCCTTTTCCTGCTACCGCGCCACCGAGTACGTGATGCTGTTGGCCATGGCCCAGGAGGCGCATGATCACCATCCCGATCTGTTCGCTCGCTTGCAGCGCCAATGGCAAACCCGCGCCATCATGTCAGGCAACTTTCAGGAGACGCTGCTGCGTGAACTCGGCTCGC
Organism: Comamonadaceae bacterium; assembly: GCA_947448375.1. GTDB lineage: Bacteria > Pseudomonadota > Gammaproteobacteria > Burkholderiales > Burkholderiaceae_C > Limnohabitans. Next base: position 7,664 of record CANFMY010000109.1, on the reverse strand, counting down.
AAGATCTCCCGTTGCCGATGCATTGGTATGTCCCCGGCGATCGGGTCTGGTTTCGCAACCCCGACGACGCTTCGTCCGATGTGTACGGGTTCGAAGGCTCCTGGGTGGTCTATCTGGGGGGAGGTCTCTTCACCAACTTCTGGCAACACGATCAGCCCTACGACATCCCCAGCAAATGCCTGGAGATCTACCACTGGCGCGATGGGGTGACCCGCGATGCGCAAGGCAAACTGGGCATGGATGAAACACGCGTCAAGTTGCTCGTGGACAGCACCCGACGTTGCCCGCAGAAAACCCGTGAGGTGCTCGAGCGCATGCAGCGCTTGCGCGATCCAGCGGGCGTGTATGCTCACGGGGGTTGCATGGATTCCACCCGCGAAATGTCACGCTGGGTGCGACCCGGCACCTGTGACATTGTGTTGCCCGATGCCTGATGGCCGGGGCAGGAGAAACGCTTGAATTCATCGACTTCCCGCCGGGCCTGGCTGGCCCGCACCTGGCCCTGGATCGCGACAGCGGCAAGCGCGGCTGCAGGTTTGCCGTCCGTGCAGGCGGCCACCCTGTTGCGTGCTTCATCACCCGCGGTGCCCGACGACTGGCACGCGCGCATGTGGACCGTGTTCAAGGATGCGCTGGAAGCCGGCGCGGGCGGCGATTGGCAAGTGCAGATCCACCTCAACGCCTCGCTCTTCAAGCAAGGCACCGAGCCTGCTGCCATGGCGCGTGGCAACCTGGAGTTGGCCACGGTCTCGGCCTTTGACATTGCCAAAGTGGTGCCCGAGTTTTCCATCTTCACCGCCGGGTATGTGGTGCGCGATCCAGCGCATCAGCAAAAGATTTTCGAGAGCCCCATCGGCGCCGAGATGTTCCAGAAGGTCTCGGACAAGATGGACATCACCGTGTTGTCCACCTTGTACCTGGGCACGCGTCAGCTCAACTTGCGCGAGGCACGCCACGTGCGCACCCCGGCCGATCTCAAGGGTCTCAAGTTGCGCATGCCAGGAACCAAGGAATGGCTGTTTTTGGGACAGTCCCTGGGGGCGACGGCCACGCCGCTGGCTTTTGGCGAGGTGTATCTGGGCCTCAAGACCGGCACCATCGATGCTCAGGACAACCCGCTGCCCACGGTGCGAGCGGCCAAGTTCCATGAGGTCACCCAACAGCTGGTGCTGACGGGGCACCTGGTCGATGGCTTGTTTCTGGCCGTGTCCAACAAGGTGTGGAAGGCCCTGACACCCGCGCAACAACAGCGCATGCGACAAGCCGCACAGGCGGCGGCCCGCTACAACAACGACAACCGGCTGAAAGAAGAGTCTCAACTGGTGGACTACTTTCGCCAGCAAGGTCTGCAAATCCAGACGCCCGATGTGCCGGCGTTTCGCGCAGCGGTCCAGCAGGCGTATGTGCAATCGGAGTTCGCTCGGGTGTGGCCGGCGGGGTTGCTCGACCGCATCAACGCGGTGCGCTGAAGCCTGACCATGTGGCGACAGATGGGCCAATTCAGCGTCCGTGCGGCACAAGCCCTGGGCGGTGCCTTGTTCGTGACGCTCTTCGGGGTGTTCGTGCTGCAGGTGGTGTCGCGTTTTGTGTGGAATCGCCCCTTGCCCTGGACCGATGAGCTGGCCGTGGTGCTGTATGTCTGGATCATCCTGTGGGCATGCGCCGCGATGGTGCCCACCCGAGAGCACGTGATGTTTGACCTGGTGTGGCAGGCCGCATCGCCTCGCACGCGTCGAGTCCTGGCCATGGTCGGTCATCTGCTGCTGGGTGGTCTGTCCCTGTGGGCCTTGCCCGCCTGCTGGGATTACGTGTCCTTCATGTCACGCGAGGCCACGCCCGTGCTCGACATTCCCTTCAGCCTGGTGTTTCTGCCGTTTGTGCTGCTGCTGGTCTCGCTGGTCATGCGATCGACCTGGGGGCTCTACCAGGCCTGGCAGGGCAGGGACTTGCAGGATGCAATCGAACCGGAGGACCCCGCATGAGCCAGGCCTTGTGGGCCATGGCCGGTGTGTTGCTCGCCGGCTTGTTGCTGCGACTGCCGATTGGCTTTGCCATGATCGCGGCGGGCATCGCCTACCTGGGGGTATCGGGTCAGGACCTGGGTCTGGCGGCCGAGCAAATTGGCAATGGCCTGTACCAGAGTTATGTGTTGCTGGCTGTACCGCTCTTTGTGTTCGCGGCCCAGTTGATGAATGCTGGGACGGTGAGTGAACGACTCTTCGATTTCTGTCGCGTGCTGGTGGGCCGATTGCGTGGCGGGCTGGCGCAGGTGGACATTCTGGTGAGTGTGATTTTTTCCGGCATGAGTGGCAGCGCCATTGCGGATGCCGCCGGCCCGGGGCTGGTCACGCTCAAGCAGATGATGCACCAGCCTGGCTACACGCGCGGCTTTGCTGGTGCGGTGGTGGTGGCCAGTGCCACGCTTGGGCCCATGATCCCGCCTTCCATTCCGATGATCATCTATGCGCTGGTGTCCGGCGCATCTGTAGGTGCCTTGTTCATTGGCGGGCTGTTGCCGGGTGTGCTGATGGCCTTGTCGATGATGGCCGTGGTGCAGTTCATCGCCGCCAAGCAGAACATGCCGCGTGAAGCCGCCATCCCCTGGCGTGAATGGCCGACCATTCTGTGGCGTGGCGCGCTGCCCCTGACCTTGCCCGTGGTGTTGCTGGGCGGCATCTACAGCGGCGCCTTCACTCCGACGGAGGCCGCTGCCGTGGCAGCACTGCACGCGTTGCTGCTGGCCGCGGTGGTGTACCGGGCCCTGTCCTGGCGGCGCTTGTGGGAGGTGGTGCTCGAGTCCACCCGGGCCAGCGCTGTCATCACCATCATCCTGGCGGGTTCATTGCTGCTCAACTATGCCTTCACCGCCGAGGGCGTGCCCCAGGCCGTGGCGCAGTGGGTGGACAGCATGCAACTGCAACCGGTGGCGTTCCTCCTGATGACCAACCTGCTGTTTCTGGTGCTGGGTTGCTTTCTGGATGTCTCCGTGCTGTTGCTGGTGTTTGTGCCCATGCTGTTGCCCTCGGTGCGGGCACTGGGCATTGACCAGGTGCACTTTGGCGTGCTGGTGGTGCTCAACATGATGATCGGCTTGATTCATCCGCCGTTTGGCATGCTGCTGTTCGTGACCAAGGCCCTCACCGGCATTCCGATTGGCGAGATGATGCGAGAGGGATGGATGTTCCTCGTCATGCTGATGGCCTTGTTGCTGGCCATGACCGTGTTTCCCCAGATCGTGCTGTGGCTGCCCCACGCTTTGGGCTACGTGACCCGCTGAGCGGGGCTCAGTCGGCGCGAGCGCCCGATTCCTTGACGGCCTTGCTCCACCGCGGCAATTCACTGCGGATATAGGCGGCGTAGTCAGCGGCGGATCCACCCAAGGGGTCAGCGCCTTGCAAGGCCAGCTTGGCACGCACATCGGGGTGCGCCAACGCTTTGTTCAGTTCCGTATTCAGACGCTGCACGATGTCGGGCGGCGTGGCTGCGGGCAGCACCACACCTTGCCAGGCCGCGGCATCGAATCCACTCATGCCGGATTCATTCAAGGTGGGCAGATCGGGCAGCACCGACGAACGTTTCAGGCTGGACACGGCGAGGGCATGCAAGCGTCCATCGCGCACATAGGGCAACACGGTGTTCATGGTGTCGATCATGAATTGCGTCTGTCCCGCCGACAGATCCACCAGGGCGGGTGCGCTCCCCTTGTAGGGCACATGCTGGGTTTGCAGGCCCAGTTGCGCCGACATCATGGCGCTGGCCAGGTGCGTGATGGTGCCCGTGCCCGACGAGCCATAGTTGAGTTGCCCCGGGCGACCACGCGCGTAGTCCATGAATTCCTTGGCGCTGCGCACCGGCAGGGCCGGGTGCGTCACCAGCACCATGGGCACGGCGGCCGTGAGTGCCACGGGCGCAAAGTCTTTCACCGGGTCGTAGTTGACCTTGCTGTAGAGGGCCGGCCCGATCACGATGGCCGAGGTGTTGTAAAAGAGCGTGTAGCCATCAGCCGGCGCGTTGGCCGCCATTTCGGCAGCGATGTTGCCGCCAGCGCCAGGCTTGTTGTCGATCAGCACCGGTTGGCCGATTTGTTCGGATAGCCGCTGGGCAATCACGCGGGACACCAGGTCGGTCGGGCCACCAGGCGGAAACGCGACGATCATGCGCAGGGGTTTGGACGGCCAGGCCGAAGTCTGGCCCTGCGCGGTCATCGTCACGCCGCACAGGGCGCTCAGGAACACGCCGATCAAGGCGTGACGACGGGTGAAGCTAACGTGTTGCATGCGGGTCTCCTGATGTGCAGTCATGCATGGGGGGCAAGCTTGATGCCGTGGCACGGGGTCTCGCGCGAGGTCTCAAGCATCAAATCGGTCCAGCACCTGACCCGGGCCGTGGTCGAGGTCGACATAGTCCTCTCCGTCGTGCACCAGCACGCCGTTGACCCACACCCCGTGCACGCCCCGCGACTCGCGCACCATGCGCGTTCCGCCGCCAGGCAGGTCCTGTCGCGGCAAGGGTTTTGAAATGCCCACCGTGGCGGGGTCGAACAACAACAGATCGGCGGGAGCGCCTTCCACCAGGCGACCGCGTTCGGGGATACGAAAACGCTGGGCCGGTTCGCTGGTGAGTTTGCGAATGCCCTCTTGCAAGCTGAAGTGTCCCGTCTCGCGCACCCAGTGGGCGAGGAAGTGCAGACCAAAACCCGCATCGCACATGTAGCTCAGGTGCGCGCCGGCGTCGGACAGCGTGACCACACCCGCGCGGTGCTTGAGCAGCGGCGCCACGCCCTCGTCGACGTTCTGGAAGAACTTGCCGACAAAGTGCGTTTGCAGCTGTTCAGCCAGCGCCAGATCGAAAAAGGCATCCAGCGGATCCTTGCCCCAGCGTTGCCCCAGGGCCACCATGCTGAGGCCCTCGAGCTCGTGGTGCTCGGGCAATGCCGTGGGGCCCACCTCGATGTTGTTCCAGTTGCCCAGGAACAAAATGCCGCTACGCGGTTGGCGCAGGTTGTCGCGGAAGGCTTGTCGGAAGGCCGGGTCGGTGTAGATAGCCGCCAGTCCGTCCGCCGGCGATTGCTTCACCCGATCAAAAGCCGAGTGGCTCAACAGCACATACGGATCGGTCAGGGTGAAGTCGAAGGACAGCGGTTGGCAGCTGGTGAGGACGTACAGCTCATGGCCTCGGTCCAGCGCCTGTGCACAGCGGTCGTAGTAGGTCAGCCCCAGACCCGGGTTGGCCTCGTTGTACATGGTGAGCACGGTGGAGATGTAGGCCGGGCGGCCATTGGCCTCGACGATCGACTCCATCATGTCGGGTGTGCCGCGCGGGCCGGTGGCCATCATGAACACGCCTTTGCCCACGTCGCCCAGTACACCGGTCAGTGCTTTGAGCTCGCGTTCGGTGGCGATGGTGGAGGGCATGGGACGACCGCCATAACCGCTGTGGTTGGGCGAGAAGGACGAGGCCAGGCCGATGGCACCGTCCTGCATCGATTCGCGCAGCAAGCGACACATGGTGTCGAGTTGCTCGTCGGTGGGTTCGACCTGCTCTGAGCCAGCGTCCCCCATCACCGCCGTGCGCAGCACGGAGTGACCGGCAAACACCGCGGTATTGAGGTAGGGACCCGTGCGGCGCAACTGCTGCAGGTAGTCCGAGAAGCTCTCGAAGTCCCACTGAATGCCGGTGCGCAAGGCATTGAGATCCATGCCTTCCACCACCGACAGGTTCTTGATCATGGTTTCGCGCAACGGGGCCGGGCAGGGCGCAATGCCAAAACCGCAGTTGCCCAGCACCGCCGTGGTGACACCCAGCGCGGGTGAGGGCGAGAGTGTGCGGTCCCAGGTGACCTGTGCGTCGAAGTGGGTGTGCAGGTCGACAATGCCGGGCATCAGGGTGAGGCCCTGGGCATCCACCTCCTGTGCGGCCGGTCCGTCGACTGTGCCGATGGTGGTGATGCGTCCCTGGTCGATGGCCACATCGGCGATGCGGGGAGCGCCACCCAGTCCGTCATGGACTTCGGCGCCACGGATGACGAGATCATGCATGGTGTGTTTCTCCTGCCGTCGGCACGACTGTGCCAACACCGTGCCGGGTGGGCACAGCGCTATTGTCAGGGGGTTCGGCGCAAGACCTGGCCCGCTCGTGTAGCGCAGTGGACACCGTGCTGCCAGGTGACTTCGCCATTGACCAGCACCCACTCGATGCCGGCGGCGGCTTGTTGCGGTGCGTCATAGGTGGCACGGTCTGCCACCTGACTGGCGTTGAACACCACCACGTCCGCGGCGAAGCCTTGCGCGAGCTGACCGCGGTCAGCCAGGCCAAAGGTGCGTGCGGTGAGGCCGGTCATCTTCCAGACAGCTGTCTCCAGCGGAAACAAGCCGATGTCACGGCTGTAATGTCCCAGCACACGCGCAAAGGTGCCCCACAGGCGCGGGTGCGGATGCTCACCCAGCGGAATGCCGTCCGAACCCACCATGGTCTCGTCAAACGCCAGGATGCGTTGCACATCGGCTTCGTCCATCAGAAAGTAGATGGCACTGCCTGGTTGCAGGCGGCGCGCAGCCTCCACCAGGGGCATCTGCCAGTCGGCCGCAATGTCGTGCAAAAAACGCCCCGCACAGTCCGGATGCGGTTCGCTCGAGGCAATCAGCACCCGCCCACCCAGCATGGCCGGGTCGGCGTGGATCATGGTGGAGCTGGCGTCGTAGGGATAACAGTCGAGCCCCACGCACTGATGGCGCATGTGCTCGCGTATCAGGGGCAAGGTCACGCGCGAGCGACCGGCGTTGTGCTGGCCGCGAATCTTGTGGTGCGAGATCACCACGGGCACGTCCAGCGTTCGACCGATCTCGAAGGTTTCGTGCAAGGAGGACAGGATGTCATCGCCCTCGTCACGCATGTGGGTGGTGTACAGGGCTTGGCGAGCGGACAGGGGGCGCCCCACTTCAATCAGCTCGGCCATGGGCGCCTGGCGGGCCGGCGGGTAGAAGGTGCCGCTGGACATGCCGATGGCACCGGCCTCCAGGGCCTCCTCCAGCAAGTGCTGCATGCGGGTGATTTCTTCAGCCGTGGCGGCGCGGTCCAGCGATGACATCACGCACGCACGCAAACTCGTGTGGCCCACCAGGGCAGCCATGTTGACCGCGGCTGGCTGGGCGCGCAAGGATTGCAGGTAGTCGGCAAAGCGTGACGGGCGTTGTCCTTCGGGCACCTCGATCAAATCCAGCGGCATGGGCAACGGGCCGCGTGGGGGCAGGGGGGCTGCGCTGACCCCGCAATTGCCCGTGATGACGGTGGTCACACCCTGCGACACCTTGAAATCCATGTCCGGTCGCTGTCGAAGCGCCTGATCGTCATGGGTGTGGGCATCGATGAAACCGGGTGCCACGATGCAGCCGGTGGCATCAATCGTGCGTGCGGCCTGGTGCTGGCCAAGATGGCCGATCGCGCTGATGCGGCCCTGGCGCACTCCCACATCGGCCTGGCGTCGCGGCGCACGTGTGCCGTCGATGACAGTGCCGCCCAGAATCAACACATCGTGCTGGTGGTCAAGGTTCATGGGTCAGGGGTGATGAGTGCGATGCGTCTGTGCGGTGAACTTGGCCGGAGAACTTGGCAGAGGAATATGGCAGAGGAACATGGCAGAGGAACATGGCAGAGGAACATGGCAG
>CANFMY010000108.1 GCA_947448375.1 Comamonadaceae bacterium | reverse complement strand
GAGCTTGGCACCGGCTTGGTACCAGCGGCCCAACAGTTGACGCTCTTCTTCCGTGATCTGGGTGGCATTGTTCAAGGGCATCTGGCGCGTCACCACGGCTTGTTGGTACACGTTTTGAGCATGCAGCTTGAGGGCCTCGGGAGAATCGAGTCGAACGTTTTTCATCTGCACCTGAGCACCGTGGCAACTGATGCAGCGCTCATTGAGCACCGCCTGCACCTGCGCCAGCGTCACCGGCCCTTGCGTCTGAGCGGTTGTACTGGTGGCCGTCTGGACTGGTCTCATGGCCACGATCAGCACCAAAATGGCGGCCACGCCCGTGGCCGCAAAGGGCCAGGGGTTGTTCGCGCGGCCCAGACGGAACGCATGGCGTTGCACAAAGTACTGACGAATCAAGGCACCCGCCAGCATCATGACGAACAGCAACACCCAGCGGTACTCGTGCGTGTAGAGAAAGCTGTAGTGATTGCTCAGCATCGCAAAGATCACAGGCAGGGTGAAGTAGGTGTTGTGCACACTGCGTTGCTTGCCGCGCTTGCCGTGGATGGCCAGTGAGGCTGGGTCATACGACTCGCCGCTGGTCATGGCATTGACCACCTTGCGCTGGCCCGGGATGATCCAGAAAAAGACGTTGGCACTCATGGCTGTGGCAATCATCGCGCCCACCAGCAGGAACGCCGCGCGTCCGGCAAACAACTGGCACGCCAGCCACGAACAAAAGGCCACAATCAGAATCATCAAGCCCGCCACGATCAGTTCGCCGTTGGGCTTGAAGCCGAAGACTCGGCTTACCGCGTCATACAGGAGCCAGAAGCCCCCCAGAAAGCCGATGGCCGCCGTGCCGGCCATCACAGGCGACCAATCCATCAGGGATTTGTCGATCAGGAAGGTGCCGGCGTTCCACAGATAAAGCATGGTGAACAGGCCAAAGCCCGACAGCCAGGTGGAATAGCTCTCCCAATAAAACCAGTGCAGGTGCGTGTGGATTTTCTTGGGTGCCACCATGTATTTTTGCGGGTTGTAAAAACCACCGCCGTGCACCGCCCACATCGCACCATCAACGCCCTTTTCCAGCAAGTCCGGCGACTTGGGACGCAACAGGTTGTTGTCCAAAAACACAAAATAAAACGAGGAGCCGATCCAGGCAATGGCCGTGATCACATGCAGCCACCTGAGCAACAGGTTGGCCCATTCCAGAAAATATGCTTCCATCAGGGTTCTCCAGGGTCCTGGCGATGCGGGTCAGTTCAAGAGCCGCGGTAGGTGGAATAGCTCCAGGGACTGACCAGCAGCGGCACATGGTAGTGCTGATCGATGTGAGCCACGCCGAAGTCGAGATGCACTTGATCTAAAAACCTGGGCTCCGGCAGGGCAACTCCCTTGGCATCGAAATAGCCCTTGACGTCAAAGCTCAGGCGGTAGGTCCCGACGTTGAGGCTGGCGTTGTCATACAGCGGGCCATCGGGGTTTCGGCCATCGGCATTGAGGGTGAACGACTTGACCAGGGTGGCCTGGCCACCCTGTGTGGTGTAGAGGCTGACCTGCATGCCTGCGGCGGGGCAGCCGTGCATGGTGTCCAGTACGTGCGTGCTCAGGCCCATTCCAATTCTCCAGCGAATTCACTATGTAGACAATATTGTATACAATTTTCAACCTTCGCTATCATTCGCATAGTATTGTCATCTGCCCAGTCCCCCAGAGGGGACTGATGAATCGCCTGATGGAGTCCGCCTGTATGAAACCCTACGACAGCACACTGCCCTACCCGCGCGACCTCAAGGGATACGGGCGCGACGTGCCCCATGCCCAGTGGCCCCGGCAGGCACGCATCGCAGTGCAATTTGTTCTCAACTATGAAGAGGGCGGCGAAAACGCGGTGCTGCACGGTGACCCGGCCAGCGAGCAATTTCTCTCCGAGATGTTCAACCCCGCCGCCTTTGAAGCGCGCCACATCAGCATGGAGGGCATTTACGAATATGGCTCGCGTGCGGGCGTGTGGCGCATATTGCGCGAGTTTGAGCGACGCGGTTTGCACCTCACCGTGTTTGGCATCGCCACTGCCTTGCAACGCTACCCCGAGTTGACCTCGGCCTTGAAAGAACTGGGCCACGACATGGCCTGCCATGGGTTGAAGTGGATTCACTATCAAAACGTGAGCGAAGACATCGAGCGTGAGCACATGCAGCAGGCCATGCGCATGATGACCGAGCTCTGGGGCGAACGCCCGCTGGGCTGGTACACCGGACGCGACAGTCCCAACACACGCCGCCTGGTCGCCGACTTTGGCGGCTTTGCCTACGACAGCGACTACTATGGCGACGACTTGCCTTTCTGGATGAAAGTGCGCAAGACCGATGGCAGCATAGCGTCACAACTCATCGTGCCCTACACGCTGGACTGTAACGACATGCGCTTTGCCCTGCCCCAGGGCTATTCACACGCCGATCCGTTCTTTCAGTACATGAAGGACACGTTTGATGCCTTGTACGCAGAAGGCGACCCCCAGGGCCTGAACCGCCCCAAGATGATGAGCATTGGCATGCATTGCCGCTTGCTCGGTCGTCCGGGGCGTATCACGGCGTTGCAGCGTTTTCTGGATCACATCCAGTCGCATGAGCACGTGTGGGTGGCGCGCCGTCTGGACATTGCGCGTCACTGGAGCACCACCCATCCCTTGGCCAGCTGACCCCATCACCCGAGAATCATCATGTCCTTGACGCTGGATCAACTCAATCACGCCACTGAAGCCGATGCCGCGCGCATGCTCACGGGCTTGTACGAACACTCGGACTGGATTGCCGAGCGCGCGGTCTCGCAACGTCCGTTCAAGTCGCTGGCGCACCTCAAATATGCGATGACCCAGGTGCTGGATGCCGCTGGACGGGACGCCCAGTTGACCCTGATTCGCGCCCACCCCGAGTTGGCGGGCAAGGCCATGGTGAGCAAGACCCTGACCGCCGAGTCGACCAACGAGCAAAGCCAGGCGGGTCTGACCGAGTGCACCCCCGACGAATTTGCGCACATCCAGCAACTCAACGCGGATTACAACGCCAAGTTTGGTTGGCCATTTATCCTGGCCGTTCGAGGGCCACGTGGCACGGGTTTGCACAAGCGACAGATCATCGAGGCCTTTGAGCGCCGCCTGCGGGGTCACCCCGAGTTTGAACTGCACGAGTGCCTGCGCAACATCCACCGCATTGTCGAAATTCGCCTCAACGACAAATTTGGCATTGAGCCCACGCTGGGGCACGCGGTGTGGGACTGGCAAGAAAAGCTGGCGCAACACAGCGACCCCGGGTTTGCCGAACAAGGACAACTCACGGTCACTTACCTCACCGACGCCCATCGCGCCTGTGCCCAGCGCATCAGCCACTGGATGCGCGACTGCGGATTTGACGAGGTGGAGACGGACGCCGTGGGCAATGTGGTGGGCCGCTATCACCCGGCCGTGCCCGCAGCGCGCTACCTCATGAGCGGATCCCACTACGACACGGTACGCAACGGTGGCAAATACGACGGCCGCCTGGGTATTTTTGTGCCCATGGCCTGTGTGCAACAACTCGCGCAGCAACAGCGTCGCCTGCCATTCGGTATCGAGGTGGTGGCGTTTGCCGAAGAGGAAGGGCAGCGCTACAAAGCCACCTTTCTGGGCTCGGGAGCCCTGGTGGGCGACTTCAAGTCCGAGTGGCTGGCGCAAACCGATGCCGACGGCATCACGATGCGTGAAGCCATGCAGCACGCAGGACTGTGCATCGACGACATACCCAAGATTCGCCGGGACGCAGCGAAGTACCTGGGTTTCATCGAGGTGCATGTCGAGCAAGGGCCGGTGCTCAATGAAAGCCATCTGCCGCTGGGTGTTGTCACGAGCATCAACGGCAGCGTACGTTACCAGTGCGAAATCATCGGCACGGCCAGCCACGCCGGCACCACCCCCATGGACCGTCGCCGCGACGCCGTCTGTGCCTTGGCCGAGCTGGCGCTGTACGTCGAGCAACGCGCCGCCCGCGATGCAGATTCGGTGGCCACCATCGGTCAGCTGCAGGTGCCCCACGGCTCCATCAATGTCGTGCCCGGTGTGTGCCAGTTTTCCCTGGACATGCGCGCGCCCATCGACGCGCAGCGCGATGCCGTGGTGCGCGATATCCTGGCTGAACTGGCCGCCATCTGCGAACGCCGCGGCGTTCGTCATGTGGCACAAGAAATCCTTCGGGTGTCGGCTGCGCCGAGTGATCCCGCCTGGCAGACAAGGTGGGAGCGTGCCGTGGAACACCTGGGCGTGCCCGTGTTCACCATGCCCAGCGGGGCCGGCCACGATGCCATGAAGCTGCACGACATCATGCCCCAGGCCATGTTGTTTGTGCGGGGCGAAAACGCCGGCATCAGTCACAACCCGCTGGAGAGCACCACCAGCGACGACATGCAACTCGCGGTCGATGCTTTCACCCACGTTTTGAATCAACTTGCACTGGAAACCGCATGAGTGCCACCCCCACCCATTACGCCCAACTCGACGCCTGGATCGATGCGCACTTTGATGAACAGGTGACATTCCTCCAGGCTCTCGTGCAGGTGCCCACCGACACGCCGCCTGGCAACAACGCACCGCATGCCGAGCGCACGGCCGAACTTCTCAAGGCCTTTGGCTACACCGCCGAGAAGCACGCTGTGCCCGAAGCTGACGTCAAGGCTTACGGCCTGCAGTCCATCACCAACCTGATTGTGCGCCGCCCCTACGGCGCGGGCATCACGATTGCGCTCAATGCCCACGGCGATGTGGTCCCCCCCGGTGAAGGCTGGACCCACGACCCTTACGGTGCAGAGATTCAGGACGGCGCGATGTACGGACGCGCCACCGCCGTCAGCAAGAGTGACTTCTCCACCTTCACCTTTGCCACCCGCGCCCTCGAATCGCTGGGCCTGCCGCTCAAAGGCGGCGTGGAGCTGCATTTCACTTATGACGAAGAATTCGGCGGAGAGATGGGCCCCGGCTGGTTGCTGGCCCACGGGCTCACCCACCCCGATTTGATGATCGCCGCCGGCTTTTCCTATCAGGTGGTGACTGCTCACAATGGTTGCCTGCAAATGGAAGTGACGGTGCAGGGCGAAATGGCGCATGCCGCGGTGCCTGATACCGGCACCGATGCCTTGCAAGGAGCAGTGCACATACTCAATGCTCTGCATGCGCTCAATGCAGACTACATGCACATCACCTCCCAGGTCGAGGGCATCACCCACCCTTATCTCAACGTGGGCCAGATCAGCGGCGGCACCAACACCAACGTCATGCCGGGCAAAGTGGTGTTCAAACTCGACCGCCGCATGATCCCCGAAGAAAACCCCACCGCGGTGGAGGCCAGCATCCGCCAGACCATCGAGGACGCTGCCAAGAGCTTCCATCCGCCCCGTGGCGGCAAGCAACTCAAGGTGGACATCCGCCGCTTGCTGCTGGCCCGTGCCATGGTGCCACTGGCGGGTAACCAACCCCTGGTGGACGCCATTCAGAAGCACGGCACACAACTCTTCGGGGAACCCATTCCCGCTGTGGGCACTCCGCTCTACACCGACGTGCGTTTGTATGTCGAGCGCGGCATTCCGGGCGTGATTTATGGCGCCGGCCCGCGCACCGTGCTCGAGAGCCACGCCAAGCGGGCGGATGAGCGCGTGCAACTCGAGGACGTGCGGCGCGCCACCAAGGTGGTGGCCAGAACCTTGCTGGATTTGCTCAGCTGAAGCCTGTCATTGCGAGGCCCTCCACGCCACAAGCGATTGAGCGCAAGCGTCAGGCAGGCGCGAGGGTAATTACCGAGCCGGATTGCGCATAAATTGTATACAGTTTGGCACACAAAAATACCTCTCCGTGGGGAGAGGGTGTCCCCATCACCGTTCGCCAAGGAGTCGCCTCCATGAGTTCAATCCCCCATCCCGTTGATGAACAGCTGCCCTCGGGCAAGCTCGCCGCTCTGGGTCTGCAACACGTGCTGGTGATGTACGCCGGCGCAGTGGCCGTGCCCCTCATCGTGGGCCGCGCCCTCAAGCTCAGCCCGGAAGACGTGGCCTTCCTGATTTCGGCGGATTTGTTCTGCTGCGGACTGGTCACCCTGATTCAATCCTGGGGTGCCACCCAGTGGTTCGGCATTCGCCTGCCCGTGATGATGGGCGTGACCTTTGCCGCTGTGGCCCCCATGGTGGCCATGGCCAATGCCACGCCGGGCACGGCAGGTGCTCAGGTCATCTTTGGCGCCATCATCGGCGCGGGCTTGATCTCCATCCTCATCGCGCCCTGGGTCAGTCGCATGCTGCGCTTCTTTCCGCCCGTGGTCACCGGTACCATCATCGCGGTGATCGGCATCAGCCTGATGCGCATCGGCATCAACTGGATCTTTGGCAACCCCTTTGGCCCCACGGCACCTTCCATCGTCACGCCCGAGCACAAGCAGTGGCTGGACGCTGCAGCGGCGGCGGCCAGCGCGCCGGGCTCTGCCCTGCCCCCGGTCCCCAAAGACCTGGCGCTGTTGCCCAAAATGCCCAACCCCAAGTACGCCGATCTGACGGGCGTGGGCATTGCCGCCCTGGTGCTGGTCTCCATTCTGGTGATCTCCCGCTTTGCCAAGGGCTTCCTGGCCAACATCTCGGTCCTGCTGGGCATCGTGATGGGCGGCGTGGTGGCCACGGCCATGGGGCTGATGAACTTTGACAAGGTGGGCAAGGCCGCCTGGGTGGATGTGATCACGCCGTTTCACTTCGGCATGCCGGTGTTTGATCCCATCCTCATCCTCACCATGACACTGGTGATGATCGTGGTGATGATTGAATCCACCGGCATGTTCCTCGCACTGGGCGAGATGACCGATCGCAAGGTTGATCAGGCCGCCTTGGCCCGAGGTCTGCGCACCGATGGTCTAGGCACCTTGATCGGCGGCATTTTCAACACCTTCCCCTACACCAGCTTTTCACAGAACGTGGGGTTGGTGGCTGTCACGGGCGTGAAGAGCCGCTTTGTGTGTGTGGCCGGCGGTCTCATTTTGATCGCCCTGGGATTGATCCCCAAAATGGCGGCACTGGTCGAGTCACTGCCCACCGTGGTGCTGGGCGGTGCCGGCCTGGTGATGTTCGGCATGGTGGCGGCCACCGGCATCCGCATTCTGGGCGGGGTGGACTTCAAACACAACCGCTTCAACGCGTTGGTGGTGGCCATCTCGATTGGCATCGGCATGATTCCGCTCATTGCACCCAACTTCAAGCAATGGATGCCGCACGGTCTGCACCCGTTGATCGAGTCAGGCATTTTGCTCGCCTCCCTCAGCGCCGTGCTGCTCAACCTGTTCTTCAATGGCGCCAGTGCCGACGATCGGGATGCGATTGAGGCGGCCAAGCAGGCAGAAGCCCACTGACGCCGCGCTTCAAGTCGCCATCACACGCAATATCTCGCGCACAGCCCGCACCTGCACCGCCAGGGGCAGCGAAGGGCAGGCCGGGGTTGTGGCCATGCGGGCCGCTTGTTCAGGCAGACACGGCAGGTGGACAAATCCGCTGCGTCGATCGGCCCTGCCCCAGGTGTGTTGCAGCCAGTAAAACACCTGGTTGCAGACAAACGTTCCAGCGGTGTTGGAGATGGACGCAGGAATTGTCTGCTCGCGCAGATGGTGCAGGATGCGGGTGAGCGGCAAGCCTGAGAAATAGGCCGTTGGTCCGTTGGAGACAACCGGTTCCTCCTGCGGTTGTGCACCCGCGTTGTCAGGGATTCGGGCTTGCATGACATTGATGGCGACCCGCTCGGGTGTCACCTCGCTGCGACCCTCGGCCTGCCCCAGGCACAGCACAGCCTGGGGTGACAATTGAATCAAGGCCTCTTGCAACGCCTGGGGTGCCTGCGCAAACACACAGGGCAGTTGCACGCTTTCAATGCGAACTGATCCGATCATCTCCCCTGCCAGAGATTGGGCCACTTCCCACGACGGGTTGATCGGCTCACCCCCGAAGGGTTCAAAACCCGTCAGAAGTATGCAACCACGGGCGAAGGGGTCTGCCACTGACATCCAGGGTGCTCCATCAGGGCTGTTGGCGGTACACCACTCGCCCCCCCACCACGGTCAGCACTGACGCTGTCTGCGCCATCTGCTCCAGGGGCACGGTGAAGTAATCGTGGGACAAGACGGCCAGGTCGGCCCATTTGCCCACCTCCAATGTGCCGCGGCGGTGATCGTCATGCGCCAGCCAGGCACTGCCTTGGGTGTACAGGCGCAAAGCCTCCAGACGCGTGGGAGTTTCCTCCTGACCACGCAACTTGCGACCCGAGGCAGACTTGCCATCCAGCATCCAGCGCAGAGCGATGAAGGGGTTGTAGTCGGCCACACGGTGGGCATCCGTGCCCGCACCCACCTTCACGCCCAGGCGCAAGGCGGTACGCAAGGGGGGCATGCGCTCCATGGCTTTTTCACCGTGCACCAGCACCGCACGGTCACCTTCCAGGTACATGGCGTCCTGCATCGCCCACCCCACCCCCAGGTCTTTCATGCGTTGCAGGTGCGCTTCGGTGGCATTGTTGAGGTGCGCAATGGACCAGCGCAACGGCGCAATCGGGAATTCACGGTTCACACGCTCGAACACATCGAGCAAGTGATCCACGGTTTCGTCCTCGTGCCAGTGCTGGGTGAGCGTCATGCCGTTTTGCGCCGCCCAACGTGCCACTTGATAAAACTCTTCCACATCCTGCGGTTTGGGCGCTTTGTTGTTGTACATGCCGAACGTGACGCGCTCGCCAATGCCATGAAAGCGCAGCCAGTCATCGCCCATGCCCATGGGCAGCAATTGGGTCAATTCCTTGAACTCCGCCAACTCCTGGCCTTTCTTTTGCGAGAAGTAACTGAAATTCACCCGCACGGTCAGCTCGCGTTGGCGCCACACCTGAAACAAAGCGGCGTACTCACCCGGATCCATGTTGAAGCCTCCTGGATCCATCACGCCCGTGACACCTACGCGGTTGAGCTCGGTGAAGTAGTCGCGCGTGCCGTTGATTTTTTGTGCGAGGTTGGGTTTCGGCAGTTTGTCAAACAGGGGCACGATGCCGCCCACCACGGCACCCGTGGGTTGGCCGGCAGCATCGCGCTCAAACTTGCCGCCACCGGGCAAGTCGGTTTCTGCACGGATATCAAGGGTTTGGTAAGCAACGGGGGTGAGCATGGCCCATCCGTACATCCATTGCACATACACCGGGTGGTGAGGTGCCACTGCCAGTAACTCGGCCTGCGTGGGCCTGCGTTTTTCCTTGAACTGCTCAGGGGTCCAGCCGCCCGCCACAACCAGCCATTGTCCAGGTTGCGCCTTCTCTGCTGCAGCCTTGAGACGCGCCAGTGCCTGTTCGAGTGAGGTCACGCCGATCCAGTGAACCTCGGTGGCGTAACTGAGCGCGGCACGAATGGCGTGCATATGCGAGTCAATCAAGCCCGGGATGACCGTTCGCCCTTGCAAGTCCACACGCTGGGTGCGTGGCCCCATCCAGGCCTTCATCTGATCCTCACGTCCGATGGCCACAATGCGCCCGTCCGCAATGGCCAGCGCTTCATGCATCGTGTTCTGCGTATCCAATGAGGCGATCCGTCCTCGGGTGAGCACCATGTCGGCGGGTTGGGCATAGGCAGACATTCCCACGACCAGGCACAACAGGGTGCCCAGCAGCTGGACTTTCCTGGCTCGCCAGGCTTGCCGTTGACCGTTGATCATGAGTGGATGCATGCTGAGTCTCCTGGTTGTGGGTCGGTACAACGCGGTGCTGCGAGGCAGCGTCGCGCTCTTGTTTCAAGCTCATGCGCCCCGTCATGGTGATTCGACTGGGCCCGAAGGTGACAGGCGACATGCATGACCGAAGCCCTCAGAAGGCTCACGACACAGCGTGAAACCCTGCGTCCACAAAGATGGTTTGCCCCGACATGCCACTGGCTTGGTCCGAGCAGAGAAATAGCGTGAGATTGGCGATCTCGTCGAGCGTCACCAGTCGGCGTAACGGGGCCTTGGCTGCGTTGGCCTGCATCAGGGTGTCAAACGCTTCGATGCCCGAGGCTGCGCGTGTGGGAATGGGGCCTGGGGAGACTGCATGGACCCGAACACCTTGCGGGCCGAGTTCGAGCGCCATGTACCGCACCAAAGACTCTAAAGCCGCCTTCACGGGCCCCATCAACCCGTAATGCGGCACAGCCTGATCAGCTCCCAGATAGCTCATGGTGACCATGGCTCCACCTGCCGTCATGTGGGGCGCACAGCATTTGGCCATGCTGGCAAAGGAGTGACAGGACACCTCCATCGCCCGCGCAAATCCCGTGCTCGAGCTGTCAACGACACGCCCATGCAGGTCCTGCAAAGGGGCCCAGGCGATGGAGTGGATGACGAAATCCAGGGCACCGAAGCGGTCTACGGCGTGGGACACCAGAGCCTGCAAGGCATCCGGGTTTTCAACATCGCACACCTGGAGATCCAGTCCCAAGGGTTGGGTCAAGGGCTCCACGTACGTCCGGGCCTTGTCGTTCACACACGTGACCACCAGATCGGCCCCCAAGCTGTGCGCCAGGCGCGCACAACCCCAGGCAATGCTGTGCTCATTGGCCACCCCGAGAACCAGGCCCCGCTTACCGTTGAAATTGACAAAATTCACGCGGTCGATCATAGCAGTCAGGAGATGCGCCAAGACGACT
>CANFMY010000107.1 GCA_947448375.1 Comamonadaceae bacterium | reverse complement strand
TGATGAACCAGGGGCACTACCTCCCGTGGAGGGTGCTGCCTCCGAAGACGCACTCGGTCCAGCACCACCCGTCGCTGGAGCTGAGCCAGGGGAGGAGCTGGGGGCTCCACTTCCATTTGAGTGCGCTGGTCCGGAATCTTGACCTGGAGCACGACTTCCAGTTGAGGAGGGGGCTTCAGAAGATGCGCCAGCTTCGCCACCGGCAGCGTTCTGGTTAGAGCCTGAGCCTTGCGATGCTGAAGATTCTGGCGGCGAACCAGAGGAACCACTGGGTGGCTCCTGTCCAGAAGCAGGCGCCGAATCCGATCCCGAATCCGACCCCGAGTCTGATCCTGAATCCGGTTCAGATCCAGGCGCCTGGGACGAAGCGGGTGCAGAAGCCTCCTTCAGTGGCTGAGGGGTGGGGGTAGCCTGGGGCGAGGATTGCTGGGCGCCGGGTGGCTGATCAGCCGGGCGTGACGGTGCATCGGACTGGCCAGATGGCTGGGATTCCTCTGCATGCCCACTGTCCTCTGGGACATGGTCGCGGGCCTGTTCGCTTTCATTTTCTGGATGAGCAGGCGAGGGCGAACTGTCTTGTGCCGGCGGGGGACTGGCCTGCTCTTCATCAGCAGGGGACTCAGAGCTTGCAGGGTTGTCCTGCCCAGGCGGTCGATATCGTGGCTCGATGGGACCTCGATGCAATGCACTTTTTCGCCCAAAACTGGATCCGTCGCCGGAACCGTTTCGATACTTGACAACGTCGGGATCCTCTTCCGGGTCAGGCTTTCGCCGCCCCGAACTGGCTTGCGACATGTTGTCAGCCTTCATCCCCCATGCGGTCGGCTGAGCATTTTCATCGTGTCGAGACAGCAGTCTCGAGGCGTTGAATTTCAACGTGCCCAGGTGTACTGACATGTCTCGTTCCGAGACGCCCCACGCATCGCGCAGGTGGCGGAAAAACTGCCATTTGGTGGGGGTGCCTCTTCCCTCAACGAATATGAGGTTGGCACACTGGCACAGAATGCACAGTGACTGCGAAGGAGACAACAGGCCCCGTGTATTGAGCAAGAATTTTTCGGAGGGAATTTTGTTGGCCTGTTGCATGCTGTAAGCCTGCAAATCTTCATACCGGGCTAACAAGGTCTCAACGTATGCCAGTTGCTGCGGGTCCACCACACTGTCCACCACGGTCAAGCGCAGCAAAGACTCGGCCAATATCTGAGGAGGGCAAAGACTGATGGTGGAACGGTGCGCCAGGGGCTCAAAGGGCCCCAGGCACGAGAGCGCATTTTTTTGTTTCAGTGTCAACAAGGACATGGACAGCAACGGCCCCGACCCATCGTAACGGGTGCGTAACGCATCAAACAGATAGTGCTCCTGCTGAGAGGGCTCATCAATATCCGTCATCACGTCATACACCTGCATGAGCACGTAGGCCAGTTGCTCGGTGTCCAAACACTGGTGTATGGCCGTGATGGCCACGTTTTGATCCGATTGCTCTAAGTAGGCCAGTGCTTCGCGCAGGACTTGCGCTTTACCGTCCAGGAGGCCGATGAGTTGATACATCACCGGGCGCTCGAGATCCCCCCTTGCGGCGAGCATCAGCAACAAGGCCGATGCGTGGGCCACCTCAGGCGTCACCGTTTCAACGCGATAGCTGCCCCATCGCGCGATTTCCAGGCGTGTCGCCAACGCGGATAAAAATTCAGGTAGATTCACCAAAGGGCTCTTATGTACACATCACGAGATGGACACGTTACTGTCAATAGCATTTCCCAGTCAACCACTATCAAGCAAAACCACTTGAGCGGTTTGCTGCATGACTCTGATCGGACTTGACGAGTTGTTCTTCAGTCAAAAATGAAGAGTTTTTCTCGGATTAACTATAAATAATTAATAAAAGGTATGAATTCCAGCTGTTGCCTAGTGGGGACGTGATGGGCAAGGTATTCCCCTAAAACCCTCGGCTGCAAGCTAGTCAGTCATCAGCAGCACTATTCGGGGTCATGATGCCCATCTTTGAACGACAAATTCGACGAATTGAAAAGGTTTGGGACGCACTTGCACGACATTCGCACAATCGTCAAGAGGCTGACCATTGACGCTAGGCTAGCGACTATCGCTGAATGGGAGCTTGATCTGAGCGGGATTAGTCGTTTTGAGTTGAAAGTAACATTCGCAAGACTCTTGTTCCAGCAAGGACCGGTCGGTGATTTCCAGGTGGCCACGGGTGATCGAACATCCAGCCATTTTGGGTAAGGCGAGAGACACCGCTTCACGCCTCACGCCCAGCGAGTTCGCGATGGATTGATGGGTGACATCGATGCCCCCCGTCTGGTTGCAGTCATCTTGGGCCAATATCCAACGAGCAACGCGCTGATGAATCGAGTGAAAGTGGCAGCACGCCAATTCGATGGAAATTTTCCGCAAAACCAGTTGAACCCCTCTCGTGCACATGTCGGCGATGATGGGGTGAGAAGACATGAGCAACACAAAAGCCTCGCCGTCCAAGCGATAGGACAGCCCCGATTGAACCACGTAGAGACGATGCAATGAGGTACCAATCAAACCGCCACAACCCAGCATGCCTTCTGCGCCCACCGTGGAGGTGTCAATGGCCAGGCCATCACTCATCTCCCTCGAGTGAGCGACCAAGGCGTTGATGGGGAAATAAATCAGCGGTGATTTTCTGCCCGCTTCTGCGAGCGTTTCGCCCGCCGTGAGTGAAACCAGTTGCAGCAAAGGGAGCAGAACCTGTAACTCGCTGTCGGGCAGCGACGCCAGCAATTGGTTCATTTTGGGATGCGCCACATAACCCCCTATTTCATCCATACAGTATGCTGATTTTAGATATATTGGGGGGGGGGTAAACCCTAATCGTTTATATTATTTATATTTATTGACAGGCAGGTTGTCGATATCACCCGTTCACAGTCATTGGCAGGGGATGATGTGCTGAAGATCACACCTGTCGAGTTCACCGAGACCGCGCAGGCCGTGTTCACTTGACACCTGAACAGCATGATGGGCGGTTGGGGGGGCAGGCTTTGACAAGCTGGAAAACAGGCTTGCCCCTTGATTCTCTGCCGCATCAAGTCAAGGCCGATGGGAAGAATCTGTTGGCGGAGAGGGCGGGATTCGAACCCGCGGTGGGCTATTAACCCACACACGCTTTCCAGGCGTGCGACTTAAACCGCTCATCCACCTCTCCGAAGCCGCACATTGTAGCAGGCCCGGTGGGCGTTACACTTCCGGTTTCCCCACCGCCGAGTCCGGAGTCTGCCCCATGAAATTTCGCTTTCCGATCGTCATCATTGACGAGGACTTTCGCTCGGAAAACGCCTCCGGTTTGGGCATTCGTGCTCTGGCACAAGCCTTCGAAAAAGAAGGTCACGAGGTCATGGGCGTCACGAGCTACGGTGACCTGAGTCAGTTCGCGCAGCAACAGTCGCGTGCCAGTGCCTTCATTTTGTCCATCGACGACGAGGAATTCACGCCCGGGCCCGACCTCGACCCCGCCGTGCTGAACCTGCGCAACTTCATCGAGGAAGTGCGCTTCAAGAACGCCGATGTGCCCATCTACGTCTATGGCGAAACCAAAACCTCGCGCCACCTCCCCAACGACATCCTGCGTGAGTTGCATGGCTTCATTCACATGTTTGAAGATACGCCCGAGTTCGTGGCGCGTCACATCATCCGTGAAGCCAAAAGCTACCTGGAAGGGGTGCAGCCGCCGTTTTTCCGTGCCCTGCTCGATTACGCCGAGGACGGATCCTACTCGTGGCACTGCCCGGGCCATTCAGGCGGGGTGGCATTTTTGAAGAGCCCGGTGGGGCAGATGTTCCACCAGTTCTTCGGTGAAAACATGCTCCGAGCCGACGTGTGCAACGCAGTGGACGAACTGGGACAACTGTTGGACCACACCGGTCCGGTGGCCGCATCCGAGCGCAATGCGGCGCGCATCTTCAATGCCGACCACTGCTTCTTTGTCACCAACGGCACCAGCACCAGCAACAAGATGGTGTGGCACCACACCGTGGCGCCGGGCGACGTGGTGGTGGTGGACCGCAACTGCCACAAGTCCATTCTGCACGCCATCATCATGACCGGGGCCATCCCGGTGTTCTTGAAGCCCACGCGCAACCAGTTCGGCATCATTGGACCCATCCCCAAGAGCGAATTCGAGCCCGAGACCATACGTGCCAAGATCCGCGCCAACCCCTTGCTCAAGGGCGTGGACGCCGACCAGATCAAGCCCCGCGTGATGACACTCACGCAATCCACCTACGACGGTGTTTTGTACAACACCGAAACCATCAAAAAAATGCTCGATGGTTATGTGCCCAACCTGCATTTTGATGAAGCCTGGTTGCCACACGCAGCCTTTCATCCGTTCTATGGATCTTTCCACGCCATGGGCAAGAAGCGTGAGCGTCCCAAGGACAGCGTGGTGTATGCCACCCAGTCCATCCATAAATTGCTTGCCGGTATCAGTCAGGCCAGTCATGTGCTGGTGCAGGACTCGCAGAACACCAAGCTGGATCGCCCCCTCTTCAACGAGGCCTATCTGATGCACACCAGCACCAGCCCGCAGTACGCCATCATCGCCAGTTGCGATGTGGCCGCCGCCATGATGGAGCCCCCCGGGGGGACCGCGCTGGTGGAGGAGAGCATTGCCGAGGCACTCGATTTCCGTCGAGCCATGCGCAAGGTCGATGCCGAATACGGCAAGGACTGGTGGTTCAAGGTCTGGGGCCCCGGCAAACTGGTGGAAGAGGGCATTGGTCGTGCCGACAACTGGGTCATCAAGTCAGATGGTCGCGATTCGAAATGGCACGGCTTTGGCGATCTGGCCGATGGTTTCAACATGCTGGACCCGATCAAGTCCACCATCGTTACGCCGGGACTGGACATCAACGGCAAGTTTGCCAAGTCCGGCATTCCGGCCAGCATCGTCACCAAGTTCCTCGCCGAGCATGGCGTGATCGTTGAGAAGACCGGTCTTTATAGCTTCTTCATCATGTTCACCATCGGCATCACCAAGGGCCGCTGGAACACGCTGCTGACAGCGCTGCAGCAATTCAAGGACGACTACGACAAGAACCAGCCCATGTGGCGCATCCTGCCGGAGTTTTGTACCAAGCATCCGCGCTACGAGCGCATGGGGCTGCGCGACCTGTGCCAGCACGTGCACGAGTTGTACGCCAAGTACGACATTGCCCGTCTGACCACCGAGATGTACCTGAGCGATTTGACGCCCGCGATGAAACCCAGCGATGCGTTTGCCAAGATCGCGCAACGAAACACCGAGCGCGTGCCCATCGATGAACTCGAAGGTCGCATCACCACCAGTCTGGTCACACCGTACCCGCCCGGTATTCCCTTGCTGGTGCCGGGAGAGGTGTTCAACCGCAAGATCGTCGACTACCTGCGTTTCTCACGCGAATTCAACGCGCTCTGCCCGGGGTTTGAAACCGATATCCATGGCCTGGTCTCGCTGGTGGACGACCAGGGCGAAACCCACTTGTACGCGGACTGCGTCAAGCGCTGAAGCGGAGGTTGGACATGACAAGGGCCGAACATGTCGGCCCTGGGTCAGTGCGCACAGCGGCTCGCTGTGTCATGCAGCGGGCTCGTCAATGCCGCCCACCACCTGGCTGAAGCCACCATCCACATAGGTGATCTCGGCCGTCACGCCGGCCGCCAGGTCACTCAGCAAGAACGCGGCCACATTGCCCACGTCCTCGATGGTCACGTTGCGACGGATGGGGGAGGCCTGCGCCACCACGCTCAAAATCTTGCCAAAGCCCTTGATGCCGCTCGCCGCCAGCGTCTTGATCGGGCCGGCGCTGATGCCATTGGCCCGCAGTCCGCGACCTTGGCGCCCCACGGATTCCGCCAGATAGCGCACTGAGGCCTCCAGCGACGCCTTGGCCAATCCCATGGTGTTGTAGTTGGGAACGGTGCGAATGGCACCCAGGTAAGTCAGGGTCAGCAGCGCCGCGTTGTCGTTGAGATAAGGCAGGGCGGCTTTGGCCATGGCGGGAAAGCTGTAGGCACTGATGTCGTGCGCCACCTTGAAACCCTCGCGGCTCAACCCTTCCAGGAAGTCACCCGCAATGGCTTCGCGCGGTGCGTAGCCGATGCTGTGAACAAAGCCGTCAAAACGTGGCCAGTGCTGCGAGAGATCGGTGAACAATTGCTCGATCTGGGCGTCGTCACCCACATCGCAATCGAACACCAGGGTGGAGTTGAAGTCGGCAGCGAACTCCTGGATACGCTCCTTGAACCGCTCGCCCACGTAGCTGAACGCGAGCTCCGCTCCCTGTTGATGACAGGCCTTGGCAATGCCGTAGGCGATGGAACGGTTGGACAGCACCCCCGTGATGAGGAGTTTTTTTCCACTCAAGAAACCTGTTTTTGTTGTCATGCCTGCGCTCCGGCTGAAAAATCTTGCAGAATTGTCGCATGCGTTGGCTCATGTTCCTGTGGATGGGGTGGAGTGCGGTCTCGGCCTGGGCCGGGCACGCCTATGCCCAGTTTGGCGATATCAAGTACCCGCCAGGTTTCCATCACTTTGCCTATGTGCAGCCGCAAGCCCCCAAAGGGGGGCGTATCCGTTTCCCCATGATCGGTGGCGGCTTTGACAAGCTGAACCCCTTCACCCTCAAAGGTGTGGAGCCACCGGGGCTGGAAGGGCTGATGTTTGACACCTTGCTCAGCCGCAGCCTGGACGAGCCGGCCACCGCCTATGGGTTGCTTGCCCGTGACGTCAGCGTCGCACCGGATGGTCGCTCGGCCGAGTTTGAGCTGCGCGCCGAGGCCCGCTTTCATAATGGCGACCCTGTGCTGGCGCTGGACGTGAAGCATTCTTTTGACAAGCTGAGCAGCAAGGAATCGGCCCCGCAATACCGCATGTATTTTTCCGGCATCACGGGCGTGACCGTACTGGGGGATCGCAAAGTCCGCTTTGAGTTTCGCGACATCAACCGCGAGTTGCCCCTCATCGCCGGCAGCCTGCCCGTGTTCAGCCACCGGTGGGGGCAGGGCAAGCCTCTGGATCAGCTGATCACCGAAGTGCCCATTGGCAGCGGCCCCTACCAACTGGATGACTACCACCTCGGCAAGGACATCCGTTTTCGGCGTGATCCTGATTATTGGGGCCGTGATTTGCCCGTGAACCGAGGTTTTTACAACTTCGATCAGATCAGCTTTGACGGCTACAAGGATCCGGTGGCCGCCTTCGAAGCCTTCAAGGCCGGCGAGTTCGATTTCATCCAGGTCTATATCGCCAAGGATTGGGCGCGGCAATACAAAGGTGGCAAATTTTCAAAGGGCGAGTTGGTCAAACGCGAGTGGCAACACGCCAATCCGGTGGGGTTTCAGGGCTTTCTGTTCAACACACGCTTGCCCAAATTTGCCGATGCCCGCGTGCGCCGAGCCATCGGGCTGGCCCTCGACTATGAGTGGATGAACCGGCAAATTTTCTACCAGTCCTACACCCGGGTGCGGGGCTACTTCACGAACAGCCCGTTCGAGGCCCAGGGGCTGCCGCTGCCCGAAGACCTGGCACTGTTGCGCTCTTTGAAGCAAGCCGTGCCAGCAGCGGTGCTCACGAGTGAAGTGCCCACGCCGCCTGTCACCACACCGCCCAGCTCGTTGCGCGACAACCTGCGACAAGCGCGCGAGTTGCTCACCCAGGCGGGGTGGACTTACCGGGAGGGGGCATTGCGCAACGCCCGGGGCGATCGCTTCACCATTGAATTTCTTGACAGTGCGGGCAGCATGGGACGTGTGGTCGCCCCGTTCACCCAGACGTTGGCCAAACTGGGTATCGAAGCCAGCTACCGCGTGGTTGACCCCTCCGTGTACGAAAAGCGCATCAAGGACTTCACCTTCGAGATGATCAGCTCTCGCACGCTGGGTCAGTTGACGCCGGGTTCCGAGCTGCGACGCTATGAATCCTCATACGCGATGGTGCCGGGTTCGTCCAATTTGCCCGGTGTGGCGGATCCGGTGGTGGACGAATTGGTCAAGCAGGTGATGCAGGCCCGTGACCGCCCGAGCCTGACCGTGGCAGTGCGCACCCTCGATCGTGTGCTGCGACACGGTTATTACGATGTGCCGCATTGGTATTCGCCCGTGCATCGGGTGGCCTACCACGCAGGCCTGTTCGAACAACCAGCCCAAACACCGCTGTACTATCAACCCGAACCCTGGGCCATGTCGACCTGGTGGGCCACGTCCGCCGCGGCCCCCTCACCAGCCGCTTCCGCCAAGCCCTGAGAGCCCCATGTTTGTTTACATTCTCAAACGCCTGCTGCTGATGGTGCCCACCTTGCTGGGGGTGCTGCTGATGACCTTTGTGATCATCCAGTTTGTGCCAGGGGGACCGGTCGAGCAAATGGTGGCGCGACTCGAAGGGCGCGATGCGGGCGGCGAGGTGGCGCAGCAAAGCAGCAACTACCGGGGTCGACAAGGCGTGGACCCCACTCGTCTGGCAGAGATACAGGCCTTGTACGGCTTTGACAAACCGGCCCCTGAACGCTTCTGGCAAATGCTCAAGCAATTCGCCACCTTCGACTTGGGTCGCAGCTTTTACTATTCAAAGGACGTGTGGCAACTCATCAAGGAAAAGCTACCCGTTTCGATCAGCCTGGGTTTGTGGACGTTTTTTCTGAGTTACCTGATATCGGTGCCGCTGGGCATTGCCAAAGCGGTTCGGTCAGGTTCACGGTTTGACACCCTGACCAGCCTGTTGGTGCTGGTGGGCTATGCCATTCCAGGCTTTGTGCTGGGGGTGGCCTTGCTGGTGGTGTTTGGCGGTCAGTTGCAATGGTTCCCCTTGCGGGGGCTGACCTCGCCGAACTGGGAGCAGTTGGGGTGGGGGGCTCGCATTACCGACTACCTGTGGCACATCGCCATGCCGGTCACTGCCAGCGTGCTGGGTGCGTTTGCCGTGACCACCATGCTGACCAAGAATGCCTTTCTGGAGGAAATTCGCAAGCAGTACGTGCTGACGGCTCGCGCCAAAGGCCTGTCCGAACGCACGGTGCTGTGGAAGCATGTGATGCGCAATGCCATGATTCCCCTCGTGACCGGGCTTCCTGCTGCCTTCATCGGTGCATTTTTCACGGGTTCCTTGCTGATCGAGACGCTGTTTTCGCTGGATGGTCTGGGCCTCTTGAGCTACGACAGCGTCATGAAGCGTGACTACCCGGTGGTCCTGGGCACGCTCTATCTCTTCACGCTGATTGGCCTGGTCACCAAGCTCGTCAGCGACCTGTGTTACGTCTGGGTGGATCCGCGTGTCAAATTCGACTGAAGCCATGACCACGCCCGTCAGCCACACAACGGCTACGGCCCTGTCGCCCTCGGTCTCGCCCTCGAGAAGGGCCTGGCAGCGGTTCCGTCGTCAGCGGTTGGGTTTCATCAGCCTGGTGTTGTTCAGTGCGTTGTTCCTCATCAGCCTGATGGCCGAATTGGTGTCCAACGACAAGCCTCTGGTGGCCCGTTACGACGGACGCTGGTTGTTTCCCATCGTGCACAACGTACCCGAGACCGAACTGGGAGGCGATTTTCAAACCCCGACCGATTTTCTGGACCCTTTCATTCAAGCGCAGTTGTCCAAGCCGGGCAACTGGGCCTGGTACCCGGTCAATCGCTATCACCACAGCACCATCAACTACTTTGCGCCGTCACCCAATCCGTCCGAGCCCTCTCGCTACAACTGGCTAGGCACGGACGATCGCGGGCGCGATGTGGCAGCCCGCTTGCTTTATGGCTTTCGCGTGTCTGTCTTGTTCGCACTGGCACTCACGCTGGTGGGGACGCTGCTGGGCGTGGTCACAGGGGCGTTGCAAGGATTTTTTGGCGGCAGGACCGACCTGGCCTTTCAGCGTTTCCTCGAAATCTGGAGTTCCATGCCTGAGCTCTATTTGCTCATCATCCTCTCGGCGGTGTTCGATCCCAGCGTGACTTTGTTGCTGGTGCTCCTGAGCCTCTTTGGATGGATGGGCCTGTCTGATTACGTGCGTGCCGAATTTCTGCGAAACCGACAACTCGACTACGTTCGCGCCGCCCGTTCACTGGGTCTCAGCAACTGGCGCATCATCTGGCGCCATGTGCTGCCCAACAGCCTGACGCCCGTGGTCACCTTTTTGCCCTTTCGCATGAGTGCGGCCATTCTGGCCCTCACCAGCCTCGACTTTCTGGGCCTGGGCGTACCTCCGGGTACGCCCAGCCTGGGCGAAATGCTGGCGCAAGGCAAAAACAACATCGATGCGTGGTGGATTTCGCTCAGCACGTTTGCGGTGCTGGTGGTGACCTTGCTGCTGTTGACATTCATGGGAGATGCCTTGCGCGATGCCCTGGATCCCAGGCGTGAGGAGCGGGCACCATGAATGCCCCCTTGCTGCAACTGCAAGACCTGCGCATCGCGTTCAATGGCCGCGAAGTGGTGCATGGCATCGACCTGAGTCTGCATGCCGGCGAAAAATGGGCCTTGGTGGGGGAGTCGGGCTCGGGCAAATCGGTCACGGCCCTCAGTGTGTTGCGACTGGCCCAGGGGGCTCGGGTGAGCGGACGCTGTTTGTTTCAAGGCGAGGACGTGCTGGCCATGAACCCGACACGTCTGCAGGCCCTGCGCGGATCCGACATCGCCATGATCTTCCAGGAGCCCATGACGGCGCTCAACCCTCTGTTTTCCATTGGGGCGCAGATTGCCGAAGTGCTGACGCTCAAGGAAGCGCTGTCCTCCAAAGCAGCGTGGGAGAAAGC
>CANFMY010000106.1 GCA_947448375.1 Comamonadaceae bacterium | reverse complement strand
TGGCACTGCCCCGCCCTCGCTCGCGCGTGGCGCTGGCCGACGATGCCCAGTACCAGACCTACCGCAAAGCCGTGATTGATTTCCTCTACACCCGGCAAGCGCACATCGAAAAAACCTGAGAAGCTGCACATGAAACGACTCCAACTGGTGATGGTGGGCAATGGCATGGCCGGCGTGCGCACGCTGGAAGAACTGCTCAAACTCAATCGGGAGCTGTACGACATCACCGTGTTCGGTGCTGAGCCGCATCCCAACTACAACCGCATCCTGCTCTCGCCCGTGCTGGCGGGCGAACAAGACTTCGACGACATCATCCTCAACCCGATGTCCTGGTACGAAGAGAACCACATCACCCTGCACGCAGGCTGGACGGTCACCCACGTGGACCGGGTGCAGCGCGTGGTGCATGCCGTCAACGCCAGCGGCGAGCAGCGCTCCACACCGTATGACCGCCTGGTGCTGGCCACCGGCTCCACGCCCTTCATGCTGCCGATTCCCGGACGCGACCTGGACGGTGTGCTGGCCTACCGGGACATCGCCGACACCCAAGCCATGATGGACGCAGCCCGCGAGTACCCACAAGCCGTGGTGATCGGCGGCGGCTTGCTCGGGCTCGAAGCCGCCAACGGCTTGATGAAACGGGGCATGGACGTCACCGTGGTGCATGTGAGCGAGTGGCTCATGGAGCGCCAATTGGATCGAACCGCCGGCGAACTGTTGGCCGAGTCGCTGAGCGAACGCGGACTCAAGTTCCGACTCCATGCGCACACGCAGGCACTCGAGGCCGACGCCACGGGTCGGGTCGCCGCAGTCGTCTTGAAGGATGGCAGCCGCATCCCCGCGCAATTGGTGGTGATGGCCGTGGGGATACGCCCCAACACCGCCCTGGCGGAACAGATGCGGGTGCATTGCGACCGCGGTATCGTGGTCACAGACACCCTGCAGACAGTGACCGATCCACGCATTTATGCGGTGGGTGAATGTGCCAACCACCGTGGCATTGCCTATGGCCTGGTGGCCCCGCTGTTCGAGCAAGGCAAGGTGCTCGCCAACCATCTGGCCGAACTGGGCATCAGCCGTTACGTGGGGTCACTCACCTCGACCAAGCTCAAGGTGACCGGCATTGATTTGTTCTCTGCCGGCGACTTCATGGGTAGTGACGACGGCAGCACAGAGGAAATCGTCCTCTCCGACACCCACGAAGGGGTCTACAAAAAACTCGTGCTGCGCGACAACCAGCTCATCGGTGCGTGTCTGTATGGCGAAACGGTGGATGGCAGCTGGTATTTCAAGCTGCTGCGTGAAGGACGCAATGTGGCGGACATCCGCGACAAGCTCATGTTTGGCGAATCCAATATTGGCGACACCGGACATCAAGGCCACAACCAGGCCGCCGCGATGCAAGACAGCGATGAGGTCTGCGGCTGCAATGGCGTCACCAAAGGCGCCATCTGCAAGGCCATCAAGGAGAAAGGCCTGTTCACCCTGGACGAGGTGCGCAAGAACACCAAGGCCAGTGCGTCCTGCGGTTCCTGCACCGGACTGGTCGAGCAACTGCTGATGTTCACGGCGGGCGGTGACTATTCGGCCACCCCCAAGCTCAAACCGATGTGCGCCTGCACCGACCACGGCCACCAGGCTGTGCGCGACGCCATCCGCGACCAGCACCTGATCTCCATGGCGCACACCATGGAATTCCTGGAATGGCGCACGCCCAACGGTTGCGCCACCTGCCGACCGGCCCTCAACTACTACCTCATCAGCACCTGGCCCCATGAGGCCAAGGACGATCCGCAAAGCCGCTACATCAACGAGCGCAGCCACGCCAATATCCAGAAGGACGGCACTTACTCGGTCATTCCACGCATGTGGGGCGGTGAGACCACGGCCGACGAATTGCGACGCATTGCCGACGTGGTGGACAAGTACAACATCCCCACCGTGAAGGTCACCGGCGGTCAGCGCATCGACCTCTTGGGCGTCAAGAAGGAGGACCTCATCCCCGTCTGGCGTGATCTCGGCATGCCCTCCGGGCACGCCTATGCCAAGGCCTTGCGCACCGTCAAAACCTGTGTCGGCAGCGAATGGTGCCGCATGGGCACCCAGGACAGCACCCACATGGGCAAGTCGCTCGAGCGCGCGATGTGGCGCATGTACGCCCCCCACAAGGTCAAGTTTGCGGTGTCCGGATGCCCGCGCAACTGCGCCGAGTCCGGCATCAAGGACGTGGGCATCATCGGGGTGGACAGCGGCTGGGAGATGTACATCGCCGGCAACGGTGGCATCAAGACCGAAGTGGCGCACTTCTTCACCAAGCTCAAGACCGCCGAGGAAGTGCTGGAATACACCGGCGCCTTCATGCAGTTGTACCGGGAGGAAGGCTGGTACCTGGAGCGCACGGTGCACTACGTCAACCGCGTGGGGTTGGACTATGTCAAGCGACGCATTCTGGACGATGCGCCAGCGCGGCAAGCCCTGTGGGCACGTTTGCAAGACGCCTTGCGCGACGAACCCGATCCGTGGGTCGACCTGGCCAAGGCACAGGTGGATACCCGACAGTTTGCCCCCCTGACTCTCTGACCCTTTAGACACCTCGGACTCACCATGCATGCTCCCAAGTGGATTCCTGTTTGCAAGCTTGACGACATTCCTGTCCTGGGCGCACGCCGCGTCCAGCGCGCGCAAGGCACAGCCGTGGCCGTGTTTCGCAACGGCGAGAACCAGGTGTTTGCCCTGCTCGACCGCTGCCCGCACAAAGGTGGACCGCTGAGCCAGGGCATCGTGTATGGCAACAACGTGGCCTGCCCCTTGCACAACTGGCAGATCCGTCTCACCGATGGGTGCGCCCATGCACCCGACGAAGGGTGTAGCACGCGTTTTGCTGTGCAAATGCAAGGCGAACAGGTCTTGTTGGACGCGCAAGAGCTCAACACGTTGGCACTGGACTG
Organism: Comamonadaceae bacterium; assembly: GCA_947448375.1. Lineage (GTDB taxonomy): Bacteria > Pseudomonadota > Gammaproteobacteria > Burkholderiales > Burkholderiaceae_C > Limnohabitans. The sequence goes on along the minus strand of CANFMY010000106.1, from coordinate 7,814 downwards.
ACCCGGTTCATGCCTTCGGTCAAGGAAACCCGCTCCACCTGCCCGTACTGCGGTGTGGGATGCGGTGTCATCATTCGCTCGCAGTCGGGTCGCATTCTGGAGGTTCAGGGTGACCCCGAGCATCCTGCCAATGCCGGGCGGCTGTGCAGCAAAGGCAGCCAGTTGCACCAGAGTGCGTCGCACGACGTGGCGCAATCCAGTCGTGTGCTGCAGCCCCAGCGTCGCCTGATACGGCACGGCCTGCTCGACCCCTTGAGTTGGGACAACGCCCTGCAGTGGGCCAGCCAACGCCTGGCCGACATCGTGCTCAAGCACGGTCCGGATGCGGTGGGCTTTTATGTGTCGGGCCAGTTGCTCACCGAAGACTACTATGTCTTCAACAAGCTGGTCAAAGGTCTGCTGGGCACCAACAACATCGACACCAATTCGCGTCTGTGCATGAGCAGTGCCGTGGCAGGCTACAAACTCACGCTGGGGGCGGATGCCCCACCAGCCTGTTATGACGACCTGGAGCACGCCGGCTGTGTGTTCATGGCCGGCAGCAACGCTGCCTGGGCGCACCCGGTGCTGTTTCGGCGACTCGAAGACAGCCGCGCGCGTCACCCCGACATGAAGCTGATCGTGGTCGACCCGCGCCGCACCGATTCGGCCAGCTGCGCCGACTTGCATCTGGCCATTCGGCCAGGCACCGATGTCATGCTGTTCCACGGCATGTTGCACCTCATGCTGCGCGAAGGCTGGACCGCACCCGAATTCATCGCACACCACACGGACGATTTCGAGGCTCTGCAAACCCTGGTCGCTTCCTGCACACCCGAGCAGGTGCAAGCGGTCTGCGGCATCCCCATCGAGCAACTGTGGCTCGCCGCCCGCTGGTTTGCCTGGGGTGGTGGCGATGGGCCCACCCCCACGCGGGGCAGCACCCTCAGCCTGTATTGCCAGGGGTTGAACCAATCCAGCCATGGCACGGCCAACAACGCCAGCCTGATCAACCTGCATCTGGCCACCGCACAAATCGGTCGTCCTGGCGCGGGGCCGTTCTCGCTCACGGGCCAGCCCAATGCCATGGGTGGACGCGAGGTGGGTGGCCTGGCCAACCTCTTGAGTGCCCACCGCGACCTCGCCAACCCGGCGCATCGCGCCGAGGTGGCCCGCATGTGGGGTGTGCACAGCGTGCCCGAGCGACCCGGCAAAACCGCCGTCGAGATGTTCCAGGCGGCAGCAGACGGCGAGATCAAGGCGCTGTGGATTGCCTGCACCAACCCGGCCCAATCGATGCCGGATCAGAGCACGGTGCGCCGCGCGCTGGAGCGCGCTGAACTGGTGGTGGTGCAGGAAGCCTTTGCCGACACCGAAACCTGCGCCTATGCCGACTTGCTCTTGCCCGCCACCACCTGGGGGGAAAAAGAAGGCACGGTCACCAACAGTGAACGTCGCATCACCCGGGTACGCTCGGCGGTGCCGGCCCCGGGCCAAGCCCGACACGACTGGCAGATTGTGGTGGACTTGGCCCAGCGTCTGCTGGCGCAACCGGCACTGGCACAACGCTGCGAGGGCCTGCGGATGGACTATGCCAGTACGCAGGACATCTGGCTGGAGCACCGCGAATCCACGCGGGGTCGCGATCTGGACATCACCGGCATGAGCTATGCACAGCTGGAGACGCGCCCCCAGCAATGGCCCATGCCCGAGGGACAGACCCAGGGCAAAGCTCGGCTGTATGACGATGGCGTGTTCCCCACCGCCAATGGGCGCGCGCGTTTTGCGGCCCTGCCCTATGAGCCTGTGGCGGAACCCACCGACAAGCGCTGGCCGTTCGCCCTCACCTCGGGTCGTCTGCGTGACCAATGGCACGGCATGTCGCGCACCGGCCTGGTACCCCAGTTGTTTGGCCACGTGCCCGAGCCGCAGGTGCAACTCCATCCCGCCGACCTGCAATCCTTGCAGGTGCAAGAAGGCGATCTGGTGCATGTCACCAGCCGACGCGGTTCGCTTGTGGTGACGGCCGCCGCCAGCGAGGACGTGGCGATGGGTCAGGCCTTCATGGCCATGCATTGGGGCCAGGCATTTTTGAGTGGTCGCAGCCACCAGAACACCCCCCTGGCAGGCATCAACGCGTTGACGTCTCCCGCGTTTTGCCCCCAATCCAAGCAGCCCGAGTTGAAGCATGCAGCGGTGAAGATACTCAAGGCCGAATTGCCCTGGCGGCTGTTGGCCGTGGGATGGTTTTCGCGTGCACAGGCCGTCGAGACCATGCGGCTCTTGCGCACCCACATGGGTCGATTCGAATTTGCCACCTGTGTGGCGTTTGCCGACCCGGACCCACAAGCTTCAAGACAAGGTGTGCTGTTTCGTGCCGCCAGCAGCGAACCGCCGGCGCTCGAGGCGGTGCTCGCCCTGGAACATCTGATGGGCATCACCCCGCCAGGGAGCTTGAGGTATGTGGATGCGCGCCCGGTGCACCTGCGCAGCCTGCGACTGTCCCCGTCGGCCGACGGGCAGGACTCGCATCTCGATGCCCTGTTGCTGGCGGGCGACACGCGCGCCGAAAGCTGGCTCAAACAACTGTTGCAAACCTCGCAGCCGGTGCAAGCCCTGGGTCGTCGGCTGCTGATGACAGGCCAGGCGTCGCCTGTGCCCATGGCCTCAGCCGGCCAGGTGGTGTGCAGTTGCGTGGGGGTGCGGGACCAGGCCATTCACGACTTCCTGCTGCGCACACCCGGCAGCGAATCCGCACAACTCGAGCAGCTCCAATCGCATCTGAAATGCGGCACCCAATGCGGGTCCTGCGTGCCTCAACTCAAACGCATGATTCGCCTGATCCCTCAGCCGGAGAACAGCCACGGCTGATCCATCAGCCGCTGCCCCAGAATTTTCAGGCCCAGGTCTCGGCCCCATCGCAACCAGCCGGTGGCGTGAAAGATATCGGCGTTGCGCCGCGACTGCAACTGCACGCGCGCGTTGCGCTGCCAGCGTTCAACGGCATAACGATGCAAGCGCTGCGGCTCGGTCAAGTCGGTACGAGTCCAGCACTGCGCCAGACAGTCGGCGTCCTCGATGGCCATGCCCGCTCCCTGCGCCAGATAAGGCAACATGGGATGTGCGGCATCCCCCAGCAGCGCCACACGACCGCGCGCCATCTGGTCCGGGCCGGCGACGGTGCCGCGCCCAAACAGCGGCCAGACACGCCACTGCTCGATCAAGCCCAACAGATCACGCACATCCGCACAACAGCCGCGCAGGGCGGCTTGCACATCGGCGGCCATGGCGTGTGGCTCGCGCGACAGATCCCACCCCGGTGTGATGGGGTGTTGCGCACCCTGCGGCTGCAGCAACAGCACCACGTTGAGCCACTCGCCTTGACGAACCGGGTACGTGACCAGGTGCAGATGCGGGCCCATCCAGACGTTCACCGTCTGGCTGCGCAGACGTTCGGGCAAGAGCGCCTGAGGCAGCATGGCCCGGTAGGCCAGGTGACCGGTGGCGGCTGGCTCGGGCAAGGTCCAGCCGCTGGAGCGGACCCGGCTCCACAGGCCATCAGCCCCCACCAGCACGCAGGCCCGCTCCTGCACAGGCGACGAGGCCGGGCCAGTTTCAAGCTCCAGGCTCACCCCATCGAGTTGTTCGACCCAGCGGGTGCACGTGGTGCCCAACTGCAACTCGGTGCTCCCGCCCTGCAGCACGGCCTGACACAGCACGGCCTGCAAATCGGCACGGTGAATGGTGGCATACGGTGCGCCATAGCGTTGCGCAAAGGAGGTGCCCAACGGCAGGACGGCGAGCACGTCGCCGCGCAAGGCATCGCGCGCCTGCAAGGCCGCAGGCTGGGCGATGCGCTCCATCAAGGCGTCTTGCAATCCCCAGGCGAACAGCCGGCGCATGACATGGGGCCCCATCTGAATGCCCGCCCCCACCTCGGTCAGCTCGGGGGCGCGCTCCACCAGCGCACAGGCGTGCCCGGCGTGCTGCAACGCCAGGGCCAGGGACAAACCGCCCAGGCCCGCGCCCACAATGGCCACCTGGCTCATGCAGCCAGTGCCTGTGCGCAACAGGCATCGAGTTGCGCCAGCCAGACCTCTCGCTGCGCGGCAGGGACAAAACTGGCCTGCAGGCTGTTGCGTGCCAGCTGGTAGGCGTGCTGGGCGTTGAGCTGCAAGGCGTCCACCGTCTGCTGAAAATTGTCGAGCAGGTAGCCGCCAAAGTAGGCCGGGTCGTCGGAATTGATCGTCACGCACACGCCCGCCTCGAGCATCTGCCCCAGGTTGTGCGAAGCCAGTCGATCAAACACACACAGCTTCACGTTGGAGAGCGGGCAGACGGTGAGCGGGATCTGCTCACGCACCAGGCGTTGCATCAGCGCCGGATCCTGCAGGGCTTGCACACCATGGTCAATGCGCTCCACCTTCAACAGGTCGAGCGCCTCGTGGATGTAGGCGGGCGGGCCCTCCTCGCCGGCATGGGCCACCGCATGCAGGCCCAGGCTGCGGGCACGTTCAAACACCCGTTGAAATTTGCTCGGCGGATGCCCCCGCTCGCTGGAGTCCAGCCCCACCCCGATGAAGCGGTCGCGCCAGGGCAAGGCTTCCTCCAGGGTTTGCAGGGCGGCGTCTTCGCTCAGGTGTCGCAGGAAACACAGGATCAGGTCAGCGTGCAGGCCCAGCTCGGTTTGGGCCCGTTGGCAAGCGCGGTGCAAACCTTCGATGACAACCCCCATGGACACACCGCGCTCGGTGTGCGTTTGCGGATCAAAAAAAAGTTCGGCATGCACCACGCCGTCGGCGGCAGCGCGCACCAAGTACGCCCAGGCCATGTCCTCGAAATCGCGCTCGTGCAGCAGCACACTCGCACCGGCGTAGTAAATGTCGAGAAAGCTTTGCAGATCGGTGAACGCGTAGGCGCGGCGCAAGCGCTCCACATCCGGGTAGGCCAGCGACACGCTGTTGCGCTGGGCCAGCTGAAAGATCATCTCGGGTTCCAGCGAGCCCTCGATGTGGATGTGCAACTCGGCCTTGGGCATGCGTCGCACCAGTGCCGGCAACGCAGAGGCGGGCAGGCGTTGAAGATCGGCCGGCGTGAAAGTGGGTGCAGTCATGAGCGGGAAGATAGTGATGACTCGGGAGCGCCCCCTGGCGCCTTGACTCACATTATGCGATCACGCAGCGTGCGCGGTGGCTTGACTGGCTCACCCGCCCTCTGCGAGGCCAGTCACGCGCCCACGAGATGACGAAGCCCGGTGGGATCCACCAGGTCGAGGACTCGACCTCGACCCCGGATGAAGCCCCGCTCGCGCAGATCGCGCAACACACGCGAGAGGGTTTCGGGGGCAATGCCCAGTTGCTCGGCAATCTGTCGCTTGCGTTGCGTGAATTGCACGGCCATGGGTTCACGATCCCTGGGTTGCGCGTGCTCCAGCAACCATTCCGCACAACGGGCCTGGGCATCCATGGCCAGCCGGCTGAACGAAAGCTCGGCCATCTGGCGTTGCCCGACGGACAGGTCGCGGATGAGGTCGCGGGTGGTGGCCGTTTGCTGGGCCAGCCAGGCTTGAAAACTGCGCAAGGACACGCGCTTGACCACCAGCGGCGTCTCCGCCACCGCGTCGTAGCTCATGGGTTGCGCCAGCACGGCACCCGACAGATCGAGCCAACACGGCGCCACCATCGTGCTCAAGCGGTGAGGCGACTGCTCCCCCTGGTACAGCCCCAAACCCACCCGTCCTTGCATCAGGTAATGGACGTACTCCGCGGTTTGCCCGCGTGCAAAGACGCGGTGCCCCGCCTCCAGGGACTGCGGGGCCGCTTGTCTGAGCAGTTCGGCGAGTGACATGATGGTTGCCACTGTGCCAGCCCCGCGCCAGCGGGGTCTTGTCGTACATCAAAGAACCAGCACGGCCCGGAAATCATTCACGTTGGTGAAGGTGGGACCGGTGAGCACCAGATCACCCAGGGGTTCAAAAAAACCCACGGCGTCGTTGCGGTCCAGGTGATCGGTCAACACCAGGCCTCGCGCACGGGCCCGGTCCAGTGTGTCCGGGGCCACACGCGCCCCGGCGTTGGTCTCGACACCATCGATGCCATCGGTGTCGGCGGCCAGTCCCCATACCCCCGCTTGCCCCTGCAAACCCAGGGCCAAACCCATGCAGAATTCGCCCGCACGCCCCCCTCGGCCTTTGGCCGCGCCAGGCTTGGGGGGGTGCACACGCACCGTGGTCTCGCCCCCGCTGAGCAGCACACAGGGCTTGACGAACGGCCCATGTCCTTTGGCAGCCGCCCGAGCCAGCGCCGCGTGCACGCGAGCCACCTCGCGCGACTCGCCCTCCATCTCGTCCGAAAGAATGTAGGTTCTCAGGCCTGCTTGCTCTGCCAGGTCGGCAGCGGCCTGCAGTGACTGCAGGGGCGTGGCAATCATCTCGACGCTGCAACGCGACCACCAGGTTTCAGTCGGCTTGGGAGTTTCCAGCCGCGCCGCGGTCAGGTCGGCCCGCACCGCCTCGGGGATGGCAATGCCATAGCGGCCCAGAATCGCGAGCGCATCGGCACAGGTGGTGCCATCGGGCACGGTGGGGCCACTGGCAATCACCGACGGGTCATCGCCGGGCACATCGCTGATGGTGAGCGTGACCACACGCGCCGGCGCGCAGGCAGCAGCCAGACGACCGCCCTTGATGCGGGAGAGATGCTTGCGCACGCAATTCATCTCATGAATATTCGCTCCACACTCGAGCAGTTGCCGGTTGATCGCTTGCTTGTCGGCCAGCGTCAGGCCCAGGGCCGGCAGGGTGAGCAGAGCCGAGCCTCCACCCGAGATCAGGCACAGCACCAGGTCGTCCTCGGTCAGCCCCTGGGTGAGTTCCAGCATGCGCTCGGCGGCCTGGAGACCGGCGGCGTCGGGCACCGGGTGCGCCGCCTCCACGAGGTCAATGCGACCGGGCCAGGACTCGCCCCCCGGCGGAATGTGGTCGTACCGCGTCACCACCAGACCCGACAAGGGCTTGTCCATCGGCCACCACCGGTCCACCGCCTGAGCCATCGCGCCGCCGGCCTTGCCAGCACCCAGCACCAAGGTTCGTCCCTTGGGCGGGGCCGGTAAAAAAGCCGACAAGGTGTGCGAGGGCATGGCCCGCTGCACAGCCGCGTCATACAAGGCTCTCAGCAGGGCCTCGGGTTGTTCAAGGCTGAGTTGAGGAGCACCCATGCCGTCATCGCCTCAGGCGGCCAGTGCTGCACACACCGCGTCGGTCACTTGTGCCGTGGTGGCCGTGCCACCCAGGTCGCGGGTGTGCAAGGCAGGTTGCGCCGTCACCTGTTCCACAGCCTTCATGAGGCGCGCGGCAGCCGCGTGCTCACCCAGATGCTCCAGCAGCATCACACAACTCCAGAACGTGCCCACCGGGTTGGCCAGCCCCTTGCCCATGATGTCAAAGGCCGAGCCATGGATGGGCTCGAACATGCTGGGAAAACGGCGCTCGGGGTCGATGTTGCCCGTGGGCGCGATGCCCAGGCTGCCTGCCAGCGCAGCGGCCAGGTCGCTCAGGATGTCGGCGTGCAGGTTGCTGGCGACAAGGGTGTCGAGGGTGCGCGGGCGGTTGACCATGCGCGCGGTGGCAGCGTCCACGAGTTCCTTGTCCCAGGTGACGTCAGGAAATTCACGCGCCACTTGCACGGCGATTTCGTCCCACATCACCATGGCATGGCGCTGCGCATTCGACTTGGTGACCACCGTGAGTTGCTTGCGCGGACGCGACTGCGCCAGCTTGAACGCATAGCGCATGATGCGCTCCACGCCGGCACGGGTCATGATGGATACATCGGTGG
>CANFMY010000105.1 GCA_947448375.1 Comamonadaceae bacterium | reverse complement strand
TTCCTCAAGTCCGAGCCTGGCGCAGCGCGACTCTTTGGCGTGCTCAACCTGCAAGCCTTGCCGCGACGCCTGATGCTGGACTTTCGCGACGTGTTCAGCGAGGGCTTTGCCTTTGACTCGTTTCGGGGTGACGTGACCATCCAGCAAGGTATGGCCCACACCAACAACCTGCAGATGAAAGGCGTGAACGCGGCCGTGCTGATGGAAGGCCGCGCGGACATTGCGCGCGAGACGCAAGACATCAAGGTGGTGGTGGTGCCCGAGTTCAACGCCGGCACGGCCTCGCTCTTTTACGGCACGATCAACCCGGTGCTGGGCCTCACCAGCTACCTGGCGCAGTACTTCCTCAGCCGCCCGCTGGTCAAGGCCAACACGCAGGAATTTCATGTCAGCGGCAGCTGGAGCGACCCCCAGGTGAAAAAGGTGGAGCCGTGAGCCGCTGGCCCTCTCGCTGGTCGTCACTCGCCTTGAGCCGTCGATGGGGGTTATGGGGCTTGCTGGTGTTGCTGGTGATCACCATGCTGGGCACGCTGGTGTGGCTGGCCAGTCGCTACGAGATCAGCCAGGTGCAGGAGCAACTCGACCGCGATGGCGTGGATGCCGTCAACGACATCCGCACCGCCTTGCAACGCAACGTGCAGTCGCTGCAAGCGCTGCAATCCTTGCCCGCTCAAGACCCCTCGCCCGCCGCCTGGACGCAAGAGGCCACCAAACTGCTGCGTCAGCATCGGGAGTGGGTGCGGCTGGAGTGGCGCGACGCCAACCTGCAGGTGCTGCAAGCCGCCGACTCGACCTTCCGTGCGCCGGTGTTTGCGCGGTATGGCCGCCACATGTCTCAACCCGAGTTCCAGGCGGCCTGCTCGGTGGCCAGCCGCCAACGCGGACCGGGCTACTCGCGCAGCAACTACATCTCGGTGCAGGAGGGCCAGGGCCTGGAGGTGATGGAACTGTGCCTGCCCCAGTTGGTCAATGGGCGTGTGGAGGGGTATCTGGTCACCACCTATTCGCTCAACGACATGCTGTTTCAGATGCTGCCCTCCGCACTGGTGCAACGCCAGCAGGTGTCCTTCACTGAAGCCGATGGCACACGACTGGCCATGCAAGGCAGCTTGCGCGAAGGCAGCCGGATTTTCAGCACCCAGCAACTGCTGGATCTGCCCGGCAACACCCTGGTGGTGCGCGTGGATCGATGGCACGCCGCTCCGGCGGTCACGCCCAACCTCTTGCCGGCCCTGGTGACCGCCCTGGCCATCGCCCTGGGCTCGGTGCTGGTCATGCTGGGCCGCGACATGCGCCGGCGTCAGCGCGTCGAGTCGGACCTGGCCGATGCCCTGGCTTTTCGCAAAGCCATGGAAGACTCCCTGGTGACGGGCTTGCGCGCGCGTGACCTCAAGGGTCGCATCACCTACGTGAATCCGGCCTTTTGCGAAATGGTCGGCTTTGAGCCGCACGAGTTGCTCGGGCATGGCATACCCGCGCCCTACTGGCCCCCCGAAATGTTCACCGAGTACGGGCAGCGGCAGGCGCTGCGTCTGGCCGGCAACGCACCCCCGCGCGAAGGGGTGGAGTCGGTGTTCATCCGCAAGAGTGGTGAGCGCTTTCAGGTGCTGATCTTTGAAGCGCCGCTCATCAACGCGATGGGCAAGCAGACCGGCTGGATGAGCGCGGTGCTCGACATCTCCGAACAACGGCGTGTGGAAGAGTTGTCGCGCGCCTCGCTCGACCGGTTGCAGGCCACCGCGCGCTTGGCCACGGTGGGCGAAATGGCCTCGTTGCTCAGCCATGAACTCAACCAGCCCCTGGCGGCCATCGCCAGCTACGCCACCGGCAGCCTCAACCTGTTCGACGCCAGCCGCAGCGACGCCGACCGGGATGAGTTGCAACGCAGCTTGCACGAGGCCATGACCCGCATTGCCCGGCAAGCCGAACGCGCCGGCCAGGTCATCAAGAGCGTGCACGACTTCGTGCGTCGGCGCGACCACGCGCACGAAGCCGTCACCCCGCGCGAGTTGCTCGACAGCGTGCTGCCCCTCGTGCACCTGCAAGCGCGCAAACTCGCGGTGCAGGTGCGGATCGACTGTCCCGACGCATTGCCACCCGTGCTGTGTGACCGCACCATGGTGGAACAGGTGCTGCTCAACCTGGCGCGTAACGCCATGCAGGCCATGGCCGAAATTCCGGTGGCCCAGCATGCCCGATGGCTCTCGTTTCGGGTCCTGCCCGCCGCCTCCAATGCGCACCAGCAGTGGCTGATGTTTGAGGTGGCCGATGTGGGTCCCGGCATTTCAGACGAGGTGTCGGCGCAATTGTTCAACCCGTTTTTCACCACCAAGAGCGAGGGCATGGGCCTGGGCCTGAGCCTGTGCCGCACGGTGGTGGAGCAGCACGGGGGCTACCTGGGTCACCGGCCCAACAGCCCGCAAGGCACCGTCTTTGATTTCACCCTGAGCGTGGCCAGCAGCCCCCCTGCGGCTCGGACCCTCTCGACCCCTGACCCCGCCACCCGCCCGGTGTCCTCCCGCGACAAGCCGGCACCCACCCTGGCCTGAGAGAACACAGGATGCAACCCACCCAAGAAGCGCTGGTCACCATCATCGACGACGATGCGGGCGTGCGGGACGCACTCGCCTGGCTGCTGCGCTCGCGCCGACTGCCCAGCCAAAGTTACGAGAGCGCCGAAGCGTTTCTGGAGGATCACCCCGAACCCTGGCAACCCCATGACCCGAGTTGCCTGCTGCTCGATGTGCGCATGCCCGGCATGAGCGGGCTGGCCTTGTTCGAGGTGCTGATCGGGCGTGGGCTGTTGCCGGCCTTGCCCGTGATCTTCCTGACCGGTCATGCGGATGTGCCCACGGCCGTGGATGCGGTACAGCGTGGCGCACATGACTTTTGCGAGAAACCGTTTTCGGACAACGCCCTGGTGGACCGTATCGAGCGCGCCTTGCAGCGCTCGGCCGAGACCTTGCAAGCCCGGCAGCTGCGTCAGACCCTGCAGTTGCGGCTGCAAGAGCTGACCGAGCGCGAACGCGACGTGATGCGCCATGTGGTTGACGGCCTGCCCAACAAGCTCATCGCCGATCAGCTGGACATCAGCGTGCGAACCGTCGAGGTGCACCGCGCGCGGGTGTTTGACAAGATGCAGGTCAAGTCGGCCGTGGAGCTGGCCAATTTGCTGCGTGGCGAAGGTGGCTGAGCCGTGTGGAAGTCAACCTCAATGATCCACTTGGCCCCCTTGGCCCACCTGTACCCCTTGGACTTCTTGACTCTCAAGACCCCCCAAGACCCTCATGACCGATAGGGCCGCCTTCACACCGTTGTCGGGCGTTCTGCCCGGGCCGAACGGGGCACCCCGCCGTCATCCCTTGGAGTCGGTGGGATCGGTGGGGTCGACCTGCCGCGACGGATGTGTGGGCGTCATGTCGTCCGTGGTGACCCCCGGGTGTGGCGCGGTGTCGGGCGAGTCGTCCTGCTGGAGTTCCCCGCGCTCTCGTCCGCTGAACATGGTCCACCACACGATCAGCACCAGCAGCAAGCCCGCGCCCAGGGCTTCAAGCAGAATCAAGGTCATGCAACTCCTCCTGTGGCGATGGTTCGGCTGGGCGATTGTAGGCAGCCTGGTGGCGTGCTCGAGCGCGCCGGTCCGTTCACCGGCGCCTGAATCGACGCCCACCGAGTCGGTGTCGCGCCCTGCCGCCACGGCGACCAGCCCGGCTCCCGTGACACCCCCGCTGCTGGCAGCGGGCAGCAAAAGCCGCTGGGTGGCAAGCGCGTGGGACGAACTGCCCGGCTGGTCAACCGACCTGCTGCATGAGGCCTGGGAGGCTTTGTTGACCAATTGCCAGCGCCCCAGCCAGGTGTTTGCCCCGCTGTGCCCTGACCTGCGACGCCTGAGCATTGCCGATGTCCGCGACCAGCGCCACTGGCTGATGAGCCAGCTGCAACCCTACCGGGTCGAAAGCCTGGAGGGGCAGGCCAACGGGCTGTTGACCAGCTACTACGAACCGGTGTTCGAAGCCGCCAGAACCCGCCGCCCCGGATTCGAGGTGCCGTTGTACGCACTGCCCGCTGCCCTGGACGGGGTGCGCCGTTCGGGCCGACCCTGGTACAGCCGTGGCGAGATCGAATCGCTGCCGGCGGCGCAGGAGGCGCTGCGGGGGCGCGAGATCGCCTGGCTGGCCGATCCGGTGGACGCCATGGTGCTGCACATCCAGGGTTCGGGGCGGTTGCGGCTGCAGGAGCCCGATGGCCGCGTGACGACGGTCCGGTTGGCCTTTGCCGGCTCCAACGAGCAGCCCTACCAGAGCATCGGCCGCTGGCTGCTGGACCAGAACCTCACACGTGACGCCAGCTGGCCGGGCATCAAGGCCTGGATCGCGGCCAACCCGCAGCGCACCCGCGAGCTGCTGGCCGTCAACCCCCGCTACATCTTCTTTCGCGAAGAGGCCTTGCCTGACCCGACGCAGGGCCCACGGGGCGCGCAAGGCGTGCCCCTGACGTCGGGCCGCTCGATTGCCGTGGACCCGGCCAGCATTCCCTACGCCACCCCCGTGTGGCTGCACTCCGAGGGGCCAACCCAACGGCTGCAGAAACTGGTGGTGGCGCAAGACACCGGCAGCGCCATCGTGGGGGCCGTTCGCGCGGACTATTTCGCCGGTACCGGGGAGACGGCCGGTCAGCTGGCCGGGCGCATGCGTCAACCCTTGCGCCTGTGGGTGCTGTGGCCCAAAGCGGCGGCCATCCCCAAACCCTGACCCCGGGGGCGGCTCGGAGGACACGGGCACACCCCTGGCCGTCGGTCACCCCGCGCGGCCAGGGGTGTGCCACGTTGGCTTGACACCGCCCCACGCACACCCCCTACACTCCGCCTGAGGAGGAATCTCATGAACGCGCCCTTGCCCGAACACATCCGCCAGGCCCTGGAGACGGTCACCCTGGACGACAAATACTCGCTGGACGTGGGCCGCGCCTTCATGAGCGGCGTGCAAGCACTGGTGAAGCTGCCCATGCTGCAACGCCAGCGCGACGCCCTGGCGGGCAAAAACACCGCCGGCTTCATCAGCGGCTACCGGGGCTCGCCCCTGGGCGGCTATGACCAGGCGCTGTGGAAAGCGCGCAAATACCTGCAGGCTCAACACATCGTGTTCCAGCCTGGCGTCAACGAAGAGCTGGCCGCCACCGCCTTGTGGGGCACGCAGCAACTGGGCTTTGCGCCCCCGGGCAGCAACCGCTTCGATGGTGTGTTCGGCATCTGGTACGGCAAAGGCCCGGGCGTGGACCGCTGCTCGGACGTCTTCAAGCACGCCAACATGGCTGGCACCACGCCCTGGGGTGGCGTGCTGGCGGTAGCCGGTGACGACCATGTGGCCAAAAGCAGCACGGTGGCGCATCAGAGCGACCACATTTTCAAGGCCTGCGGCACGCCCGTGTTCTTTCCGTCCAGCGTGCAGGAGGTGCTGGACTTCGGCGTGCACGGCTTGGCCCTGAGCCGTTTTGCCGGCCTGTGGTCGGGCATGAAAACGATTCAGGAGATCGTCGAGTCCAGCGCGACCGCCATGATCGACCCCGAGCGCGTGCAAGTCGTCATCCCCGATTTCGAGATGCCCCCGGGCGGCCTGCACATCCGCTGGCCCGACGACGCGCTCACGCAAGAAGCGCGCATGTTCCAGTTCAAGTGGTACGCGGCGCTGGCCTACATCCGCGCCAACCGCCTGAACCACGATGTCATCTCGGGTCCGAACGACCGCTTTGGCCTGATCGCCAGCGGCAAGGCCTACAACGACACGCGCCAGGCCCTGCTCGACCTGGGGCTGGATGACGCCACCTGCCAACGTCTGGGCATTCGACTGCACAAAGTGGGCGTGGTCTGGCCCCTGGAACCCCAATCCACCCAGGCGTTTGCCCGCGGCCTGCAAGAGATCCTGGTCGTGGAGGAAAAGCGCCAGTTCATCGAATACCAGATCAAGGAAGAGCTCTACAACTGGCCCGACGGCCAGCGTCCGCGCGTGCTGGGCAAGTTCAACGAGACCGACGGCGACATCACCGGCGGCGAGTGGTCCATCCCCAACCCGACCTCGCAAACCCTCTTGCGACCCAACCACGAACTCAACCCGCCACTGATCGCGCAGGCCATCGCCACGCGCCTCAAAAAGCTGGGTCTGGACGCCGACACCACCGCGCGCATCGACGCGCACCTGGCGCTCATCCGCGCCAAGGAGCAGTCGTTGCAGGTCATCGACGTCAAGGCCGAGCGGCAGCCCTGGTTCTGCTCGGGTTGCCCGCACAACACCAGCACCAAGGTGCCGGACGGCTCGCGCGCAATGGCCGGCATCGGCTGCCACTTCATGAGCGTGTGGATGGACCGCAGCACCGTGGGCTTCACCCAGATGGGCGGCGAGGGTGTGCCCTGGGTAGGACAACAGCCCTTCTGCCACGACACGCACGTGTTTGCCAACATTGGCGACGGCACCTACTTCCACAGTGGCTTGCTGGCCATTCGTCAAAGCATTGCCGCTGGCGTCAACATCACCTACAAGATTTTGTACAACGACGCGGTGGCCATGACGGGCGGCCAGCCCGTGGGCGAGCGCCCCGAAGGCCACACCCCCGTGCAGATTGCGCAAAGCATGCGGGCCGAGGGCGCCCAAAAAATCACCATCGTCACCGACGAGCCCGAGAAGTACGAGGGCGTGCGCGACCTGCCCGCTGGCATCGAGATCCAGCACCGCGACCGGCTGGACGCGATTCAGCGCGAATTCCGCGAGATCAAGGGCTGCACCGTCATCCTCTACGACCAGACCTGCGCCACCGAAAAGCGTCGCCGTCGCAAGCGCGGCACGATGGTCGACCCGGCCCTGCGCGTGGTCATCAACGAAGCGGTGTGCGAAGGCTGTGGCGACTGCAGCGATCAGAGCAACTGCATGAGCGTGGAGCCGCTGGAAACCGAATTCGGTCGCAAGCGCACCATCAACCAGAGCACCTGCAACAAGGACACCAGCTGTCTGAAAGGGTTCTGCCCGAGCTTCATCACCGTCGAGGGCGGTCAACTGAAGAAGAAGGCCAAGGCGCAAGCCGCGTCACCTTTCACGCTCGGGTCCTTGCCCGATCCCACGTTGCCCAGCACCCGCCAGCCCTGGGGCGTCGTGGTGGCCGGCGTGGGTGGCACGGGTGTCATCACCATCGGTCAGTTGCTGGGCATGGCCGCGCACATCGAGGGCCGCGGCATCGTCACGCAAGACTCGGCGGGCCTGGCACAAAAGGGCGGCTCGACCTGGGCGCACGTGTACATCGCCGATCGACAGGACGACATCCGCACCACGCGCGTGAGCATGGCCGCGGCCGACCTCATCATCGGCTGCGACCCCATCGTCTCGGCATCGAAAGAAACGGTGCAGCGCATGCGCGCGGGCCGCACCCGCGTGGCACTCAACGGCTACAGCACACCCACGGCAGCCTTCGTGAAAAACGGCGCCTGGCAAAACCCCGCCCAAGCCTGCGTGAGCGACATCGGCCAGGCCATCGGCAGCGATGCGCACTCGGACCATTTCGGTGTGTTTGACGCCAACGCCGTGGCCACCCAGTTGATGGGCGACTCGATCTTCATCAACCCGATGATCCTGGGCTATGCCTGGCAGCGCGGCTGGATTCCGCTTGGGCGCGAATCGCTGGTACGCGCCATCGAGCTCAACGAAGTGGCCGTGGAGCACAACAAGCAGGCCTTCGAGTGGGGGCGCCAATGCGCCCACGACTGGTCGCGCGTACAAGCCGTGCTCAAGCCCGCGCAAGTGATGCAGTTCAAGCAGCGCGACACCGTGGAGGCGCTGGTGGAGCGTCGTGCCGGCTTCCTGGTGGACTATCAAAACGCAGCCTATGCGCAAACCTACCGCGACTTCGTGGCCCGGGTGCAGCAGGCCGAAGCGGCAACGGGCAAGACCAGCCTGAGCGACGCTGTGGCGCGCAACCTCTTCAAGCTCATGGCCTACAAGGACGAGTACGAAGTGGCCCGTCTGCACAGCGACCCGGCGTTCCAGCAGCGCCTGCGGGACCAATTCGAGGGCGACTTCCAGCTGAAGTTTCACCTGGCGCCGCCCCTGCTGGCCAAGACCAACGACAAGGGCGAACTGGTCAAGCAGTCCTATGGCGCCTGGATGCTGGGGGTCTTCGGCTGGTTGGCGCGCTTCAAGGGTTTGCGCGGCACGGCCCTGGATATTTTTGGCAAGACCGAGGAGCGCCACACCGAGCGCGCCTTGATTCAGGAGTACCGCGCGAGCATCGACGAGGTGCTGCGTTCACTCAATGCGGACAACCACGCCCTCGCGGTCGACATTGCACGTTTGCCGGATCAGATCAAGGGTTACGGCCATGTGAAGGCGCGCCACCTCGCCAAAGTGCGTCCGCAGTGGGCG
This sequence comes from Comamonadaceae bacterium, assembly GCA_947448375.1. GTDB lineage: Bacteria > Pseudomonadota > Gammaproteobacteria > Burkholderiales > Burkholderiaceae_C > Limnohabitans. Next base: position 2,429 of record CANFMY010000105.1, on the reverse strand, counting down.
CGCTTGATGCAGGCGTGGCGTGATCCCAGCCAGCAGACGCAGGCCGCCTGAGGCACGACCGCTTCAGTGCGGTGCTTTGAAGTCCTGAGGCTGCAACTCGATCGGCTGCCCGTGCGGCGTGCGGGCCGCCGCGGCTTCCCAGGCGTGCTCCAGGTCGTGTAATTGCGCTGAGCTGCCCATGCGCTTGGACAGCACCAGGGCCTCCAGCGTATCGAGCCAATGCAGGTAGTAGTTGGAACCGTCGTCCAGCCCGCCAGAGGCGTTCACACCGCGCAGCCGCTCGGTCAGGGCAGCCGCCCATTCGGGCCAGGTGAACACGCCTTGCGCGTGCAAGGCCACGGTCATGGCAAATGCCTGCGCCTGCCAGGGCTCTTCAAACACGGGCGCGTCGTCGGCCTGGGGGGGCAGGGGCAAGCCTTGCCGGCATTGCGCAGCAATGTCGGCCAAGGTGGCGCGCGGGTCGCTCATGCGGCCATCTCCTGCGACATGTCCGGTGTCATCGCCGGCGTCTTCTCCGGCTCCAGATAGGACTCCCACGCATCAACGCTCACGCGCACTGTCGGATCGGCCTGCGCACCCCACAGGTCGCGGGCGTCAAAGACCACGGTGTACAGCCATTCGCCTTGGTCGGAGTCGGGCGTGGGGGGATGCGCGGTGTGGTGATCGGGCAGGACATGCACGCCGCGCACCGCCTGCACCGTGCCCACGTGACCGCGAACATAGCGCGGCAAGCGCGTGTGTCCAGTCGGATGCATCTGGCGTGCGCGCACGCGCTGGCCGGGCTCGAAGCGGGCCGGGGCACGCACCGGGCGCTCGGCCGAGGTGCCCCGCGCCATCGCGGCGTCCACCTGCTCGGCCGCGATGACGCGCACCGGCAACGCTGGGGCCGACACCTCGCCGGTGCGCAACTCGTCGGCACTGACCAGCCCGCGCGCGAGCATCAGCCGCTCGAGCGCCTCGATCCAGATCTGGTAATAGCTGATGGACAGGTACAAGGGCGGCGGCAGCGATTCCCGCGTGCTGCGGCCCTGATCGATGTTCCATTGGCCGCTCCCGCCCATGAGCACGGTCAGGCCCATGGCCTGTCGCTCCCAGGCCGCATGAAAGATGGGTTCGTTCACCTCGGGTTGCACCGGACCAAATCCCTGCAAGCCGCCCATGTCGTGCACGCCGTTCATGCAGCACCCCCCGCCGGGCGAACCGGTGTGGCGGTCTGTGCAGGCGCGGTGGCTGCCGCGCGTGACGCGTCCGCTGACTGACGCGGGGTCAGCGCCAGACCCGTGCCGATCATGCTGTCGCGGGTCACCAACTCGGCCAGCTGTTCACGGCTCCAGCCCTCGGTCCCCGCCGGACGCTCGGGCAAGACCAGATACCGCACCTCGGCGGTGGAGTCCCACACGCGGATGTGCTGCGAGGCGGGCAGGGTGACGCCAAAGTCGGCCAGCACGCCGCGCGGATCGATCACCGCCTTGCTACGATAGGGCGCGCTTTTATACCAGACGGGCGGCAAGCCCAGCACGGGCCAGGGATAGCAGCTGCACAGGGTGCAGACCACCAGGTTGTGTTCGTCGGGGGTGTTGGGCACCACCACCATGTGCTCACCCTGTCGGCCGCTGTAGCCCATGTCGGCGATGGCCGCGGTGGCGTCCGTCAACAGCCATTCGCGATAGGCGGGCTCGTCCCAGGCGCGTGCCACCACCCGAGCACCGTTGTGAGGGCCCACTTCTTTTTCGTACAGCTCGATGATTCGGTCGAGAGCTGCCGGATCGATGTAGCCCTTTTGCACCAGCAAGGTCTGCAGGGCCCGAACCCGGACATCCATCTCGCCCAGATGGGAGTGATCGTGATCGTGGTCATGGTCATGCCCATGGGTGTGCGTGTGGGCGTGCGTGTGGGTGTGCTGCTCGGGGTGCGTGGGCGTGCTCATGCGCGCATGATAGGTCAAGGCAGGCCGTGCGCCAACGCCTGCCTCGTGGCCTCTAGAAAGACCTGCCCATAGGGACATCGGGTGGCCTCATACAATGGCGGGTTCGTCCCCTAGGAGATCCTTGTGTTCATTTCTTCCGCCTTCGCCCAGACCGCCCCTGCCGCTGCCGGTGACGTGGGTTCCTCCCTCATGAGCATGCTGCCCCTGGTGCTGATGTTCGTGGTGCTGTATTTCGTCATGATCCGCCCGCAAATGAAGCGCCAGAAAGAGCACCGCGCCATGATCGACGCCCTGGCCAAGGGTGATGAAGTGGCCACCGCCGGTGGCTTGCTGGGCAAGGTCACCAAGCTGGGCGACACCCACCTGAGCGTGGAGATTGCTGCCGGCGTGGAAGTGCATCTGCAGCGCAGCGCCGTGGTGCAGGTGCTGCCCAAAGGCACGATCAAGTGATGGTGTGCGGCGCCGTGGCCACGGCGCCAACCGGCCGCCTCCCCGCGGCCGT
>CANFMY010000104.1 GCA_947448375.1 Comamonadaceae bacterium | reverse complement strand
GGGTCGGGTCGGGTGTGCCCGGAAATGGACGTTGGGCATCGCATGCAGCCCAGGCCCAGTCGCTCGGTGCAATGGTTTGTTCATCCAGCACCTCACCTGCCATGGTTTCTCGTCCCCGGGACACCAGCCGGGATTGACGCGTGTCCAGGCTGATGGGTTTGTAGGGCACCGGATTGGTTTGCACCAGCAAGGGCGCAGAGGCCGGCCCTGAACGGTTCACCAGGCGAGCCAGCACCTGCCCCGTGACAGGCGAGCCATTCGGGTGACGCGCAACGGGGACGTGCAAGAACTGCAATCCGTTGGCAGTGGCCTGCGGCTTGACGGTGGTAGCCCCAGCGTTGTCGCCCTGCCAGGCACTGGCCAGGCCAATGTCCCCCATGGCAAACTCTTGCGGCGCAACAGGAAACACGCGGCCACGGTTGGGCACGTCGTGCCACATCAAGCCACTGGCCTGCTTGAGATCGACAGGCTTGTAGATCACAAACGAGGCCGTGTAGCGCACCTTGCCATCCGCATCCCGGGCGAGCTCGATGTCCTGGATGATCGCGTTGTGCGCGAGCTTGGGGTCGAGTTCGCCAAAGGCGCGCCCTGCGACTTGCTCATAGGCGATCGCACCTGCGCTGCCTGCTGCGGTGGGCACCGGTCGAACTTCATCGATCACGATGCGTGTGACACGCGCCTGCACCGTGGCAAGGCCGAGCGTCATTGCGCCCACCATCACCAGACTATTCTTGAATGCTTTGATCATCGTTGTGCCTCTGTTCACTATCGATTGCGTTGTCACACGGGTTGTCCATAGCCACCCCCACCCGGGGTATGAATTTCAAACACATCGCCCGGTCGCATTTCCACCTGGCCGATGTGCGAGAGCACTTCGACCTCACCCATGACGCGCACCACGCGGTTGATGCCGGGCGCGCCAGGCTCTCCACCGTCCAAGCCATAGGCCGGGTGCTCGCGCCCGTTGGAGAGGATGGCGGCCGTCATGGGTTCCAGGAACTGCACTCGACGCACACCCCCATCGCCACCGCGCCAGCGGCCAGCGCCCCCCGACCCCTGACGGATGCTGTAGCTGAGCAACCGCACCGGGAAGCGGAATTCGAACACCTCGGGGTCGGTCAGGCGCGAGTTGGTCATGTTGGTCTGCACCACGGAAGTGCCATCGAAGCCGCCTTCCACCAGCCCCTGGCTGTCAAAGCGTGGGCCGGCACCACTGCCACCAGAAATCGTTTCGTAGTACTGCACGCGGTCGTTGCCGAAGGTGAAGTTATTCACCGTGGGCTGGCTGGCCGCCATCACTTGCAAAGCGCCATACAAGGCATTGGTGATACAGGTCGAGGTTTCGACGTTGCCCGCCACCACCGACGCGGGCGCTTGGGGCACCAGCATGCAGCCGGGCGGCACGATCACCTCGATGGGCTTGAGGCAGCCCGCGTTGAGCGGGATGTCGTCCTCCACCAGGGTTCTGAAGACGTACAACACCGCAGCCATGGACACCGCGCGCGGGGCATTGAAATTGTTGGACTGCTGCGGCGAGGTGCCGGTGAAATCGATCGTGGCACTGCGTGCGGCCGCATCAATCGACACGGACACCTGAATCTGCGCGCCGTTGTCCAACGGCAGCGTGAAGCTGTGTTGCGATTGCTCGCCAAATCGTCGCGCCAGCCGCGTGATGGCACGGCGCACCGACTCTTCGGCGTTGTCTTGCACATGGCGCATGTAAGCCGTCACCACCTCAAGGCCGAACTGTTGCACCATGCGGCGCAATTCCTGAACGCCTTTTTCGTTGGCAGCGATCTGGGCCCGCAAATCGGCCATGTTCTGGGCCGGGTTGCGACTGGGGTACTGACCGCTGGAGAGCAAGGCGACCATCTCGGCCTCTCGCAGCACACCGGCTTGCACCAGCTTGAAATTCTGAATCTGCACCCCCTCTTCGTCGATGTGACGCGAGAAGGGTGGCATGGAACCCGGCGATATGCCGCCGATGTCCGCATGATGGCCACGCGAACCCACATAAAACACCGGTTGATCCTGCGCTGCGGCCTCTTCGCGCAAGTACACCGGCGTGATCACCGTGACATCGGGCAGGTGCGTTCCCCCATGGTAGGGGTCGTTGAGTACATACACGTCACCCGGTTGCATGCTGCCGCGGTTTTCGCGGATGACCGTTTTGATGCTCTCGCCCATGGACCCCAGGTGCACCGGCATGTGCGGCGCATTGGCAATCAGATTGCCCTCGGCATCAAACAGCGCGCAGGAAAAGTCCAGCCGCTCCTTGATGTTGACCGAGTAGGCGGTGTTTTGCAGTTGCAGCCCCATCTGCTCGGCAATGTTCATGAACAGGTTGTTGAACACCTCAAGCAACACCGGATCCACCCGTGTGCCCGCGGCAAATACCTGCTCGCGCGCTTGCACCCTCAGCAGCACCAGATGGTCCAGGCTGGTGAGACGGGCCTGCCAACCGGGCTCGACCACCGTGGTGGCGTTGCGTTCAGCGATGATGGCCGGACCATCGACACGGTCGCCAGCGCGCAGATCTTCGCGCACCACCAGTGCGGCATCGTGCCAACGGCTACCACTGAACATGGGCACCGTGGCGCGCCGGGGCACTTCGCGTTGCGGATGCACCTGGAGTCGTGGCTCGTGCGCCGTTTCGCCGCGAATCACCGCTTCCACCGACACGGCCTCCACCACCAGGGCCTTGCCCTTCATGAGGAAGGCAAATCGCTGACGATACGCAGCCTCGAACGCTTGCTGGATGTCCTGCAGGCTGCCGAATGGAACAATCAAGGCCGAGTCCGTGCCCTCATAGCGAACATGCACCCGTCGCCGCAAGTCGATGCCACGGGTCGACGCATCGCCGGCGGTCAGGGACGTGGCCGACAACGCCTGCTGCGCCTGCTCGGCCAAGGCGTCCAGCCCGCGGGACCACTCGGCAAAGCTGGCCTCCTCCAATTTTTTCTCGACCGCCTGCTCGCGGATCAGGCTCTGATCCGCCAGGCCCATGCCATACGCCGACAGCACCCCCGCCAAGGGATGGACCAGCACACGCTCCATGCCCAGCACATCGGCCACGCGGCAGGCGTGCTGCCCCCCGGCTCCCCCAAAACACTGCAAGGTATAGCGCGTGACGTCGTAGCCACGTGCAACGGAAATTTTCTTGATGGCATTGGCCATCTGCTGCACCGCAATCTGGATGAAACCTTCGGCCAATGCTTCCGGGCTGGCGGGTGCCGACTCCGGGCTGGCTGCACGAATCTCCTCGAGCATGCTCTGAAAACGCTGGCGAACCGCCTGGGCATCGAGCAACTCGTTCGCCTGCGGGCCGAACACGGCCGGAAAGAATGCGGGCTGGATTTTCCCCACCATCACGTTGGCATCGGTGACCGCCAAGGGGCCGCCACGGCGATAACTGGCGGGCCCCGGATTGGCCCCTGCGCTTTGAGGTCCCACACGCAGGCGCGCACCATCAAACTGCAGAATCGAGCCGCCGCCTGCCGCCACGGTGTGAATGCTCATCATGGGCGCGCGCATGCGAACCCCTGCCACCTGCGTTTCAAACTCGCGCTCGAATTCGCCGGCGTAATGGCTGACATCGGTGGAGGTGCCACCCATGTCAAAGCCAATCACCCGGGTATCACCACTCAACGCTGGGGCTTCACCCGCTTGCGAGTCTTCTTCCGCAAAGGCCAGATCGGCCGTGCGTGCCATGCCCACGATGCCCCCCGCCGGACCCGACAGAATGGCATCCTTGCCCTGGAAGGCATGCGCGTCTGTCAGCCCCCCCGAGGACTGCATGAAGAACAAGGGCACACCTGGCATTTCACGGGAGACCTGTTTCACATAGCGACGCAAAATGGGGGAGAGGTAGGCGTCCACCACGGTGGTGTCCCCCCGGCTCACCAATTTCATCAAGGGACTGACCCGGTGCGACACGCTCACCTGGGTGAAGCCCAGCTCACTGGCCATGGCGGCGGCTCGCGCTTCATGCTCGGTGTAGCGATAGCCATGCATGAACACAATGGCCACACTGCGCAACCCGCGCGCATGGGCAGCCTGCAACTGCTCGCGCAAGGATGCCTCCTCGAGCGGCTGCAACACTTCGCCGTGCGCGCCCACACGCTCGTCGGCCTCGATCACCTCGCTGTAGAGCAACTCCGGCAGCACGATGTGCCGATCAAAAAGGCGCGGTCGGTTTTGATAGGCAATGCGCAAGGCATCGCGAAAGCCTCGCGTGGTCACCAGCAAGGTGGGCTCGCCCTTGCGCTCCAGCAAGGCGTTGGTCGCCACCGTGGTGCCCATCTTCACGCAGGCCACGAGGTCCGGGGTAATGGGCTGTCCTGCGGCCAGTCCCAGCAAGTGACGGATACCAGCCACGGCGGCATCGCGGTATTGCTCGGGGTTCTCGCTCAACAGCTTGTGCGTGACCAGCGTGCCATCCGGGCGCTTGCCCACGATGTCGGTGAAGGTGCCGCCCCGGTCGATCCAGAACTGCCAACGCGTGCCGGGATGGGTCGACTGAACGCTTGATGTCATGTGAACACCCTCAACTCACAATGGGCAAACTCTGGGTGGCATAGGTGTGCACCAGGCGTCGTTGCAGCAGCGTGTCTTCAATTTCCAGCTGCATGCGCTCGGCAGGCCGAATGGCCAAGCCCGCGGCATTCGCGATGGCGGCGAAAGTGCCACAGAACATGAAAGCCCCCTCCTGCGCTTGCCCACTCGCCCAATAACCGTCGCGAAGCGACTCGAGGGGACGAATGCCCGAGAGTTGCCCTTGCTGGTACAGCACCCAGGCCCCGTTTTCCCAAATGCGCGAGCGCAGATGCAGCTCATCCTGACGCGCAACCACATCGGTCCAACGCCAGGCCACGTTGGCCACGGGCTTGGCACACATCTGTTTGGACACAGCCACCGAATAGGTTTCCACCTGACGATCGGTGTGGTCGGACCCGACGGTCAACCACCACTCGCCTTGGGTGAAAAACAGCACCGGCTCGGCCTCACCCGAACTCTCAGCGCCGAGCGATTCCACTGCATCGGACTGGGTCAGTTGTTGATGACTCACACGGTAATACAAGGGCACCGTCGAGGGGCGCGGCACGCCCAAGGCTTCCAACTCGTGGATGTGGTGCTCGATGGCTGCGCTGTTGCGACCAGTCCAGCCCGCGATCACCAATTGGGTGGGCTCGACACACAGCAAACGAGACGTCGAACCGCCTTCAACACAGGCAGCAGCAAAATACAAATGGGTCATGACAATACCTCGAAAAATCAGACAGCCTGAGCTCGCAACAATGCTTTCACATCACGGCTTGCGGAAGCCACAGGGCAATGGCGGGAAAAACCATCAGAATGCCAATCGCCAGCATGTAAACCGCCATGAAAGGCAGCACCCCCATGAAGACATCGGTGATGGGGCCGGGCTGTCGGCGCATGCCTTGCAAGACGTAGAGCACCGTGCCATCGGGTGGGCTGATCATGGCAATTTCCACCAGCATGGTGATCACCACGCCAAACCAGATCGGGTCATACCCCAGCGCCTTGACCACCGGAAACAACAAGGGAATGGTGGTGATGACCATGGACATCCCCTCCATGAAGGTGCCCAGCGCCAGATAAAAGCCAATGATGACCAGCATGATGGCCCAGCCCGGCAGTGGCAGGCCCGTGAGAAATTTGGCGAGCATCTGCGGCACGCCCAGGGAGGACAAAATGTAATTGAGAAAATACGCGCCAAAGAGAATGAGGGCGATCATGGACGTGGTGCGTGCGGTGGCATGCAAAGACTCGCTCAGCATGCGCCAGTTCAATCGCCTGTCTGCCGACGCCAGCACCAGTGATCCCGCCACCCCAAGCGCTGCCGATTCCGTTGGCGTGGCCCACCCCGCATAGATGGTGCCCAGTACTAAACCAATCAACAACGCCGTGGGCAGCAGGTCGAACAAACTCATCAACCGATCGCGCCAGTTGGGCACGGGTCCTGACTCGGCCTGCAAGTTCAGCACCTGGCTGTACCAAAGAATCACCCCCAGAAACAACACGACCACCAGCAAACTGGGCCCCACTGCGGCCAGATAGAGCGCACCCACCGAGGTTTCGGTGATCAGGCCGTAGATGATGAAGGTGATACCGGGCGGTATGAGGTTGCCCAATGCCCCCCCTGCCGCCAGCGACCCCAACACCAGTCGAGGGGGATAGTGGCTCTTCTCGAAGTAGGGCAATGCCACCGACCCCATGGTGGCTGCCGTGGCCACGCTGGAGCCGGCCACCGCCGAGAACACGCCGCAGGAAATGATGTTGGTGTGCAACAGCCCCCCCGGCAAGCGCCCCATCCAGACATTCAAGGAGCGATACAAACGATCGGACAGACCCGCTCGCAGCATGACCTCGCCCATCAACAGAAAGAGCGGCACCGACACCAAGACAAAGTTGGTCGATGGCCCCCACAGCATTTCGCCGATGAAATTCCAGAAGGGCCGATCCGACAACCCAAAACCCGCTAGCAAGGCCAGCGAGGACAAGGCCGCGCCCACATAGATGCCACCGGCAAAAAAGCCGACGAAAGCCAGCAACACCGCCAGCAGACTCCACCACGGCACGGTGACCGCCACCGGCGCAGCTCCTCCCATCAGCGAGGCGCCGGCCACGATCACGGCCATGATCACGATGAACACGATGGCAATCATCGGGACGCTCCCTGACTCGTACTCGCGTCAACCGGCTCGGCGCCCAGCGCCTGCAGGGTGTCGTCGGCCTCTTCCTGGTAACTGCGTGACATCAACGACGCGTCCAGCGTCTGCCAATCGCCTTGCAGGCACTGTCGAAGGCCACGCACCATCAACGCCACGGCGGCGAGGCCAAACAAGGCGAAGCCCACTGCCCACAAGCCCTGCGGCACCACCAACGGGGTTCGCAGTGTGGACAAATCGGTGGATCCGAACGTCATCGAGTCCAGCGCGAGCGAGAACGCTCCCCAGATGAAGAATCCAATGGACACCAGCATGGCCGCCAGCGAGAGCAGGTGAAGAACCACACGCCATGGCAGCGGCATTCTTTGCAACAGCACATCGATGCGGACGTGGCCCCGTTCCAGCAAGGTGCCGGCCAGCCCCCAGCTCATGCCGATGGCCATGAGGTAGCCGCTCAGTTCGATGGTGGATTCAGACGAGAACCCCAGCAGGCGCCGTGCGGAAATGTCAAAGCAAATCAGCACGGTCATGGCCAGATAACACCATCCCGCCAGCCCCATGGCATGGCGAGACGCCCACTCGATGAGCCTCATCTTGAATTCCAGCAATCAGCGGTCAACGTGCGGCCAGTGGCTTGATACCCGTGATCGGCTCGATCACGTCGCGATACACCGCAGCACAACGGTCACCGCAGCGCTTGAACCACCCAGGCAGCACGTCTTCAGCCAACTCCTGTTGCAGGGTCGCCACCACATTGCCTTGCGGTTTGACTTCCACCATGGGTTTTTTCACCAGGGTGTGCAACTTGCAGTCTTTTTCGCGGCCCACGTTGCAAGCGATGCCGTCGTTGGTGGCCTCCACGCCCAAGTTCCATTGCGCTTCCTGCACGGCAGCAAACGTTTTCTCGAACTGAGCCCGAATGGCCGGGTCGAGCTTGTTCCACCAGCCCAGGTTCACGAAGTAACCCGAGGTGGACCAGGACAAGGCCAGCGTATAAAGGTGGGTGGACACCTCCGGCCACTTCACCCCGTTGCCAGAACCGGCGCCCGTGATGCCGCAATCGACGGTTCCACGCTCGAGTGCGGTGTAGACCTCGCCAAACGCCAGCGACACGGGTTGCCCCCCCAGGGCCTTGACCAGATCGGCTGCGGACGGACCGTTGGTCCGCACCTTCAAACCCTTGATGTCGGCCAGCGAGTTGATGGGCTTGCGGCAAAACAGCATCTGCCCCGAGAACGGGTAGGTGGCGACCAGCTTGATCCCCAGGCGCTCGAGCTCGCGGTTGGCCACCGGCACCATGGCATCGGCCACCTTGCGCGCCTGGCGAATGTCGGCGTTCATGCCGGCCAGATCCACGCCATCAAGAATGGGCACATCGCCTGACACCGTGGTCAGCGGAGCGGCGGCGATATCGACTTGTCCGGAGCGAACCAGACGCAAGACCTCGGGACCACTCACGTTGCGCTCAGGCCATGAGGCCAGGGTGATTTCAACGCGGCCCTGGGTGGCAGCAGCCATCCCATCACGCAACAGCGGCTGATCCACCTTGGTGTATTGGGGCAAATTGGGGGCCACCTGGGTGATGGCCTGCACCGAAATTTTCTGGGCCATGACGGCCTGGGTTCCGATTGTGGCCAACATCAGGGCCAACATCTTGAAGCGCAATTTCATGGAAACTCCTCTGTGGAAAAAACGGGGTCGACATTTCAAAGGCTGGCCAGCGATGCGTTGGCCAGATCGGTCACCAGCATCGCGCCCGGCGCGTGCGTGATACAAAACGGCAAGCCGGCGGCCTGCACCACTGCCTGCGGCGTCACACCGCAAGCCCAGAATACCGGGATCTCATCGGCCATGACCTCCACCGCGTCACCGTAATCGGGTTGTGACAGGTCTCGGATGCCGATGAGAGCCGGGTCGCCGAGGTGGACCGGCGCACCGTGAACACTCGGGAACCGACTGGTGATCTGGACTGCACGGATCGCATCCTGGGCTTTCATCGGTCGCATCGATACGACGAGCGGCCCATGAAAACGTCCGGCGGGGGTGGTGGGCACCTGCGTGCGGTACATCGCCACATTGCGGCCCTGGGCCACATGGCGCAAGGGCACACCGGCGTCCAGCAAGGCTTGCTCGAACGAGAACGAGCAGCCAATGACAAAACTCACCAGGTCGTCACGCCACACATCGCGCACGTCATCACATTCCTGCGTCATATGCCCGTCAGTCCATACCCGATACCGTGGCACATCGGTTCGGATGTCGATGTTCACGCCCAACTGAGGAAAGGCCACTTCGCCCGGAGCAGAAACGCCCAAAATCGGACACGGTTTGGGATTGCGCTGGCAAAACAGCAGGAAGTCGGACGCGTGTTCGGCCGGCAGAATCATCAAATTGCCTTGAACCAGGTCAGGCGCCAAACCCGCGGTGTGGCCTTGCAGGGTGCCCGCGCGGGCCTGCGCCCGAACCTGCTGAGCCAGAACCGAGCGTGACGAGAAAGGTGTTGCAGTCATGCGCCAGTGTTGCGAGTTTGCCGAGTCCGGTCAAATTAAAATTTTCTGTTTATACCATCGAATTTTTCGATGAGTGTCCCGGCCATCGTCTCAGCCGTGACTTGAACCAGACCCCCGGGCTTCAGGGCGACTCGGTGATCTGGATCGCCTGCTGAATGATGCGTTGCATGGGCGACTCATGGGGATACGACCAGAAGCTGGCAAAGACCGGCAGAGGTTGCAACTTGATGTCACTGGCCAGCACCGCGATATCGTGCTTGAGTGCCAGTTGCTCCGCCGCATGCAAGGGAAAGGTGGCCACGCCGAAACCGCTTTCCACCATCTTCACCAAGGCCGAGATGGACGAGATGGCATGCACCCGCTTGTCCTCCAGCCCAATGTCACGCAGCACCTGGAGCAAGGCCACGTGGGGTTGAGAACCTCGCTGAAACGTCATCAATCCCAGCTCGCGCAGTCCCTTGCGCGTGAGACGTCGAGGCGAGCGACCTCGAGGCCCGACAAAACACATCTCCATCGCCGGCAATTCCACGCAGTTGATGCCTGGGCCCTGCGCAGGAGCCGCCGAAAACACCAGGTCCAAGGCGCCGCGACGAGCCTGCTCGTTGAGCACCTGCGTCATCTCTACGGTGAGCTCAAACTCGATACCGGTGTGGGATTGCTGCAAGCGCTCCACCAGCGGGATCAGCCAGGTGTGCAGCACGGTCTCGATGCCCCCGATGCGCACCGTCAGCAGTTGCTGCTGGGCGCTGTCAAATTCCTGGTGCATCTGCTGCTGCAAGGCCATGAACTGTTCGGCAAACAGCAAGAAGCGCTGTCCGGCATGCGTCAGGCGAAATCCACGCTCACGCCGGTCGATCAGGGGGGTGCCCAATGCTTCCTCGAGCGCCGCGATCCGACTGCTCACCGCCGACTGCGTCAGACACAGCTTCTCTGCAGTTCGCGTGACGTTTTGCAGTCGCGCGAGCCAGACGAAGGATTCGACGAATCGCAGATTCATGGCCCGGACACCACTAGCGCAGGGTTGTCGCCCTGCGCATCATTCCTCAAGCCGCGGGTGCCACGGAGGCACCCTGAATGCCGTGGCGCTTCAAGGCCTCGGCCACAAAACCAGACGACTTCATCTCTTCCACAAACTCGGACAACCACGCCGCCGCTTGCGGCCCGCGTGACTTGGGCGTTCCCATCGCCTGCTGGATCACCATGAACCTGCCAGGCAACAGGCGATGCCCCGGGTAACGCAGCAAGTCTGCTTGCAGTTGCTGCTTGACGCCGGCAGCCACATCCAGTTGCTGCGCGGCAAATACGTCGACCACCGCGGGCGAGGTGGGGGCACGCACGATCTCGGCGTGCTGGAGTTCACGAGTCAAAAAAAGGTCGTAGGCGCTGCCCTTGCCCACGGTGACTCGCACCCCGGGGCGATCCACGTCCTCGTTGGACTGCAAGGCCGACGCCTGCGCCACCAGGTAACTGCCTTCAATCAGCACATAAGGTGCGGTGAACGCGATGCCCTCCCCGCGCAAGGGATCGATGGCAAAAAACCCGATATCAGCCTGCTCGCCCCGAACCGCCTCCACCGACTTGCCTGCAGCGTCAAAGACGACCCATTGGACCTCCACGCCCAGGCGCGTCGCCAGGGCCCGAGCCAGGTCGATGGAGACCCCCCCTGGTTCGCCGGTGGTCGGGTCCTGGTTGGCCAAGATGGGATTGCCCAGATTGATCGAGGCACGCAGCTT
>CANFMY010000103.1 GCA_947448375.1 Comamonadaceae bacterium | reverse complement strand
GGTGAGATTGATCATCGCTGCTTTGCTGCCGCTGTACCAGGCCAGTCCGGGGCCTGGGCGCACGCCAGTCGTCGAGGCCACATTCACGATGCAACCACTGCCTTGCTTCACAAATCTGGGGAGTACAGACTGAGCAGCCCAATAAAGACTTTTGACATTGACCCGATAGACGCGGTCAAATTCCTCTTCGGTGACTTCGAGAGCCGGCTTGTTTCTGTGCGTGGTCCCGGCGTTGTTGACCAGAATATCCAGTCCACCCAAGCGCTGCAGCGTGGTGGTCACCATGTTCTCGAAGGAGGCTCGGTCAGCCACATCTGCAGTAACGCTGGCCGCTTGTCCGCCAGTGGCCTTGATTTTGTCGGCAATGGCTTGTGCGCCTTCGGCGTTGAGATCAGCCACCATCACCACAGCGCCGGCCTCTGCCATGCGCAAGGCGCATGCAGCCCCAAATCCAGAAGCGCCACCCGTCACGATCGCAATTTTTTTATTCAAGTTCATGGAGTTCTCACAAATTAATCACGAGTCTGTTGCCAGCGCATCGAGAGATACAGGGAATGAAACGCGTGCCAGCGGCTCTGTCGCCGGCATCCAGCACGTTGTCGCGATGGTCGGGCAAGCCCTCAATCACTTCGACTTCACAGGTTCCGCACAGGCCTTCTCGGCAAGAGAAAGGATGGTCGACGCCGATTCGCTCCAATGCTTCCAGCGGAGTCTCTTCGGCGGCTACCTGAACAGATTGACCGCTGGACGACAGCACCAACTCGAACGTGGAATTGCCAGAGCCATCATGTGCTTGAGCCTTGAAGCGCTCCATGTGCACAGATCCGGCAGGCCAGTCTTGTGTCTTGCTTTCGATGGCGTCCAGAAGACCGGCAGGGCCGCAGGCATAAAGCGCATCCCATTGGGAACGACTCAGCAGAGCGTGTAAATCCAGCGGGCCACCTTGGTCAAGATCAAAGTGAAAGTGCACCCGGTTGTCATCCAGCCCTGAAAGCTCTTCCAGGAATGCCAGACGGCTTGCCGACCTCGCACAGGCCATCAAGGTCCAGTCTACGGCGGTGCCCTTGACCGAATTCACCATGGCAAAGATGGGCGTGATGCCAATGCCAGCACCGATAAACAGCACTTTCTTCTCAGCAGCGGTATTCAAGGGAAACAAGTTCCGAGGCTCGCTGATGCTCAACGCCGAGCCGAGCCGCAGCTTGTCATGAACCCAGTCTGATCCACCTCGGCTGTCAGCGTCTCGAGCCACTGCAATCTGATAGCTCGGTTGGCTGGGTTGGCCTTGTGCATTGGTCAATGAATACTGCCGAATCAGGCCGTTTGGCAGATGCACATCGATATGCGCACCCGGGGCTGCACCGGGTAGCACTTGGCCATTTGGCGCCTGCAACTCGATGAGCAGCGCATCGCGTGCAAGGGCCTGAACTTGCGAAACGAGAACCTGGATCATGCGTTGCCTTGACCGGCCTCGGCTTTGACCAGGCGATCAATGAGCCAGCGTGCCTGATTGAGTCCGCTGTCGGCTGCGATCGGGATCATGGGACGATCGGGTAACTGATGGATGACCTGTTGCTGGGCCTCGATCATGGTGCGATCCTCCTCAAATGCCTCCACGACCGACTGGTAGATCGACTCGGTCATTTGAGCGTTATCCAGATCGAAATTACGGGCCTGACAAAACCAGTAGTGGCTGGTGCTTTCAGTTTCAGGGGTCTGGATCGAGGTATGGCGGAACTGCACCGCTTCTGGCACGCGCCTTCCCTCTGGCGCACCCGTCCCGGTAGGCGCTGATCCTGCGTCCATTCGCAGCAGTGCCGGGGGTGACCACTGGTAGATTTGCCAACGATCAGCACGGCCCTCAAACTTGGCCACCTTTTTGTGCAAATTGGGCATCTCGTCATCGATATACCAGCGGCTGATGGTGAGTGTGCCGTTCCCGTCAGTGTTGCGTTCGATCACGGGTTTCAAGGCCGCTGCGCTCTCTGTGCCCAGTGTGGTGGGGTGAACCCAAGCCAGATGAGTGAAGTCCAGCAAGTTGTCCACGATCAACTTGTAGTTCGCCTTGTAGTGGATGTAACCTGGCTTCATGCGCCAGTGTGGGGAGTGGTGCCAGTGATAGTCGACGATGGCCTCTGTATTGGCCTGGTCGGGGTCGCCCATCCAGATCCAGACCAGGCGGTCGCGTTCAATAATGGGATAACTTTTGATGCACGTTTTGGGCGGAATCTTGTCCTGACCGGGTATTTCGACGCATGACCCCGTGCGGTCGAACTTGAGACCGTGGTACATGCACCGCACACAGTCTCCCTCCTTGCGCCCCAGGTGCAAGGGCGCAGCGCGGTGGCAGCAACGGTTTTCTAGCGCCACGACTTGCCCACGGGTATCCCGATAGAACACAACAGGCTCATTCAGCAGGGTGCGGGCCAACATGCCCTCCTCGGGTATCTCGATATCCCATGCCGCGACATACCAACAGTTTTTGATGAACACAGTGGCCTCCTTGCGTGAATTCACGCGGGGGTGTTATTGACTTGAGTGAATCCTAAAAAGTGGTTCTAATAATGAAAATTCAAAAATAACGATCTTTGATCAAATAAATTGATATAGAGGGACCAAGTGAGACTGCCCACCATGCAAGCGTTGGTGCTGATCGAAGAGCTGGGAAGTATCCGAGCTGCAGCCCAGGCCATGAACCTGACACAACCCGCTTTGACAGCCGCTGTTCAACAACTGGAAAGCGAACTCAAGGCCCCCTTGTTGGTTCGCAGCCGCCAGGGCGCCACGTTCACGACGTTTGGACAAGCATTTTTGCGACATGCCAAATTGATGGTGGCGCAAAGCCGCCGCGCACGCGATGAGATCGCACAGTTGCGCGGGCATTGGGAAGGCACGGTCAGGATGGCTGTTTCACCGGCCATCGGATTGGGATTGCTGCCAGCGGCGATGCGGCAATTTTCGCAACAGCACCCCCAAGTCAGGGTGCATTGTCAGGATGGCTTGTATCCCAGTATTGCACCTTCAATTCGTGATGGCACGCTGGATTTTGCGCTAACGCCTGTGCATCGTGTCGACCTTGAAAGCGATTTGGTGGCCGAGCCCTTGTACTCGAGCAAGGTCGTCATTGTCTCGGGCGTGTCCCATCCCTCATCGCGAGCCACCACACTCAGGCAACTCCAGGATTGCGAATGGGTGTTGTCGAGCCCATCTCGAGGGCCGGGCGCTGTGATCGAGGAGGCCTTTGAAAAACAAGGGTTGTCAGCACCCAAGGTCAGCATGCTGTGTGAATCTTTTTTGGCATTACCGGCCGTGGTGGCTGCATCCCATCACTGGATGACGACCATGCCGCAGATTCTCTGGGAAAACAGTCCTTTCAAGGACAAGCTGTGCGTGGTACCGATTGAGGATGAATTGCCGAGCCCGGTGATTTGCACGGTTCGTCGCCATGACCTGCCGTTGACCCCTGCTGCCATCCAGCTGGTTGGATGGATTCAACATTACGCCCTGGAGCGATTGCGCAAACGTGCGGGCCAGCATGACGGCGCTTAGCTCATGTCGGGCAATTCCGCATTGCTGGGCGCGGTTCTGCGCAGAATTTGCAGTAATTTTTGAGCGATGGGGGTCAGTGGTTGGTTGGCTCGCACAATCATGGAAACATCGAGTCTCGGCGTCAGCTCCCGGATCGGCAGCATGATCAGACGTCGACTCAAAATGAGACTGCGAATCAATCGCTCAGGTAACAGGGACAAGGCATCCGACCCTTCAAGCAGCGTGAGCGTTGCGATGAAAGATTGCGAAAGGATGCTGGGTACCGGTGGTTGTAATTGGTGAGCCTTAAATACTGGCGCATACATGGAGCCGGGTCCCTCTTCGGGGCCGTGCAACAGCCAATCGCAATCGAGCAATTCGGACAGGGACTTCGCCCCCGCTCTCGGATGGCCCATGCGCCCCGTCACGACCAGCCGGTTGTAATAAAGACGCTCAACCAGAAATTCGGACTGCTTGTTCAACTTGAGTTGTGGATGCGCCCCCAGCGCAATGTCGGCAAGCCCTTCTCGCAACATTTGCAAGGTATCGGGAAACACGGCCTCACGAATGCGCAGTTGCACATCGGGATAGTCTTGTCGAAATCGCGCCAGCGCCTTGGGCAGCAAAATGACAGACGGGCTGGGCGACACGGCCAAATTGATGGTCCCTTGTAACGCGCCACGCATCTGTTCTATTTGCTCGCGCAGTCGGTCCACTTCCTGGGTAATGCCGCGTCCACGAGTGACCATGGCCTGTCCAAACGACGTCAGATTCACGCCGCGTGAGGTGCGGTGGACCAGAGAAACGCTGAGTTCCTCTTCCAGGCCCTGCAGCGACTTGCTCAAGGCAGGTTGGGACACCCCCACCCGAGCGGCGGCGGCTCGGATGCTGCCGGTTTCAGCGATGGCCACGAGAGCCTGGATTTGATTCAGTTTCACATGACGACCTTGGATATGAATTTTAGTTATCGCTGAAAAAAAGAATTTTCTTGACCATCGTCAAAGCCAATTCTACGCTGTGCACCATGGAGACGCAAAAACTCAGAGTGGCAGCCCGGCGCAATGTGGCCCAGGATATTGCCGAATGGACCTTGGTAGACCCCAACGGTCAGCTATTGCCTGGTTATCACGCGGGTGCGCACATCGACGTCTTCATTGCGCCCCAACTGGCCCGCGCCTACTCACTGACTCAACCCAGCGGCGGTCAAGCCACATCCTCTTACGTGTTGGCAGTGGCACTCGCTTCACACAGCCGTGGTGGTTCGGCCCACCTGCACCAGCATCTGCAGCTAGGGGATACCCTGGAGGTCGGCACTCCGCGCAATTTATTTGCCATGGTCGACGGCAACGACCCGGTGATGCTGATTGCTGGCGGTATCGGCGTCACCCCATTGCTGGCCATGGCTCGCGAACGCCAGGTCCGGGGGAAGGGGTGGCGGATGGTGCTGGCTGCCCGATCGCGCAACCATGCCGCCTACCTGGACGAACTCCAATCGATGGATGGCACGTTGCTCACCCATTTTGACGACGAGCATGGTGGCCAACCCCTGGATATCCCTGGCGTACTCAAGGGGTTGGATCCGACGACCCATGTGTATTGCTGCGGACCGCAACCGCTGATGGACACAGTGCGCTCCGTGGCGCTGGCCCTGGGGCATCCTGCCGAACGTCTGCATTTCGAGTCTTTTGGTGGGACCCAAGTTGGCGCGGCCGCCGGCGATCGTTCTTTTGCACTGCGATTGGCCCGTTCGGGGCAAGACATAGAAGTGTCCGCCGGGCTGAGCATCCTGGATGCACTGGAGCAGGTGGGTGTGATCGTGCCCTCGGTGTGTCGCGAGGGCAATTGCGGCTCATGCGAGTGCATGGTGGTCGAGGGCGAAGTCGACCACCGCGACCAGATCCTGAGCGAGCAAGAGCGACAGGCCAACAAGAGCCTGATGATTTGCGTCTCGCGCGCCAAAAGCGAGCGTCTGGTGATTGATCTATAGGGCTGTCAAGGCCTCAAGGAATACGGCAATGAAGTCACATGTTGAACACCTGATGGACCTCAAATGGGGCGATCTGGATCGCAGCATTTTTTCTGATCCGCAGATTTTTGAGCTTGAGCTCGAGCGGATCTTCGCCCGCTGCTGGCTCTTGCTGGGGCATGAGTCGATGCTGCCCAAACCCAATGATTTTTTCACCACCTACATGGGGCGCGACCCGGTTATCGTCACCCGCAAGGCTGATGGCAGCATTGGCTGTTATTTGAACATGTGCCGCCACCGTGGCAACCGGGTGTGCCGCGCCGACGCCGGCAATGCCCGGGCTTTCAGTTGCCCTTTTCATGGTTGGACCTTCGGGAACGACGGCCGATTGACCAATGTGCCTGGCTATAAAGAGATCTACCTTGAAAAGCTTGATCTCGACGCTCACGGCCTAGTGCCGGTGGCCAAGATCGACAGCTACAAAGGCTTGCTGTTTGCGACTTTTGACCAGAACGCACCGCCCTTGCTCGAGTTTTTGGGGGACATGGCCTGGTACCTGGATATGATGCTCGACCGGCGCGAAGGTGGGGTGGAGTTTTTGCCCGGCATCCACAAGTGGTTGGTGCATACCAACTGGAAATTTCCGGTCGACAATTTCATTGGCGACAGCTACCACGGGCCGGTCAGTCACAAGTCGGCCTGGGTCTCGGGCTTCGAGGGCATGCCCCGGCGCAAAAGCGGTTATGGCTACGAGGGGTTTCAGGTGAACCCCGGTGGTGGCCACGGCTTTGGCGTTCGTTGGGCAGAAAACCGCGAACAGGTGTTCGAGATGTCGCTGCCCGAATTTCTCGACTATGAGAAGAGCCGCTTGGATGAAGCCATTCATCGTCTGGGTGATTTGCGAGGCATGCACCTTTCGCCCATGCATGGGTCAATCTTTCCCAATGTCTCGCTCTTGTGGCAAGGTGGCACCATCCGCGTGTGGCACCCCAAGGGGCCCAAATTGACCGAGGCCTGGGGCTGGTGCTTCGTCGACAAGAACGCTCCCGATGAATACAAGCGCGAGAAAGCCCTTCACATGGTGCAGCGACACGGCACCAGTGGCACGTGGGAGGCCGATGATGTCGACAATTGGGTGCAGTGTCATTCCTCCAGCGAAGGTTATGTGGCGCGTCGTTATCCGCAAAACCTCGAGATGGGTTTGGGGGATGAAATTGAAGACCCCCGCGCCATACATCCCGATATTCGGGGACGTCTGGGCAAGTTCCAGTCCGAGATCAACCAGCGCGGCTTTTACCAGCATTGGGCCGAATTGATGGACGACACCCGAGTGCCTGCGGTGCCCGATATGTCGCGCCGTGCTTGCCAGCAGGAGGGCTCATGAGCGCCCGCGCCTTGGATGACATGGCCTTGTGGTTTCGGGTGCAGGCCTTCCTCACGCGCGAGGCGCGTTTGCAAGACGATCACCAGCTGACCGAATGGCTGAGCCTCTTTGCGGATGACTTGCGCTACTGGATGCCGGTGGTCACCAACCGCATCGGCCGCGATCTGGGCAAGGAGATCAGCCTCTATGGTGAAGTGGCACATTTCGATGACGACAAGATCAGCCTGACCAATCGCGTCAAGCGCTTGCAAACCGGCATGGCCTGGGCCGAAACGCCGCCCTCACGCACTCGTCACCTGATCAGCAATGTGGAAATTCTGAAAGCACACGACGATGGTCAGCTGGAGGTGCGCAGCACATTCCTGATGTACCGCTCTCACCTCGAGTACGACTTCGAGATCTTCAGTGGATTCCGCCACGACCACCTGCGCCCGCACCAGGACGATTGGCAGATCCATCGGCGCGACATCATCCTCGATCAATCGGTGGTAACACAGAAAAACCTGGGCATCTTCTTCTGACATGACGATCGCTGCACTCTCCAGACTGAGCCAGGCCACGCTGCAGGGACGCGTGGCGGTGGTCACTGGCGCCGCCATGGGCATTGGCAGTGCCATCGCGCGCGAATTGGCCGGTCTGGGGGCTCGGGTGCTGATCGCCGATCGCAGCCAGTCCGGGGCCGAGCAGATGGCCAATACCTTGTCCGAGGCTGGCGCCCAGGCACGCGGCGTGGCATGTGACGTCAGCGACGCGGTGCAGGTGGAGGCGGCGGCGCAATGGGCCTGTCAAAACTGGGGCGGTATCGACATACTGGTCAACTGCGCCGGCGTGGCTTCGGCCCCTGGACAACCCTATACCCGTTGTACCGCAGACGACTGGCGTCGTACCCTGGATATCAATCTGATGGGGGCGGTGCACTGGTGCGCAGCCGTCCGCGAACCGCTGCTGGCCTCGAAAGCCGGTCGCATCATCAACATCTCTTCCATCACCGGTGTGATCTCGGCTCCCTACATGCCGGCTTACACGGTGTCCAAGGCTGCCCTCATCTCGCTCAGCAAGGTGCTGGCGCGCGACCTGGCCACGGCGATGGTTACCGTCAATGCCGTCTGCCCGGGCTACATTCGAACACCCATGTGGGGCGATCTCGTACAACGCGGTTCCACGACCGAGGGTGCGGGTGATGTCTTTGATCAACGGGTGCGTCTGCACGTGCCGATGCAACAGCCGCAGTCGGTGGAAGACGTTGCCGCCTGTGCGGGCTTTTTGGCGACCGATCTCGCCTGCCATATCACCGGACAGGTGATCGGCGTGGACGGTGGCGTCACGATTTGAACTCTTCACCACCATGAAAAAAGTCAAAAACATTCTCTTCATCATGTGCGATCAGCTGCGTGCCGACTACTTGTCGTGTTACGGGCACAAAACATTGCAGACCCCCAACATCGATGCCATTGCACAACGTGGTGTCCGATTTGATCGCGCCTATTGCCAGTCACCCAACTGCGGACCATCCAGAGCTTCCTTTTATTCTGGGCGATATGTGTTCTCGCATGGCGCCACCTGGAATTTCATTCCGCTTCCTTTGGGCGAGCAAACTTTGGGAGACCATCTGCGGCACAGTGGCATGCGGGTGGCCGTGGTGGGCAAAACACACATGTATGCGGACCGGGATGGCTTGTCTCGCTATGCGCTGGCCGGTGACGGACCGCAGGCGCGTTATGCGGCAGAAGCCGGGTTTGAGCCCTTTGAACGCGATGACGGCATTCACCCGGATTCCAAGGTGGATCCCAAACTCAAATACAACGAGTACTTGCGCCAGCATGGCATGGACGGAGAGAACCCCTGGCACACGTGGGCCAACGCCGGAGTAGACGAGCAGGGAAAGATCGCCAGCGGTTGGTACTATCGAAATGCGCATTTGCCCACCCGTGTACCCGATGAGCACAGCGAGACAGCCTATATGACCCGACGAGCCATGGATTTCATGGCCGAGCAAGGCGATCAACCCTGGGTGCTTCATCTGTCCTATATCAAGCCCCATTGGCCGTACATCGTGCAGGCCCCTTATCACAACCTTTACGGTCGAGAGGACATCCAAGACCCCATCCGGGCCGACCACGAGCGGGATAACGATCATCCGGTGTATGCGGGTTTTCGCCAGCATCCTGAAGGGGTGGCTTTTTCGCGTGATGCCGACCGCTTCAATGTGATTCCTGCCTACATGGGGCTGATCAAACAAATCGATGATTACCTGGGCAAGTTGTTTGACTTCATGAAGACGCGCGGACTCTGGGAAGACACCATGATTGTCTTCACGGCGGACCACAGCGACTATCTGGGCGATCACTGGCTGGGAGAAAAGGAGTTCATGTACGAGCAGGGCGTGCGCATTCCCCTGATCGTGGCAGATCCCTCGGCGCCTCAAACCCATGGCACCGCGCACCAGGCCTTGGTTGAGGCCATCGACCTGGTTCCCACCTTTCTTGAAACGCTGGGGCAACCGGTGCCTCATCACTGGCTCGAGGGCAAATCGCTGCGCCCGTTGCTGGAGGCACGATCAACACAGGTACGCGAGGCTGCGTTCTCCGAGTTGGATTACGCCATCTACGGGGCTGCTCGGCAACTGAACCTCAAGCCACATCAGGCCCGCATGGTGATGGCCCGCAGCGATCGCTACAAGTACATCCACTATGACGGCTTGCCGCCACAGATGTTTGATCTGCTTAACGACCCGCTGGAATACCACGATCTGGGTCGAGATCCTGGCTATGCCCAGGTCAGGGACGAACATCTCGGTCTGGTATTCGACTGGATGCGACAACGCAGAAATCGCATCACGATCTCGGATGCCGACATCATGAAACGAGCCACGCCAGCAGCTGCTGGTGGTGTGATCATTGGCGAATGGTAGGACCCTGGCATGAGCAACACAATTCTGGCTGGACATGACTTCATTCGAGACACCTGGTACATGGTGGCATGGCCAGAGGAAATCAGCGCGGACAAACCGCTGGCGCGAACGGTGCTGGGCGATGACCTGGTTTTGTTTCGCACGCCCAACGGCCAGCCTGTGGTGCTGGAGGATCGGTGCGCTCATCGTCTGGCGCCGCTGTCACTGGGACGAATCGAAGAGGGCGGAATTCGATGCATGTACCACGGGGTGAAGTTTGGCCCGACGGGTCAGTGTGTCGAGATCCCGGCTCAACCACAGGGACATCCCAATATGTGCGTGCGACGATATCCGGTGGTCGAACAAAGCGGTTTTATTTGGGCCTGGATGGGCAATCCTGACAACGCTGATCCGACACGTATCATCGCTGCCCCCTGGGCTCATGATTCACGTTGGGCGCCCTCTAAAGGTTACTTGCATGTGCATGCACACATGAGCCTGGTTGCCGACAATCTGCTGGATTTTGGCCACTTGCCGTTTGTCCATACCAATACCGTGGGAGCCGCGCAACAGGCGGATTTTTCCACCCAAGTGACTGCATTGACCGAAGGTGTGCAGACCGATCGTTGGTATCTCGATGTGCCCGCCTCCAGGTTCCATCAATCAGTGGGGCGCTTCACTGGTAATGTTGATGCGTGGCATTGCTTCAGGTGGCACCTTCCTGCAGTGATGTCACTCGATTCGGGTTCTGCCCCGACAGGCACGGGCGCGCGCGAAAAACCGCACGGCACACGTGAAGGAGCCGTCGAGTTTCATCATATTGCGGCGCTGACACCGCAGGACGCCGATCACACGCACTATTTCTGGATTCATTGGCGCAACTTTGACGTTGAGAACCCGGACATGACAGATAGCGTGCATCGCAACGTCATGGCCGCCTTTGCCGAGGACCAGGCCATGGTGGAGGCGCAACACCGATCGGTGCGACGGGGCAGCCAAACCGTTCCCAAGGCCATCATGGCAGACAAGGCACTCACGATAGTCCGCCATCAGCTGGCCAAACAATCGACTTCAGTGGATTGAAGGCCTCAGTTCACTTCACAATCACGTTAATTCACCCCGTCCGTTAATTTCACAACCCAGGAGACTGAACATGATCACATACACCTTGTTGAACCGTCGAAGACTCACCGCGTTGGCCTTGGCGGCCATGGCTGCAGTTGCATTGCCCATCCAGG
>CANFMY010000102.1 GCA_947448375.1 Comamonadaceae bacterium | reverse complement strand
AGGACCGCACCATCGACCCACAATCCACCCGCCCCTTGTCGCAACGCTTACCGTTGGCGCACTACGAGGTGCTGCCAGGCTTGGGTCATCTGGCGCACGAAGAATCGCCCACCGATGTGGCGCAACGCGTGTCGGCGTGGGTCAAGGCAGCACGCGCGGAAAAGGACCATTCAGCGCAATGACGGCGTGGTTCAACAAGCCCGCCACGCTCACCCACAGCAGGTAAGGCACGAGCAACCAGGCGGCCAGGTTGGAATCTCGACGCAAGGCCATCATGAGCGCGGCGATGGAGGACCACAGAAGCACCCATTCCATCAATGCCCAGTCGGGGCGCTGCAGCTTGAAGAACAGCACACTCCAGCCCACGTTGCACAAGCCGTTGACAACCCACAGCACCAGCGCCTGACGCCGTCGCCCGACATTCGAGGTGACGCGCCAGGCCCACCAGCCGCTGATGGCCATGAGCGAAAACAGCGTCGTCCAGATGGGGCCGAACGCCCAGTCCGGTGGTTTCCAGGGCGGTTGCTGCAGGGTCTGGTACCAGGGCCCCAGATCGGTGACCGAGCCACCCAGGCCGGCGGTGCCAAAGCTCACCACAAAGGCCAGTGCAAGACCACGCCAGGATTTCATGAGGTGCGCGCGAAACCCAGCAGGTGCCCCAAGTCCTTGAAGAAGATGCGCACATGCGCCATGGGCTTTTTGCGGACCAGTACTTTGTTCATGTAGGACTCGAAAGTCAGTTGCTGCACGTCTTTGTCTTCGCAGATTTTGACAAATTTTTCGCGCCGCTTGTCGCTGCTGTACCAGAAGTACTGCATGATGCCCAGCACCCAGAACACGCGGCCGTGCTCCTTCATGAATTGCTTGCGAGCGGCCTTGAGGGCCGAGACGGCGCCCGTTTGCAGAAATTGGTGCGCAGCCTCGGCCGTCATGCGAGCGCAGGCCATGGCGTAGTAAATGCCCTCGCCGGACGAGGGAGCCACGACACCCGCAGCATCGCCGCACAGCAAGACATTTTTACCGTTGTCCCACCGGGGCAAGGGTTTGAGCGGAATGGGCGCGCCTTCCTTGCGCAGGGTGGGCGCATGTTGCAGGTCTGCGGTTTCCCGCAGGCGTTCAACGGCGCTTCGCAAGGAAAAGCCCTTGTCGGCACTGCCGGTGCCCACACTCATCGTGTTGCCGTGCGGAAACACCCAACCATAAAAATCGGGCGACAACGTGCCTCGGTAGTACACGTCGCAGCGTTCTGCGTCGTGTTGCTGGGATGGTGGGGGCGCAGCAATGATCTCGTGGTACGCAAAGACATAGCGCGTGCGTTCCGCGCCCTTGACGCACTGACGCGCCACTTCCGAACGTGCGCCATCCGCACCAATGACCAGGCGTGCGCGCACACTGCTGCTCACCGTCACCTGTTTGGAGAGGAAGGATTGAAAGTGCACACGCGCCACGCCATCCGCATCTTCGCTCACGCTCTCAAAGCGCCCGCGCTGGCGAACGGCGCCATGTTCGCGGGCGCGCTCGCGCAACCACTCGTCAAAAGTGTCGCGGTCGACCATGCCCACAAATCCGTTCTCGATGGGAATGTCCACCCGGTTGTCGCTGGGAGAAATCATCCGGGCGCAACGCACCTTGGCGACCAGCAGGTGGTCGGGAATGTCAAAGTCCTTGATCAGGCGGGGCGGGATGGCGCCGCCGCAGGGCTTGATGCGTCCGGCCCGGTCCAGCAGCAACACGCGCCAGCCGGCTTTGGCCAGGTCATCGGCCGCGGTGGCACCCGCGGGTCCGCCGCCGATCACCACGGCGTCAAAGGTTTCTTCTGTCATGATTGTTGTCCCTCTCGTACCCACGTTGTGGTGTTCAGGTCTGGCAAGGTGGAGTCCGCAGGCGTGTGTGCGACACGCAGGGCCCACCAGGCTGACCAGGTAAATAGCACGACTTCAAAAAAGAACACGCAGGCGTAGGCCAACTCGTCCTGCTGGATCCACCAGCGGGCCAGATCACTCACGCCGGTGCCCACCAGCCCGCCCAGTCCGAAGGCCATCGCTTGTGCGGCGCCCCATAGGCCCATGCGGGTGCCTTCACGTTGAGCCGCTCCCTCGCGGGCCAGGCGCATCATCGTGGTGATGGCTGCAATCGAAAAGGCGCCATTGGCCACGCCCAACAGCCACACGTTGGCGCGCAAGGGCCACACATCGGCTTGTTGCGCGGCCATGCACAGGCCTGCCATGGCCAAGGCCGAGACCAGGCAACCCCCGACCATCCAGGCCTGGACGCTGCCGAGTCGACCTTTGACCCAGCCGCTGCCCGCCACCGCAACGCTGATCATGCCCACCAGCACCGCACCGTGTTGCAAGCCGGACAGTTGAGTGGTCTCGCCCGGTGTCATGCGAAACACCGTGCCGGCAAAGGGTTCCAGAATCAGGTCCTGGGCGCTGTAGGCCAGCATCGAGAGAAACACAAAGACAGTGAAATGTCGCGCTGGCGGCTCCTGCCAGATTTCACGCAGCGTGCGATGGAAATCAGCCCGTGTGGGCGCAGGGCGCGGTTCCTTCTGCAGTGAGAGGGTCGGGTGGCCTTCCAGTTTCCACAGGCCGAGCAAACTCAGGGTAAAGGCCAGCAATGAGACACAGCTGGTGACCCCCACCAAGCGCTCCGGGCTGAAGGGGTCCAACCAACGACCCGCTGTCACGGCCGTGAATGCAAAACCCAGGATCATCATCATCCACACCGTGGTCGCTGCCGGCGCTCTCAGAGCGTCGGGCACGCGTTTGGACATGAGAACGAGCAGCGACGTGCCACACGAACTCACGCCAAGACCGATCATCGAGAAGGCCATGGTGGCCATGGCAATGCCCAGCAGTCGATCGTGTGCCATCCACGTGGTGGCCAGTGCGGCCAGACAGCCACCCAGGGCCAGCACCGCCATGCCACCCACCATCCAGGGGGTGCAGCGTCCACCGCTGTCGGCACCAAAACCCAAGCGGGGTCTGACGATTTGAACCGCGTAATGCCACCCCACCAGCAAGCCGGGCAGCAGAGCGGGCAGTGACAACTCCACCACCATGACCCGGTTCAGCGTGGAGGTCGTCATCACCACGACAGAGCCAAGACAGGCCTGAATCAAGCCCAGTCGGAAAATTTGCAACCAACCAAACGCTGCGGGTGACGTCATGCGGGGACTCCATGACCGATGCGCAAAGCCCAGGCGCTGACCATCATGCCGCTCACGAACAGGGGGACACCGGCGGCACTCAGCATCAAGGCCTTGCCCACCGGGTCTTTCAAGAATCGGACCATCAGGGGCAGCTGGCCCAGCATCAAGGCGGTGACAGCCAGCGCATGCCACGGGGCCTGCCAACTGAGCAGCAGCGCCACCACCACGGCTTGTGGCGCCAGCATCATCAAGCACGCGGTACGCGCCGCACCCGAGACGCCAAGACGCACGGGCAAGGAACCCACCCCCATGCGTTGATCGCCCTCAATCGACTTGAAGTCGTTCAGGGTCATGATGCCGTGCGCGCCAAAGCTGAACAACATCGCCAGCGCAAAGGAGCGTCCGTCCGGTAATACGTCGCCCAGCACCACGGCAGCGCCGGTCAACCACGCCAGCCCTTCATAACTGACGGCGCAGGCCGCATTGCCCCACCAGCCGTTGAGCTTCAGGCGCAAGGGGGGTGCGCTGTAGGCCCACGCCAACACCAGACCCAGGCCGGCGGCGACAAATCCCCACGGACTCAGGTACCAAGCCCACAGCAAGGACAAGCCGGTCCAGAAGATCGCGATGTAAAGCCCCCAGCGACCCGGAATGCGGCCTGAGGGGATGGGTCGATGCGGCTCGTTGATGGCGTCCACGTGCCGATCAAACCAGTCGTTGACAGCCTGGCTGCTGGCGCACACCAAGGGGCCCGCCAGCACCAGCCCCAACAGAATGATCATCCACTGATCTCGGAAGGAACCACCAGACGCCACAACACCGCAGGCGAAGGCCCACATCGGCGGAAACCACGTGATGGGTTTGAGTAATTCGGCGACCGAGGACAACGCAGGTCTTGTCATGACGACATTTTGTCGCGACAAGAAAAGATGTCAACTGAAATTTACATTTCAGTGATCTTTATCGGTGGCCAGACCGAAGCGGCGCAGTTTGACGTACAGGCTCTGGCGCGAAAGGCCGAGCATTTCGGCGGCCGACGCCCGGTTGTTGCGCGTCAAGTCCAGGGCCGCGAGGATACACATGCGCTCGATCATCTCGTTGGTTTCACCCACGATGTCCTTCATGGGCATGCGTCCGACGAGTTGGGCGAGTTGCGCCACCGAGTCTGCCATGCCGGCGGCTTTGGCCGGCGTGTTGACCGGTCGAAGCCGTTGGCTGTCATGGACATACAGCATCCAGTTGGCTTGTGGGTCCGACAGCGTGAGTGCGGTGATTTCGACCGCCAGGTTCATGCCGGAAAAGGTTTTGAGCTCGGTGGCGAAGCTGCGGACATAACCGAGTTGGCGCACGTTGGTCTGCAACACACTCCAATCGACGGCTCCGCGCTCAAGCCAGCGCTCCACGGGCTGACCTTGCAGTTGGGCCAGCGAAAGGGCACCGATCTGCGACAGGAACTCGGCGTTGGCCGACAGGATGACGCCTTGTCGATCTGCCAGTATCCAGCCGTCCGGTGCTCGCTCCAGCGCCTCTTGCATCCAGCCACGGTCGGGTTGCTGGGTGTCCTGAAACGAGCGGGTCTCCTGTCCAAGACAGCGCAGCAGTACCTGGGCGCCCTGGTCGCTGGGAAATGCCTTGGCCGACAGCGTGACTTCCTTGTCGTGTCCCACCAGTCGGGCACGACCCATCTCGACGCGCCCGGTGGCCTGCGCCATGCGCAACAGCGAGAGCACATCGTCGTGTGTTGCAGGGTCAAAGCATTCCAGCACGTCTTTGTCCTGAATTCGCTTCGGTCCATGACTGAGCAGGGCCTGTGCCGTCGGGTTGAGCTCCAGCACGCGCAGCGTGGCGCCGTCCACGGTGAGCAAAGGCTCGGTGGCGGTTTCAAACAGAATGCGTGACTTGCCCTCCATGTGGCGCAGACGCTGGTAGTCGCGCTCGAGCTTTTGTTGCGATTCGATCAAACGCTGCTGCAAGGCTGCGACAGCCTCCATGCCACGACCCAGGGCCAGTACCAGCTTGTCGTTGAGAGCCAGGACGGTGTATTCGAGGGGGATCTCCCGCCCCTGTGAGGCAGGGTGATTGACCTGACGCCAACGAGCACGCTGACCATCGGAGGGCGACGCCAGCATGTCCGCAATTTTGATGCGGCTCTCCGAGGTGACGGTGTCAGCCCAGGGGCGGCCAATCCAGTCTGAACAACCCAGCACGGCCAACTCGTCCCGCCCGATGGACACGGATTGGACATCGCCTTGGTGTGTGATGACCAGGGCAATGTCGGAGGCCACCCCGATCAACTGAGCCAGTTTGTCAGCAGATAGATGAGGGAGTTTCATGAAGGGCAGCGCAGGCTCATGACCAACTGGCTTGTCATATTTTTTGTTAGATAGAACTATATACGATGAACAAGCGAATAGGCATCGTTTGTGATAACTTTAGAATTCTTTTTTGGGTCAAAAATTTGAGCCAACACGCAGTCCACCTCATGCGCTGCGACGTACCGCATGCGCCTCAGAGACGCGGTCCCAGGCATCCCGACTGGCTTCATCGGCATGCCCCGCCAACCAGTCGGCACCGAGGTCTTTCACCAGTTCGGGTTGGGTCAGTACCACAGGACCTCCCAGCATGATCAGGAGGTGAGGGTTCAGGCTGCGTTCACGCAGCGTGCGAACGAGGCGTTGTGTTGCCGGCAATCGTCGGTCCGTGCAGATGGACAGTCCCACCAGATGCACCTCGCTGGATTGAATACGATCGATGAGGGCATCTTCGTGCATGCCCCAGGTGTTGTGGACACGCCAGCCATCACGCTTGAAAAACGATTGCAACATGAGCAGGCCCAGGCTGTGCTGATCGTTGAATTCATTCAAGAGCAGGACCTGGAACTGATGGGCACCCGTCAGGGGCGGGGCACTGCGCAGGAACCGCGACTCCCAGTGGCGCACGACATCCTGCAAGCGCGCCGTGGCCATGGTCAAACTGGCAAAGTCCAGTTGGTCGGCAATCCACCATTGCCCCAGCAGTCGTGCCGTGCCGGCAATGGCCTCCAGATACACGCGGTCCAGGGGCCAGCCTTGAGACACCAGCTCTTCCAACGCGGTTTCGATGGCGTGAGCATTGAGCACACTCGCCTGGGCCAGGCGGACGAGATCGGAGTCGGCGAGGGCCAGGTTCTGTCCGACCCGCTGTGATGGGGCGGTGCGCCTTCTCACGAGGCCGGGGATCACCACCTGGTGCAGGGCACGCTGCAAGGGAGCCCGTGCATTCGTCGCGCTCGACGATTGCTCTGACATGCAGGTCCCCTTTGAAAGTTGCGCCCATTGCTGCGTCATGGCCAAGCGATGCACGCAGCAAACCTTGCACTTCGGCGAGACACCCAAAACCAGGGGGCCTGGTGCGTTGGCGAAGTGCTTGCACGAGTGTCATTTTTTTTTGACCAAATGAGACTCGGGAAAACCCTATGTTTGTAAACCATTTAAGACGTCAATTTAAGTTGACACTGTGCCGGCAGTTGACTACAGTGGGCTGGTCACTAATGCCAAAAGGGTATGCATGTCGCAATCGGGTTCTCAGGTGCTCACGCCGCCAGCAGGGTTGTATACCCCCGAGCAACGCGCTCGTCGGGATGCCACGGCCTGGACCTGGGTTCAGGGCGCGCTCGCGCCCTTGCAATTCGTGGTGTGCCTGATCAGTGCTGGCCTGGTCCTGCGGTGTCTCATCACCGGTGAAGGCGAAAGCATGGCGCTGTGGTCGGTGATGGTCAAGACAGCACTGCTCTACCTCATCATGGTGACGGGTTGCATCTGGGAAAAAGTGGTGTTTGGCCAATACCTGTTTGCACCGTCCTTTTTTTGGGAAGACGTGTTCAGCATGCTGGTGCTGGCGCTTCATACGTTGTACCTCGTGGCCTGGACGAATGATCACCTGGATCTTCGTGGCCTGCTGGTTCTGGCCTTGGCGGCCTATGCCGCCTATGCCATCAATGCCACGCAATTTCTGCTGAAGTTGAGAGCGGCCAGAAAGCAGGCCAATGCACCTCATGACGCGGTGATCACCGCCGGTTTATTGCAATCAGGAGATGCCGCATGAGCACTGTCATTCCGCTGCATCCCGTCAACACAGGGGCCGATTGCGGCGATCTGGACCTGCAGACCGAAAGGGGCCAGCGTGCCGTGTTTTGCGGACTGACCGGCATCATCTGGTTGCACCGCAAAATTCAGGATGCTTTTTTTCTGGTGGTGGGGTCACGCACCTGTGCCCACCTGATCCAGTCGGCGGCGGGCGTGATGATTTTTGCCGAGCCCCGCTTTGGCACGGCCATCATCGACGAGCGTGACCTGGCGGGTCTGGCGGATGCCAATGAAGAGCTCGATCGCGTGGTGTCCGAGCTGCTCTCCCGACGCCAGGACATCAAGCTGTTGTTTCTGGTGGGCTCGTGTCCTTCCGAGGTCATCAAGCTCGACCTCTCACGTGCCGCACAACGCCTCACACGACAGCATCATCCCCAGGTTCGTGTGCTGAATTATTCCGGCAGCGGCATTGAGACCACGTTCACTCAAGGGGAGGACGCCTGTCTGGCGTCACTGGTGCCCGAGTTGCCGACCCAGCAAGATGCCCGTCCTCGGCTCATGGTGGTGGGCAGCCTGGCGGATGTGGTGGAAGACCAGATGCGCGGGCTGTTCAAGGCCATCGGGATCGACGACGTGGATTTCTTCCCCCCGCGACGCAGCACGGAGCTGCCAGCGATTGGTCCCTCCACCCGCTTCCTGCTGGCGCAACCATTTTTGGCCGACACCACCCGCGCCTTGCAAGCGCGTGGGGCGCAACATGTGCCGGCACTGTTTCCGTTGGGGGTCGAGGGCACCACGCAGTGGCTTCAGGCGGCAGCAACGGCCTGGGGCGTGCCACCGCAGCGCGTGCTGGAAGCCACCCAGGCTCCGCGCCAACGCGCAGAGCAGGCCTTGTCGCGGCACCGTGCGCTGTTGAGCGATCGCAGTGTGTTCTTCTTTCCCGACTCTCAACTGGAAGTTCCGCTGGCGCGCTTTCTTCACCGCGAGTTGGGCATGCGGCTCACCGAGGTGGGAACCCCCTATCTGCATCGCCAGCACCTGGCGCCCGAGCTGGCCTTGCTGCCCGCAGGAACCCGGGTCACCGAGGGACAGCATGTGGACCCTCAGCTCGACCGGTGCCGAGAAGCTGCCCCCGATCTGGTGGTTTGTGGACTGGGTCTGGCCAATCCGCTGGAAGCAGAAGGGCTCACCACCAAATGGGCCATCGAACTCGTGTTCACGCCCATTCAAGGGTACGAGCAAGCGGGCGATCTGGCGGGCTTGTTCAGTCGTCCGCTGAACCGCCGACTCAAGTTGGTGGCCTAGGAGACACGGCATGCAACTGACTCTCTGGACATACGAAGGCCCCCCCCACATCGGCGCGATGCGGGTGGCCACGGCCATGAAGGACGTGCATTACGTCTTGCATGCCCCGCAAGGTGACACGTATGCGGATTTGCTGTTCACCATGATCGAGCGTCTGCCGCGCCGCCCACCCGTGACCTACACCACCTTCCAGGCGCGTGATCTGGGCGGTGACACCGCCCAGCTGTTCCAGAACGCGGTCAGCGAAGCGTTCGATCGCTATCGGCCCAACGCCGTTCTGGTGGGGGCCTCGTGCACGGCCGAACTCATTCAGGACGATCCGGGCGGCCTGGCGCAGGCCCTCAATTTGCCGGTGCCGGTGGTGCCACTGGATTTGCCGGCCTACCAGCGCAAAGAAAACTGGGGCGCGTCCGAAACCGTGTACCACCTCGTGCGACGCCTGGTCTCTCCCACGCAGCAGCGCGAGCCCCGTGCAGGACGCGCTGCGCGCTGCAACATCCTGGGGCCGACGGCGCTGGGGTTTCGCCATCGGGATGACTTGCGCGAAATCACGGGCTTGCTCAACGAAATGGGCGTCGAGATCCGTGTGGTGATGCCGTTGGAGGCCACGGTCCAAGACCTCGCACGACTGCCCGAGGCCGATTTCAATGTGGTGCTGTATCCCGAAATCGCGATGACCACCGCCTTGTGGTTGGAGCGTCAATGCAACCAGCCTTTCACGCGCTGCATTCCGATCGGCGTTGCCGGCACCCGCGACTTCATTCGTGAAGTGGCGACGCTGGCAGGCCTGGATGTGCCCACCCAACTCGAGCGACACGATCACGCCAGTTGGTACGCCCGATCGGTCGATTCCAACTACCTCACCGGCAAGCGGGTCTTCGTGTTCGGTGACGCCACCCATGCCGTGGCGGCCGCCCGTGTGGCGGCACGTGAAATGGGCTTCGAGGTCGTGGGTCTGGGCACCTACAGCCGCGAGTTTGCCCGCGAGGTGCGAGAAGCCGCCAAGCAATACGGGGTGGAGCCGCTGATCACCGATGACTACCTCGAAGTGGAGCGTCTGATCACCGAACTGCAACCCGAGTTGATTCTGGGCACGCAGATGGAGCGCCACATTGCCAAGCGCCACGGCATCCCCTGTGCGGTCATCTCGGCTCCCGTGCACGTGCAGGATTTCCCGGCTCGCTATGCCCCGCAAATGGGCTTTGAAGGTGCCAACGTGTTGTTTGACACCTGGGTGCACCCGCTCATGATGGGCCTGGAGGAGCACTTGCTGGGCATGTTCCGGGAGGATTTCGAGTTCCATGCCTCGGCGGCTCCCTCCCATCTGGGCAGTGCCCGGCAAGACATCTCGGCGGCGGCACCGATTCCGGCTGCAGCGGCGGCACACATTTCCATTGCACCCGAACCCGACAGCTCTCCCGGCGGCTGGGCCCCCGAGGCCGAAAAAGAGCTCGGGAAAATTCCGTTCTTCGTTCGTGGCAAGGCGCGGCGCAATACCGAGCGCTATGCCCAGGAACGAGGCCTCACGCTCATCACGGTGGAGACGCTTTACGATGCCAAAGCTCACTACAGCCGCTGAGCGCGATCCAGCACGCCCCCACATGCGTGTGGTGCTGCTGACGATGGACCACCACGTCTCGAGTGCGGCCGCACGTGCCGCGACGGGGTTGCGTCAACAACTGCCCGGGTTGGTATTTGCCACCCACACTGCTGCCGCCTGGCGCGATGACGAAGAAGCCCTGATCGCGTGCCGTGAAGACATTGCCAAAGCCGATCTGGTGATCTGCACCATGTTGTTCATGGAAGACCACTTCTTGCCGGTGCTGGACGCCTTGCAGGCCCGTCGCCTGCAGTGTGACGCAATGGTCTGCATCATGTCGGCACCGCCGGTGATGCAGATGACCCGCATGGGCAAGTTCAGCATGGACGCTCAGTCGGGCGGTTTGATGGGCTTGCTCAAGCGTTTGCGCCCCAGTCAAAAGGAATCCGACGGCAAGCAGGCCCCGAAGGCGACTGCCGGTGCCAAGCAAATGGCCATGCTGCGCCGCTTGCCCAAGTTGCTGCGTTTTATCCCAGGCACTGCGCAGGATGTGCGCGTGTTTTTCCTGGTGATGCAGTACTGGCTGGCGGGTTCACAAGAGAACATGTCCAGCATGGTGCAGTTGCTGGTGCAGCGCTACGCCGCCGGGCCGCGTGAGGGGTTGCGCGCGCTGGCGCGTCCGGGCGATGTGCTGGAATATCCCGAGGTGGGTGTCTACCACCCGCGCATGAAGGGCCGCATCGCCCATGACGCCAAGTTATTGCCGGGTGCGAAAGACGAGTCAAAACCCCGGGTGGGCTTGCTGTTGTTGCGCTCGTATTTGCTGGCTGGCAATGCAGGGCATTACGACGCGGTCATCACCGCCCTGGAAGAGCGCGGCCTGCAGGTGATTCCTGCATTCGCCAGCGGTCTGGATGCACGCCCCGCGATCGAGCAATTTTTTCAGAGCCAGGGCCGCAGTCGCATCGATGCCCTGGTCTCGCTCACCGGCTTTTCCTTGGTGGGCGGGCCTGCCTACAACGACGCCAGCGCCGCTGAAACCGTGCT
>CANFMY010000101.1 GCA_947448375.1 Comamonadaceae bacterium | reverse complement strand
TGGCAGTACGCCGCAGATCATGGAATCGAACTCCGTCGAGACCCGCTCGGCGAATCCCTCGCTTGAATGCCGCATCCAGGGTAAAAAATTTCACTGGGAACACTGCCCCACCGATATGCCGGGGCAAAGCCGCCAGCACCTGTATTGCCGCCGATGAAAGCGGCACGGTCCGGGGCTCGCCATTTTTAGTATCGGGTAAGAAGGCTGTCCTGTTAAGCAAGTCAATATGCTCCCATCTCAATGACAACAACTCACCCCGACGCATCGCTGTAGCCATTGCAAGCTCTACCGCTGGTTTGGTCCAATTACTTCTGCGTCCAGTCGGCTCCAACGCACTCAGCAGCTTTGAAACCTCATCGTCGGTAAGTACCCGTGATCGTGCTTGCGGACTTTGTGGCTTGCGCACCATCTGGACAGGGTTGGGGACATTGATCCCCCACTCCCTGCGGGCGTGATTGATGATGGCAGACAAATACGCCAGTTCCCGGATAACCGTTCCCGCACTGACCTCTTTAAGTCGCTCGTCTCGATACGCTGCAATGCGGGCTGCGCTCAGGTTCGCCATGCTCCACCGTGCAATGGGTTTGCGCATGATTGCTTTGAGCCGAATTGTGTCTTCAGTTGCGCCCTTCATGGTCGGCGTCACCTCTGCCAGATACCGCGCGATCAAATCGCCCAGTGTGTTGCGTTGGGCCTCATTGATGCTGGCGAACAGTCCTTTGTCGATTTCTGACTCAAGCGCCCGCGCCCACTTTTCAGCGTCTGCCTTGGTTTCAAACGTCTTGGTTTGATCGGGATACCCGTTACGCAAGACACGCGCCTGCCACTTGCCGCCACGTTGCCTAAAAGAAGCCATTTCCTGTTCCTTAGTTGGACAGGACTTGGACAAACGACGGTTTGCCGTGCTCCTAGGCTATTGATTTGTAAGTGACCACTGTCAAGCCACCCAACTCCCACTCTTCCCCCCCATCTTCTCCACCAGCCTCACCCCCGTCATCGTCATCCCACGGTCAACGGCCTTGCACATGTCATAGATGGTGAGCAAGCCCACCTGCACCGCCGTCAACGCCTCCATCTCCACCCCTGTCTGCCCCACAGTCTCCACGGTGGCGCGGCAGCACACGGCGTTGCGTTCTGCCACCACGGTGAACTCCACCGCCACACGGGTCAGGGCCAGGGGATGACACAAGGGAATCAGGTCGCTGGTTTTTTTGGCGGCCTGTATCGCGGCAATGCGCGCCACGCCCAACACGTCGCCCTTTTTGGCGTTGCCCGACTCGATCAGCTCGCGCGTGGCTGGCAGCATCTCGATCCAGCCCTCGGCGGTGGCGCGGCGGTGCGTCGAGGCCTTGTCGGCCACATCCACCATGTGGGCTTGGCCCTGGGCATCAAAATGGGTGAGAGTCATCGGAGCTGTCGGTAACGGTGAGTATGATGTTCGAATCATAAGGTCATGCCATTGTTCTCGCGTTTGCCTCACCCTGCTCGTCGTCCCCGGCGATGGACCGTCGCCCGGGCTGCCCACCTGTTGACCTGGGGCCTGTTGCTGGCCACGGGCAGCCTGCAACTGCCCCTTGAATCCTGGGCTGACACCCCCCCAGGTTCGGGGTCTGTGCCCGCGGGTCCGCCTCGTCTGCCCAGCCTCGGTGACGGCAGCGAAATATCGCTGGGCGAAGAGCGACGTCTGGGCGACAGCATCATGCGTGAAATCTTGCGCGACCCGGACGTCATCGAAGACCCGGTGCTGGCCGAATACGTGGGGCGTATCTGGCAGCGGTTGCGCGAAGCGGCCAAGCTGCGGGGTGAACTCTCGCCCGAACTCGATGAGCAGTTCGCCTGGGAGATGATGCTCATCCGCGACAAGAGCGTGAACGCCTTTGCCTTGCCCGGTGGCTACATGGGCGTGCACCTGGGCCTGATCGGCGTGGTCTCCACCCCGGACGAGCTCGCCTCGGTGCTGGCGCACGAACTCAGCCACATCACCCAGCGGCACATTGCGCGCATGCTCACGCAGCAGCAACAGCAGTCGCCCCTCATGATCGGCACCATGATCCTGGGTTTGCTGGCCGCGAGTCGCAGTCCGCAGGCGGCGCAGGCCATGGTGGTGGGTGGTCAGGCGGTGGCTGTGCAAACCCAGCTCAATTTCTCGCGCGACATGGAACGCGAAGCCGACCGGGTGGGCTACGGCGTGGCCACGCAGGCCGGGTTCGAGCCCGCCGGGTTTGTCAGCATGTTCGAAAAGTTGCTGTACGCCTCACGGCTCAACGACAGCGGTGGCTACCCCTATCTGCGCAGCCACCCCCTGACCACCGAGCGGATTGCCGACATGCAAAGCCGCCAGCAACTGCTCCCCGGCAAACCCGATCCGGGCGCTGTGGATTGGGTGCACAGCCTCTTGTCGGCTCGCGCACGGGTGCTGTCGCAACCTAACGTGGATGCCTTGCGCTTCTTCAGCCAGGACGCCAACACCCGGCACGCCACCCCGGCTCGCCAGGCCGCAGCGCTCTACGCCGGCGTGCTGGCCGACAGCCGCCTGCGCGAACACGAGCGCGCTCGGCAACGGCTCTCTGCCTTGAGTGCGCTGACGCAGCACGACACCGCCGCGCGTGAGCTGGTGCAGCTGCTGTCTGCCGAGTTGAGTATGACCAGCGGTCAACCCCTGCAGGCCGTGGCGCAACTGCAGGCCCTGCCCCAACGGCGCACGGTGCAACTGCTGCTGGCGCAGGCTCGCATTGCCACCGGCCTGCCCGATCAGGGGCGACTCGCCGCCCAGGACATGCAAATGTTTGTGAGTGCAAACAACCGCGACAGGCCTTCGTGGGACTTGCTGGGACAGGCTCTGGGCTTGCAAGGTGACACCTTGCGGTCGTTGCGAGCACAGGCCGAGGCCAGTGCCTTGCGCTGGGAATACGTGGGGGCATTGGACCGGCTCAAAGCGGCCCAGGATCTGGCCCGTACCCGCGCCCGAAGTGGCACGCTCAGCCGCAGCGACGAGATGGAGGCATCCATCATCGACACCCGGGCGCGCGTCTTTCAGTCAGCGCGGCGGGAACAAATGCTCCAGCGCTGAGTGAATCACCAGGCCCATGACCGAGTAAATCAGTGAGCCCAGCAGGGCGTGGCCAAAATTGCGCACCTGAAACCCCTCCAGCATGGCCGACGCCGCCCAGAACAGGCCGGCATTGATGACAAAGAAGAACAGCCCCAGGGTCACCAGGGTCACGGGCAAGGTCAGCACCACCAAAATAGGCCGCACCACCAGATTGAGCAATCCGATCACCAGTGCGGCGGCCAGCGCGGCCCCGAAACCCCGCACCTCCACCCCCGGGTCCAGGTTGGCCAGTGCCATCAAGGCGGTGGCGCTGAGCAGCCATTTCAAGATCAACTTCATCGTGGTTTCAGGATAACACCGCCGGGGCCGCTATGATCCATCCCCCACCTGCCTATGTCTGCCATCCACATCACCGACATCGAAGCCGCCATCAACCACTGGCGTGCGCTCAAGCCGTCCCCGGACGGCGTCACGCTCGCGCCCGAGTTGCGCGCGCTGGCAGAGGTGTATGCGCTCATGGTCTATTACCGCGAGAACGAAGCCGCCGAGCAGGGCTTCCCCCCCAAAGCCTATGCCGCCTGGCTGGCGTGGTACGACACCACCCAGGACACGCCCTGCATTGCCATCTGCTCGACCAGCCAGGGCGACGCCGAGTGCAAGGGCTGCGGGCGCAGTTTTGACGAGGTGCAGCGCTGGACCGAGATGAGCCCGGCGGCCAAGCGCACCACCTGGCGGCGCATCACGCTGCTGGGCCAGGCCTGGCGCTTCAACCGCTACATCGAGCGCTCGAAGGATCAGACCCTGCGCGCGAGCTCCGACGCCTTGCCCACATAACTGGCCGGCGTCATGGCCAGCAGGCGCTGACGCGCCTCGTCGGGAATGTCGAGCGAACGAATCAGTCCGTGCAAGGCCTCGGCCGTCACCGTCTTGCCGCGCGTGACGGCCTTGAGTTGCTCATAGGCGCCTTGCACGCCGTAGCGGCGCATCACGGTCTGAATCGGCTCGGCCAGCACTTCCCAGGCGGCATCCAGATCGGC
Source organism: Comamonadaceae bacterium (assembly GCA_947448375.1). Taxonomy (GTDB): domain Bacteria; phylum Pseudomonadota; class Gammaproteobacteria; order Burkholderiales; family Burkholderiaceae_C; genus Limnohabitans. The sequence goes on along the minus strand of CANFMY010000101.1, from coordinate 7,114 downwards.
GTGCAACGCCTCCTCATTGAGTTCGAGCTTGTCCAGGCCGGTGCACATCGACTGATAAGCCAGCGCGGCATAGCCCAGGGCCACGCCCATGTTGCGCAGCACCGTGCTGTCGGTGAGGTCGCGTTGCCAGCGGCTGATGGGCAGCTTCTCGCTCAGGTGGTGCAGCAATGCGTTGGCCAGGCCCAGGTTGCCCTCGGCGTTTTCAAAGTCGATCGGGTTGACTTTGTGCGGCATGGTCGAGGAGCCGATTTCGCCCTCGCGCAAACGCTGCTTGAAGTAGCCCAGCGAGATGTAGCCCCACACATCGCGCGACCAGTCGATCAGGATGGTGTTGGCACGCGCCACGGCATCAAACAGCTCGGCCATGTAGTCGTGCGGTTCGATCTGGATGCTGTAGGGCTGAAAGCTCAAGCCCAGGCCCACCGGCTCAGGGGTGTCGGCACGCGTTGCGGGCGCTGTTTCCACCACGCGCTGGCTGAACGCCTCCCAATCCACCTCGGGCCAGGCTGACAAATGCGCGTTGTAGTTGCCCACGGCGCCATTCATCTTGGCCTTGAGGGACACCGCAGCAATCTGTTCGCGCACCTGGCGCAAACGCACCACGACGTTGGCGATTTCCTTGCCCACGGTGGTGGGGCTGGCGGTCTGACCGTGGGTGCGGCTGAGCATGGCCACCTCGGCATAGCGGTGCGCCATCTGGCGCAAACGCTCGATCACGCCATCCAGCCCGGGCAACACCACCTCGGCACGTGCGGCCTTGAGCTGCAGGGCATGGCTGGTGTTGTTGATGTCTTCGCTGGTGCAGGCAAAGTGCACGAACTCTTGCACGCGCGCGAGTTCTGTGCGCACCGCCTCGGACAGCGCGGCGGATTCGAACTGCGCCTTGATCCAGTACTCCACGGCCTTGACGTCGTGGTTGGTGGTCTTCTCGATGGCCTTGATGGCCAGGGCATCCTCCGCCGAGAAGTGTTCCACCAGACCCAGCAAATGCTGACGCGCCTGGGCGCTCAGGGGGGGGAATTCCTTCAGGCCGGCCTCGCTCAAGGCGATGAACCAGGTGATTTCAACTTGCACGCGGCATTGCATGTAGCCCTGTTCGCTCATGAAGGGGCGCAGACGCGCCAGTTTGCCGGCATAGCGGCCATCAAGCGGCGACAGGGCCGTCACGGTGGATAAGCTCATACCCGGATTCTAGGTGAGTGGTCCTGTCCGTCTCGCCCACAACACACGCACAGCGCGCGTCGGCCACCTGTCGATAGAATGCCCCCAACTCAACCCCCCACCCTTTATGAAACTGATCGGCGCCATCTCCAGTCCCTACGTCCGCAAGGTCCGCATCGTGTTGGCCGAAAAAAAGCTCGACTATCAGTTTGTCCCCGAGGATGTCTGGTCTGCCAACACCGCCATCACCGACTCCAACCCGCTGGGCAAAGTGCCTTGCCTGGTGATGGAAGGCGGTGAAGCGCTGTTTGACTCGCGGGTCATCGTGGAATACCTCGACACGCTCTCGCCGGTGGGCAAGCTGATTGCCAGTTCCGGGCGCGAGCGCGCTGCCATCAAGACCTGGGAGGCCCTGGCCGATGGCCTGCTCGATGCGAGCATCCTCGCGCGCCTGGAGGCCAGCTGGCCGGGTCGCTCCGCCCAGGAGCGCAGCCAGGCCTGGATCGAGCGGCAACTGCGCAAGGTCGACGACAGCCTGGCGGCGATGAGTCGCGGCCTGGGTGACAACGCCTACTGCAGCGGGATTCACCTGAGCCTGTCCGACATCGCCGTGGGCTGTGCGCTGGGCTACCTCAACTTCCGTTTTCCGCAGATCGCCTGGGCGCCGCGCCACCCCAACCTGGAGCGGCTCTACCAGAAGCTGATGCAGCGCCCGAGCTTCATCGACACAAAGCCCGCCTGAGCGACAGGCGCCTTGACCCCGAGGTCCAGACATGACCCCCCCTTCGTTTCTGGACAAGATCGTGGCGCGCGACCAGGCGCCTGTGGCTGTTCAAACGTTGGCGGCTCGCGGGCCCGTGGTGTTCACCAATGGCGTGTTCGACGTGTTGCACCGTGGCCATGTGACCTACCTGGCGCAGGCCCGCGCCGAAGGCGCTGCCCTGGTGGTGGCCCTCAACACCGACGCGTCGGCGCGTCGCCTGGGCAAAGGCCCGGATCGACCGCTCAACAACGAAGTGGACCGCGCCATCATGATCGCGGCGCTGGAGTCGGTCAGCCTGGTGACCTGGTTTGATGAGGACACCCCCCTGCAACTCATTCGCGAGTTACGCCCGCAGGTGATCGTCAAGGGCGGCGACTACGACATGACCCGCCTCCCCGAAACCGCGGTGGTGGAATCCTGGGGCGGGTGCGCGCGTGCACTCCCGTTCGTGGATGGTTACTCCACCACCGCGCTGGTGCGCAAAATTCGCGGCGTTTGAATTCAGGACACGGCCGCGCCAAACACCGCGCGCCACAACGCCACAATGGCAGCCGCCTCGGGGGCGAGTTCAGCCACCTCGACTTGGGTCGGCATCTCGTCGAGTCGTGCACGGTGCTGCACCCGTCGCAAGTCCCGATAAGCATCCGCGGCCGCCACGCCAACGCCAGCAGGCAGCAGGCCCACCTGCTCGGCCCTGAGCAGCAAGGCAATGTTGCCCACGTTGTCCAGCAACTCGGGATGCTTGCCCCCGTGTCCCAGCACCAGATACTGCACCGCAAACTCGGCGTCCACCATGCCGCCCGGGCTGTGCTTGACGTCAAACTGGCCGGCCGGCACGGGTCGCGCCTGGCGCAGCTTGTGGCGCATGGCCACGATTTCCTGCGCCAACAGACCCAAGTCACGCGGCGCGCGGATCACATCACGACGCACGCCCTCGAAGGCCTCGGCCAGGGCCGGCAAGCCCACACAAAATCGCGCACGCGTCATGGCCTGATGCTCCCAGGTCCAGGCCGTGTTGCTGCCGCGCTGGCTCTGGTAATCGGCAAAGGCCTCGAAGGAGGTCACCAGCAAGCCCGAGTTGCCATTGGGTCGCAAGGCGGTGTCGATTTCATAGAGATCGCCTTCGCCCGTCTTGACCGTCAGCCAGTTGATCAGGCGGCGCACCAACTGCGCATAGATTTCGCCGGCTTGCGGATGATCGTCCTGGTACACAAACACGATGTCCAGATCGCTGCCGTAGCCCAACTCTTTGCCGCCCAGCTTGCCGTACCCCAGGATCGCCAGCTGAGGCACAGCCTGATGCCGCTGCCGAAGTCGTTGCCACACCCAGCGCAGGCTTAAGCGCAAAATGGTGTCAGCCAATGCACTCAGGTCATCGGCCACTTGCTCCACCGTCAAGCGCCCCTCGACGTCGCGCGCCAGGGTGCGAAACACCTCGGCGTGGTGCGCCCGTCGCAGCAGGTTCAAGAGGTTTTCCTCGTCGTCCTCACCGGCAGCCTGCAAGGCTTCGAGACGCGCCTCCAACTCGGCCTGGAATTGAAGCGGGTCGAAGCGTTCCATCAACAAGGCCTGCGTGGCGAGCTCGTCGATGACGCCAGGGTGTTGCAACAAATAGCGCGCTGGCCAGCGCGCCGACCCCAACAACCGCAGCAGTTGCTCGTGCACACCCGGGCGCTCCACCAGCAAGGCTAGGTAGCTTTCACGGCGCAACAACGGCTCGATCCAGTCGCTCCAGCGCACGGCGGCCTGCTCATCCACCCGGCCTTCATCCACCCACGACTGGGTGCGCTGGACCAGCCGCAACAGGCGTTGGCGGCCATCTTCACGCAGTGCACGCACGCGCGGATGGTCGGGCCAGCGCGCCACGCGCTCGCGCAACACCTCGCTCAGGTACGGCAGCACGCCTTCCAGATCGCAAGCGGCGGCCAACCCATCGGCCGGCGCCGAGTTGCCCCAGCCGCCGGCGCCGCCTGACCCGTTAGACCCGTTAGACCCGTTGGACCCAATAGAGCCGTGAGGCCCGCCAGCCCCGTGCGTGCCTTTAGCCCCATGGGCCGGCTCCGATTGCCCGAGCAGTCGATCAAACTCCTGCGCCACCAGTTCGCGGTGCCGCGCCAGCTCGGCCCAGAAGACGTCCACCGAAGCAAGGCCCAGGGTGTGTGACAGCCACACCAGGTCAACCGGGTCTGAGGGCAGGGCATGGGTCTGCTGGTCGTCCAGGTACTGGATGCGGTGTTCGACCCGGCGCAAAAACACATACGCCTGCGCCAACGCCTGCGCTGTCGCAGCGGGCATCAGTTGGGCACGGGCCACCCGATCGAGCGACTCCAGGGTGGGCTGCGTGCGCAACTCGGGGAACTGCCCGCCACGCACCACCTGCAGCAACTGCACGGTGAATTCGATTTCGCGAATGCCCCCTCTCCCGAGCTTGACGTCATTGGCCCGCTCCGGGCGTCCTGCACTGCTGCGCTGGGCCTGGTCGCGAATTTGACGGTGCAAGCCGCGCAAGGCCTCGAACACGTTGTAGTCGAGGTAGCGTCTGAACACAAAGGGCTGCACGGTGTCGCGCAGGGCCTTGGCGCTGCCCAGGCTGCTGCGCGGAGCCACCACCCGGCTCTTGAGCCAGGCGAACCGCTCCCACTCACGGCCCTGCACCAGAAAATATTCTTCCAGGGCATTGAGCGACACCACCGAGGGCCCCGAGTTGCCGTTGGGCCGCAAGGCCAGGTCCACCCGAAACACAAAGCCGTGCTCGGTGGTGTCCCCCACCAGGCTGTAGATGCGTTTGACCGCCCGAGAAAAATACTCGTGCACGCTGATGCGCCCACCCCCATCCGCTCGGCCCAGGGTGTGTCCGTCCTCGTCGTACACATAGATCAAATCGATGTCGCTCGAGACATTGAGCTCGCGCGCCCCCAGCTTGCCCATGCCAATGATCCACAACTCGGCGCGTTGCCCCTGCGCGGTCATGGGGGCGCCATACAGCGTGTCGAGCTGGGCCTGGGCCTCTTCGCAGGCCCGCTCCAGCGCCAGTTCGGCCAGCTCGGTGACGGCGCGGGTGACCACCTCCAGGGGCGCTTGCTGCTCGCAGTCCAACACCACCAGTCGCTCGATCACGAGCTGGCGCAACACGCGCAAGGCAGCACCCAATTCGCCCAGTCGTTCCTGCAGGGAAACCAGGGCCTGCTCCAGGGTGACGCGCACCGGTGGGCCCGGGGGAAGCACAGACAGGAGATCGGCATAGCGGCGGCGCAAGCGCTGAACCAGCCGCGAATGAAGGGCACCAGGTCTGGCACGGTCGCCCACGGACACAGCGGGTTCGGGCGGGGGGGTGATAATTCCGGTCACGTTATTCCCATCATGGCAGACACCGACGCAGTTACCGAGCAGCCTCCCGAGCCCCAGCCACTGATCGCATCGCGCGGTTGGTCGCGCGGTGTGCGCCTGTACGCCCGGTTCACCCGCTGGGCCTTGCTGACCGTGGCCGGGGTCTGGCTGGTGGTGGCACTCTTGTGGTTGCTGCTCCACGGGTTCATTGTGCCGCGAATCGGCGACTTCAAACCGATGCTGGAGGCACAAGCCAGCCGCATCAGCGGGCGCGACGTGCGGGTGGGCGCATTGCAGGCCCACTCGAACGGCTTGTTGCCGTCGTTCGAAGCCCTGGACATCGCCGTCCTGGACCCGCAGCAGTCCCAGGGCTTGCGCCTGGGTCGCGTGCTGTTCACCCTGTCCCCGCAATCGCTGCTGCGTGCGGCCTTCGACCAGATCGTCATTGATCGCCCCTCGGTGGATGTCCACCGGGCCGCGGATGGCACCTGGTCGGTGGCGGGGCTGGTCATCGAGGGTTCGTCGGATGGATCGCTGGCGGACTGGCTGTTTTCGCACAGCGAGGTGGTGGTGGAGCAGGGCCAGTTGCGATGGACCGATGACACCCGCCCCAACACCGAGCCGCTCGCCCTCAGGGATGTGCGCCTGGTGTTGCGCAACGGGGTGCAACACCATCAGTTTCGGCTGGACGCGACGCCCGATCCGCGCTGGGGTGAGCCCTTCTCTGTGCGAGGACAGTTTCGACAGCCCTTGCTGAGCTTGCGCGAGGGCAATTGGTCGGAGTGGAGCGGGACGCTGTATGCGCAATTCAGTCACCTCGACCTGCAGGCCTGGCGTCACCTGTTACCCGAACACACGGCGCTGGACGTGTTGCGCGGACAGGGGTGGGCGCGGGCTTGGCTGGACATCCGGCAAGGTCAGCTTCAGGGCGTCACCACCGACCTGGCGCTCACCCAACTGCAAGCCCGTGCTCCGCAATCGCCTCACCCCATCGCGCTGGACACGGTGCAGGGACGCTTGAACCTGCGCCCCTGGAACCACGGATTTGAAGTCACCACCGAAGGCCTGGTGCTCCAGGGGGCCCAGGCCCTGCCGTGGGCGGCGGGTCGCTGGCGCGTGGCGTGGTCGCCTGCGCTGGGGGCGCAACCCGAGCAGGGCGAATGGCAGATCGATCGGGTGGATCTGGATGGGCTGCTGGAGACCGCCGCACTCGTCTCGCCGGATCGTCACTGGATTGCGGCCTTGCAGTCGCGCCAACTGCATGGCGTGGTGCGCGACCTCAAGGGTCAGTGGCAAGGGCGCTGGCCGGCCCTGGACCAATACCGCGTGCAGGGCCAGGTGCAAGGCTTGTCACTGCAGAGTTTGAGCGGCAAGGCGGCGCTGAATCAACCGGCATGGCCGGGCGTGCAAGGCTTGCAAATGAAGTTCGACGCCACGCAGGACGGCGGGACAGCCCAGTTGCAAATGGGAAGCGGCAGCTTGCAGCTGCCCGCCTGGCTGGAAGAGCCGCTGGTGCCGGTGCAGGAGCTGGCCGCCGACCTGAGCTGGAAGCGTGAACGCACGGGCTGGCAGGTGCAAGTGGCGCACGGCAAACTCAGCAACGCCGAGCTGCAAGGCGAGGTGCAACTGACCTGGACCAGCCCCACGGCCGGGCAAACGGGTGGAACGCTGGATTTGCAATCCACCGTCAAGCGCCTGGATGCGCGCCAGGTTGCGCGCTATTTGCCCACCGCCGTGCCTGAGCGAGTGCGGCACTACCTGCGCGATGCGCTCAAGCAAGGCAGTGCCGACAACGTGAAGTTAAGGGTGCGCGGCAACCTCGACCAGTTCCCCTTCGTTCAGCCGCAGCAAGGCGAGTTCCGG
>CANFMY010000100.1 GCA_947448375.1 Comamonadaceae bacterium | reverse complement strand
CGGGCTTGTTGTCCACGACCACGGACTGGCCGATGACGCGTGCCAAGGGTTCGGCGACCAGTCGCGCCGAGGTGTCCACCAGCCCCCCGGGCGGGTTGGGCACCACCAGCGTGATGGACTTGCTGGGGAAATTTTGCGCCTGCGACAGGGTGGCAGACAGGCTGAGCAGGGAAGAAGCCAGCAGCAACGCCGTGCGACGGGACGGGAAAAAAACTTGCATGGAAAAACTCTGAGATGAGGTCAGGGACATAACGTCAACGGATAAACCAACGGAAACACGACAACAGGCCAAAAGAGACAGCAAGCCACACCCGGCGGCTCACTGCTCAGCGCATGCCAATATGAATTTTTCCGAAGATGGCTTGCACATCGCGCGGAATGCTGCGCCAGTAGGGCGGGCTGGCCGGCACCTGGCCTCCCAGGGCGGCGGCCGCTTCCCAGCCCCAGTGCGGCTTGTACAGGGCGCTTCGGGCAATGGCGACCAGGTCGGCATCGCCACGCACCAGGATGTCCTCGGCCTGTTGCGGCTCGGTGATGAGACCGACGGCGATGGTGGGCAGCCCGGTGGCGGCTTTCACCTGCTGGGCAAATGGCACCTGGTAGTTGGGGCCGACCGGGATTTTTTGCTTCGAGGAGACACCGCCGCTGGAGATGTGGATGTAGTCGGCGCCGGCCGCCTTGAGTCGCTGGGTGAGTGCAACGGTTTCATCCGGGTTCCAGCCGCCTTCGACCCAGTCGGTGGCCGACAGGCGCACGCCCAGTACACCATCGAACACCGCGCGCACGCCCTGGAAGATGTCCATGAGCAGTCGAACGCGGTTGTCAAACGAACCCCCGTAAGCATCGGTGCGCTGGTTGGCCAAGGGAGACAAGAACTCATGCAGCAGGTAGCCATGAGCCCCGTGAATCTCGATGCCTTCCAGTCCCATGGCTTGTGCACGGTGGGCCGCGGCGATGAAGTCCTGCTGGATGGTCTGAATGTCTGCCGTGGTGAGTTCGCGCGGCGCCGGTTCATCGGGCAATTGCGAAATGGCCGAGGGGGCCAGCGCTTGCCAACCGCCCTGGTCTTGCGGAATCAGCATGCCACCGCGCCAGGGGGCTTCGCTCGACGCCTTGCGTCCGGCGTGGCTGAGTTGCACGCACACCGGCAGCGGGGGGGCGAGTCGGCGTGCACGCTGCAAGGTGTCGGCAAAGGCGGCGGTGGTCTTGTCGTCCCACAGGCCCAGGCAGCCCGGGGTGATGCGCCCTTCAGGACTGACCGCTGTGGCTTCGATGATGACGAAAGACGCCCCGCTGTTGAACAGGTTGGCCCAGTGCATCAGGTGCCAGTCGGTGGGACACCCGTTGTCAGCGGAATACTGGCACATGGGTGCGATCACCAACCGATTGGCCAGGGTGACGGGGCCTCGCGGGGGATGAAATTCGAAGGGGGAAAACAGTTGGCTCATGGGGCTTTGGTCAGCAATCTGGCGGGTTATTGGGGTTCGATCTTGGCGTCTTTGATGGCCTTGGCCCACTTGGCGGTTTCGCGGCGGTTGCGTTGGGCCAGGGCTTCGGGCGGGCCGGGGTCGATCTCAAAGCCCAGGGCGCTGAATTTTTCCTGGATGTCTTTGGAATTGGCGGCGTCGTTGAGGGCCTTGTTCAGTTTGGCGATCACGTCGGGCGGCGTGCCGGCCGGGGCAAAGGTGGCAAAGTAGGCGATCAGCTCATAGTCCTTGACGCCCAGTGCTTCGTTGACCGTGGGCAGTTCGGGAATGGCGGCGGAGCGTTTGGTGGAGGTCACGGCCAGACCACGCACCTTGCCGGCCTTGACCTGGGGCAGCATGACCGCAAAGTCGGCGGTGAACATGTTGACCTGACCGCCGATCAGATCGGTCATGGCGGCCGGGCCGCTCTTGTAGGGCACGTGGGTCATGCTGATGCTGGCTGTGTGGGCCAGCATTTCGCTGGACACCAGCTGCGAGGTGCTGGCGCTGGCAAAGCTGATCGAGCCGGGCTTGGCTCTGGCCGCTTCCACAAATTCACGCAGTGTCTTGTAGGGGAGGGTGGGGTGGATGCCCACAATCAAGGGCACCGAGCCCATGAAGCCCACGGGCGCAAACGCGGTGTCCTGGTCATAGGGCAGCTTGTTCATGAGGCTCTTGAGCGCCGCATTGGTGCTGTTGGTGCCAATCAGCAAGGTGTAGCCGTCAGCGGCAGACTTGGCCACTGCGTCGGCACCCAGCATGCCGTTCACGCCAGGCTTGTTCTCCACCACGATGGGCTGGCCGAGTTGCTCGGACATCTTGGCGGCAAAGGCACGGCCGATCTGGTCGGTCGCGCTGCCAGGGGCAAAGGGCACGATCGCCTTGATGGGCTTGGTGGGGTAGGTCTGTGCCTGAACATGGCCCGACAGCGTGACCGTTGCAAACGTCAGCACGGCACACAGGGCCTGACCGACATGCGACGTCAAGAAATGGAAGGAACGTGACATGGTGAATGCCTTTGCGTCAAAGAGAGATTTCAAAAAAGAAACCATCCTAGACGAAACCGGCCTGGAGCGCGCGCGTGAGGGCGTTGGTCTGAACCAACGCACATGCGCTCCAGGGCCTGGTGCCGGAGGCCGGAATCGAACCGGCACGGTGTTTTGCACCGGCAGATTTTGAATCTGCTGCGTCTACCAATTTCGCCACTCCGGCGGCGAGGGAGACAGGAATTATGGCACAGTGAGGGCTATGAATTACCCGACCATTGAATCTGCCATCGGTCGAACACCTCTGGTGGCCCTGCAACGCATCGGTGCGAAGGAAAACGCAGCCCGAGGCAACGTCCTGCTGGGCAAGCTCGAAGGCAACAACCCGGCCGGATCCGTCAAGGATAGACCTGCATTGTCGATGATCCAACGGGCCCAGGAGCGTGGTGACATTCGCCCAGGCGACACCTTGATCGAGGCCACCTCTGGCAACACGGGCATTGCCCTGGCCATGGCAGCGGCCATCAAAGGCTACCGCATGGTGCTCATCATGCCCGAGGACTTGTCGATCGAGCGAGCCCAGACCATGAAGGCGTTCGGGGCCGAACTCATCCTCACGCCCAAGAGCGGCGGCATGGAATACGCCCGCGATCTGGCCGAGCGCATGCAGCGTGACGGCAAGGGCCGCGTGCTGGATCAGTTTGCCAACCCCGACAACCCGCGTGTCCACTACGAGACCACCGGCCCCGAGATCTGGCAGGACACCCAGGGCCGTGTCACCCATTTTGTGAGCGCCATGGGCACCACCGGTACCATCACCGGGGTGTCGCGCTACCTGAAGGAGCAGAACCCGGCGGTGCGCATTGTGGGCGCGCAACCGAGCGAGGGTTCGCGCATTCCCGGCATCCGCAAGTGGCCCGAGGAGTACCTGCCCAGCATTTATGACCCCAAGGCGGTCGATGAACTGGTCCTGGTCAGCCAGGAGGATGCTGAAGAGATGTGTCGCCGACTGGCTCGCGAGGAAGGCATCTTCGCCGGCATCTCGGCGGCCGGGGCCTGCTGGGTGGCGCTGCAGATCGCCCAACAAGTGGAAAATGCCACCATCGTCTTCATCGTCTGTGACCGCGGCGACCGTTACCTCTCGACCGGAGTGTTTCCTGCATGAATGCCTTTCGTTTTTGCCCTTCCTGCGCCACCCCACTTGAGCTGCTGGCCCTGATGGAGGATGGCGGCCCCAAGGAGCGCATGCGCTGCGTGGGCTGCGGCTGGACGCACTGGAACAACCCCACGCCGGTGCTGGCCGCCATCGTGCAGGTGGGCGACCAGATTCTGCTGGCGCGCAACGCTGCCTGGAAGGGGCGCCGGTTTGCGCTCATCACCGGGTTCATGGAGGCGGGCGAAACCCCCCAGGAAGGCATTCGCCGCGAGATCCAGGAGGAAACCAACCTCAACACCACCGAGCTGAGCCTGGTCGGGGTGTACGAGTTCTTCCGCATGAACCAGGTCATCATCGCCTACCACGCCAAGGCCGAGGGCGAGATTCGTCTCTCACCCGAACTGGTCGAGTACCAGCTCTATGACTTCAAGGATCTGGTGTGCTGGCCTGCCGGCACCGGCTATGCGCTGGCCGACTGGCTGCGCAGCAGCCAGGGCATCGACCCGCCCTTCATGACTCAGGAAGAACGCGACCGCTTGTAAACCGGCTTGTTAACAGGTTCACGCCATGCACATTGATCAAGAACTCGACACCCGCGGGCTGAACTGCCCGCTGCCCATTCTCAAAGCCAAGAAGGCGCTGACCGCCATGCAAAGCGGTCAGTTGTTGCGCGTGGTGGCCACCGACGCCGGCTCACTGCGTGACTTCACCGCCTTTGCCAAGCAAACCGGCAATGAGCTGGTGGAACAGCAAACCCAAGGCAACGAATTCATCCACGTGCTCAAGCGGCGTTGAGCCGCGCCGTTGTTTCTGAGCCGATCAGAGAGCCGGTCTGACGTTCAGTCCCTGGACAGGTCCCAGGTTCTGTCCCAGGTGGGATGCCGGATGCGGATTCAGGAGCGTTCAGCCATGTAGGCCGAGAACGCCGCCCCCACCTCGGGGTGGTGCACGGCCAGCTCGACGGTGGCTTGTAAAAAGCCCAGTTTGCTGCCGCAGTCATAGCGCTTGCCCTGGTAGGCGTAGGCCAGGACTTGCTCGGACCCAATCAGACCGGCAATCCCGTCGGTGAGCTGAATTTCCCCACCCGCCCCGCGGCCGCCCTGGCGAATGCGATCAAACACACCCGGCGTCAGCACATAGCGCCCGGCCACGGCCAGGCGCGAGGGGGCCTGGGCGGCGGATGGCTTCTCCACCATCTGTCGCACGTCGGTGAGGCCGCCTGGCAAGGGCGTGCCGGCGACGATGCCGTAGCGCTGCACTTGCTCCAGGGGCACCTCCTGAACGGCCAGCACCGAGCTGCCGGTGCGTGCGAACACCTCCACCATCTGACGCATCACACCAGGACCACCGACGGGGCCGGTCATCAGGTCGTCGGCCAGCAACACGGCAAAGGGCTCCTGGCCCACCAGGTGCTCGGCACAGAGCACCGCGTGTCCCAGACCGAGCGCACGCGGCTGGCGCACATACGAGCACAGCATGTCGGCGGGTTGCACACTGCGCACCAGGTCCAGCAAGGCCTGCTTGCCCGCGCTCTCGAGCTCGGTTTCGAGTTCGTAGGCGGTGTCGAAATGGTCTTCGATGGCGCGCTTGTTGCGGCCCGTCACGAAAATCATGTGGCGAATGCCCGCCTCGTAGGCCTCCTCCACCGCGTACTGAATGAGGGGTTTGTCCACCACGGGCAGCATTTCCTTGGGCTGGGCCTTGGTGGCGGGCAGAAATCGGGTGCCGAGTCCGGCAACAGGGAAAACGGCTTTGGTGACGGGTGCGGTCATGATGGCGGCGTGGGGTGGGTGAGACGCTGGGTCTGGAAAAGCAACGTGCGTGGTGAGTGACCATCATAGTCAGGCCGCATGGCAGCGGCCCGACACCAGGATCACCCCAGCCGCGCCAACTGCTCTTGCACCTTGTCCAGCGTGGCGCTGAAGTCCGCCAGGCGCTTGCGCTCTTGCTCCAGCACGGCGGCGGGGGCTTTGGCCACAAAGGCTTCGTTGGACAGCTTCCCCTGCGCCTTGGCAATCTCGCCTTGCAGTCGCGCGGCTTCTTTACCCAGACGGACTTTCTCGGCGGCCACGTCCACCTGCATGAACAGACAGACCCGGATATCGCCCACCACGGCCACCGGGGCAGACTCGGCGGCCGCGCTCCAGCTGACTTCGTCGTCGAACACCCGCACTTCGCTCAGCTTGGCCAGGGCTTGCAGCACCGGAGCTTGCGCGCGCAGGAACTCGGCTTGCGCCGCGGTGGTGGCCACCGCGTACAGCGGCAAGCGCTGAGCGGGCGAGACGCCCATTTCGCCGCGCAGGTTGCGACAGGCATCGACCAGGGCCTTGAGTTGCGCCACCTGCGCTTCGGCCTGGGTGTCGATGCGCTCGGGCTGGCTCACGGGATAAGGGGCGACAGCCACGGAGGTGGGGCCGTTGGCCTCGTTGCGACGTCCTGCCACCAGCGAAACGTGTTGCCACAAGGCCTCGGTGATGAAGGGGATGACCGGATGCGCCAGACGCAGGATGGTCTCAAGCGTGCGAATCAGCGTGCGACGCGTGGCGCGCTGGGCGGCCTCGTCGCCGGTCTGGATCTGCACCTTGGCAATCTCCAGGTACCAGTCGCAGAACTCGTTCCAGACGAATTCGTAGAGGGCTTGCGCCACCTGGTCGAGACGGTAATCGGCAAAGCCCTGGGCGATGTCGGCCTCCACGCGTTGCAGTTGCGAGGTGATCCAGCGGTCGGCCTGGCTGAAGCGCATGTAACCATGGGCCTTGCCGCCCACCGCGCACTCGGCCTTGCTGTGTTCCATCAGGCCGCAATCGTGGCCTTCGCAATTCATCAGCACAAAGCGCGTGGCGTTCCACAGCTTGTTGCAGAAGTTGCGATACCCCTCGCAGCGCTTGCTGTCGAAGTTGATGCTGCGGCCCAGGCTGGCCAGCGCCGCAAAGGTGAAGCGCAGCGCATCGGCGCCGTAGGCCGGGATGCCCTCGGGGAACTCTTTCTCGGTGGCCTTGCGCACTTGCGGCGCGGTCTCGGGCTTGCGCAAGCCGGTGGTGCGTTTGTCGAGCAACGGGCCCAGGGAGATGCCGTCGATCAGATCGACCGGGTCGAGCACATTGCCTTCCGACTTGGACATCTTCTTGCCCTGTGCATCGCGCACCAGGCCGTGGATGTACACATCGCGAAACGGCACCTGGCCGGTGAAGTGCGTGGTCATCATGATCATCCGGGCCACCCAGAAGAAGATGATGTCGTAGCCCGTGACCAGCACGCTGCTGGGCAGGTACAGGGCCAGGTCGTCGGTTTTGGCGGGCCAGCCCAGGGTGGAGAAGGGCACCAGGGCGGAGGAATACCAGGTGTCGAGCACGTCGTCATCGCGGCGCAGGGTTTTGCCGGGGGCCTGGGCTTGCGCCTCCGACTCGCTGCGGGCCACATAGACACGGCCGTCTTCGTCGTACCAGGCAGGGATCTGGTGGCCCCACCACAGCTGGCGGCTGATGCACCAGTCCTGGATGTTGTTCATCCACTGGTTGTAGGTGTTGACCCAGTTTTCGGGCACGAAGCGCACCTGCCCGCTGGTGACGGCATCGATGGCTTTTTGCGCAATGCTTTTGCCGGTGGGGTCTTGTTCGCTGACCTGGTTCATGGCGACGAACCACTGGTCGGTGAGCATGGGCTCGACCACCTGGCCGGTACGCGCGCAGCGCGGCACCATCAGCTTGTGTTTCTTGATTTCAACCAGCAGACCCGCGTGGTCCAGGTCCACCACCACGGCCTTGCGGGCGGCGAAGCGGTCCAGGCCGCGGTAGGGTTCAGGCGCGTTGTCGTTGATGGTGGCGTTGAGGTGCAGCACACCGATGAGGGGCAACTGATGGCGCTGGCCCACGGCGTAGTCGTTCACATCGTGCGCGGGGGTGACCTTCACCACGCCGGTGCCAAATTCACGGTCCACATAGTCGTCGGCGATGATGGGAATGGTGCGACCACACAGCGGCAGTTGCACGGGCTGGCCGATCAGGTGGGCATAGCGCTCGTCTTCGGGGTGCACCATCACGGCCACGTCGCCCAGCAGGGTTTCAGGGCGGGTGGTGGCCACAACCAGGCCGCGTGCGGTCTCGCCCCCCACGCGCTGCGGGCCGTTGGCGAAGGGGTAGCAGATGTGCCACAGCGAGCCGTCTTCTTCTTCGCTTTCGACTTCCAGGTCGGAGACCGCGCTCATCAGCACCGGGTCCCAGTTGACCAGGCGCTTGCCGCGGTAGATCAGGCCTTGCTCATACAGGCGCACAAAGGTGTCGGTCACCACGGTGGAGAGCTTGTCGTCCATGGTGAAGTACTCGCGGCTCCAGTCCACTGTGTCGCCCATGCGGCGCATCTGACGGGTGATGGTGTTGCCGGAATGCTCTTTCCATTCCCAGACCTTGGCGACGAAGTTCTTGCGCGCTTCAGCGGGCGTGGGGCCCATGTCGTGGCGCAAGATGCCTTGCTCTTGCAACTGTCGCTCCACCACGATCTGGGTGGCAATGCCGGCGTGGTCGGTGCCGGGAATCCAGGCCGTGTTGTGGCCCCGCATGCGGTGGTAGCGGGTCAGGCTGTCCATGATGGTCTGGTTGAATGCATGACCCATGTGCAGCGTGCCGGTCACGTTGGGCGGCGGCAGCTGAATGGCAAACGAGGCTTCGTCCGCCTTGGGTTGCCCGGTGCCGCGGTGACCCGCCAGGCCCAGGCCACGGCGCTCCCATTCGGGACCCCAGTGGGCTTCGAGTTCGGCGGGTTCGAACGATTTGGACAGGCTCTGCAGGCCGGGTTGCGCGGGACTTTGGCTCATGGGGAAGGGTTCCAACGGGAGAAGGCCGAGCCCCATGCGCCAGAAACGTCGGGGCTCAGGGGTGCGACGCTGCGCACGTGAACTGCGGACAATTTTATCCGGGTGAGGGCCCGGGCCCGTCCGCGCCACTCAGGGTGGTCAGACAGCAGCAGCGCGGCTTGGCGCTGCGTCGTTCAAGCCAGGGCCAGCGCGCGCGCCAGTTGACGCACCAGCGTCGACTCCCAATCCGCCCCTGTGGCGGCCAGGTAGCTGTCGGGGCGCACCAGGGCCCAGGCCTGGCCTGTGGCCTGGCAGGCCTGTCGCAAACGTCCGTCGGGGTCGCGCACATGCTCGCGGCCCTGCACGCGATCGCCCGCGGACAGCACCTGCACGGCCTTCAACGGGGTTTGCGCGGTGAGCTGCCGGACCCGACCCAGGGCGGCCGCTGACTGAGGGCCAAAGACCAGCAGCAACAGGTCCTCGCCAGCCCACTGGAGCAGCTGGTTGAGGCAACCCGCTGAACCATCCGCCCATTGCAACGCCACGTTCTGCACCGAGCCCCCGGCGTTGGCAGCGCAGGCGGGGCTGCGGGTGTAGGGGTTGGCCACGGCCATGCGGCCGGTGTTGATCATGAGGCGGCCAAAGGCGTGGCGCTTGGCCAGGCTGATGGCGGCGCGACGAAACAGGTATTCCTGCGGTGAGGCGGGGCGCAAAAAGCGGGCGGTGCGGTTGGTGACCAGCACATTCTGCTGCGCGGCCTGCAGTCGCTCATCGTGGTAGCTGTTCAGCAGTTGATCGGGCGCGCGGCCACGCAGCACCGCCGCGAGTTTCCAGGCCAGGTTGTCGGCGTCGGCAATCCCGGTGTTGCCCCCGCGCGCGCCAAAGGGGCTCACCACCTTGGCGGTGTCGCCCATGAAAAACACGCTGCCGATGCGCAACTGGTGCAGGCACTGGCTGCGGTATGCGTAAGGGCCGACCCAGACGATCTCGCAATCGACGTCGTCGCCAAACTGGCGACGCAGGCGTTCGCGCACCTGGTCTTCGCGGCTCACCAAGGCGGGGTCCGCGTTGGGCGCCATCTGGTAGTCGATACGCCAGACATCGTCACCCATCAGGTGTTGCCACACGGCGCGGTCTTCGTTGAACGGGGCTTCAATCCAGGTGTGGCGCTCGGTGGGGGGGGTATCGCGAAAGCGCACATCGGCGATGCACCAGCGGTCGTCGCCACGCTTGTGGTCCATGGTGGCGCCGCACCACTGGTGAAACGGCGTGTGTGAACCGGTGGCGTCGATCACGTAGGTGGCGTCCAGCGCGTAATCGCCCTGGGGCGTGGTGATGGTCAGCCGCGCATGCCCATCGCGTTGCTCAAAACCGGTCACGCGGGACTGCCAGCGCATGTCGACGCTGGGCTGGCGGGCGTTGAGCTCGGCGATGCGCTCGACCAGGTAGCCCTCGATGTAGAACTGCTGGATGTTGATGAATGGCGGTTGCTGGCTGAGGTTGAAGTTGCCCTGCGCCTTGAGGTCAAAGGAGAACACCTCGTCGTCACCGGCAAACGTGCGCCCCACGCTCCACTGGATGCCCTTGCCCGCGATGCGCTCGTAGATGCCCAGACGCTGGAAGATCTCGAGCGACTTTTGCGTGTAGCAAATGCCCCGCGACGAGGCGCCCTTGACGCCCACCGTGTTGTCCTCGTCCAGCAACACGGCGCGCACGCCACGGGCTGCCAGGCCGCAGGCCAGCGTGAGGCCGGTGATGCCGCCCCCCACAATCACGATGTCGTGATGGCCGATGGTGCCGCTGGCGAGTTCGGGTGGGGTGACAAACGGGTATTCAGGCAGCGTGTAGCCTGATCCCTCGGTGAACTCGTAACCATTGGTGTAGGCCACCTGGGCGAAGTCACGGCTGGGGTTGGATGGCATGGTCGATGTCCTGCTGCGAAGGCACTGTTCACGTGGCAGAAATTCTATGCCTTATGTCCGTGACATCCCTATCCAAACCGGCACCTGACCCCGATAATTCGGGATTGATGCGTTGGCCATGGGCCCGACCTCAACGCCAACCCCCCAGGAGATTCGCATGGCC
This sequence comes from Comamonadaceae bacterium, assembly GCA_947448375.1. Lineage (GTDB taxonomy): Bacteria > Pseudomonadota > Gammaproteobacteria > Burkholderiales > Burkholderiaceae_C > Limnohabitans. The sequence continues at coordinate 801 of CANFMY010000100.1, read as the reverse complement.
GTGCTCAAAGGCTCCCAGACCGAAGAAAACCTCAAGACCGCTTTCGCCCATGAGGCGCAAGCCAACCGCCGTTATCTGTACTTCGCCAACAAGGCCGACCTGGAAGGTCAGGTCGATGTGGCAGCTTTGTTTCGCTCCACCGCGCAAGGCGAGACGGGGCATGCCCACGGCCATCTGGAGTGGCTGGAGCAGTGCGGCGATCCCACCACGGGCCTGCCCTTTGGCTCCACACGGCAAAACCTGATGGCTGCCATGGCCGGTGAAAACCATGAATACACCGACATGTACCCCGGCATGGCCAAGACTGCACGCGAGGAAGGACTGGACGAAATTGCCGACTGGTTTGAAATCCTGGCCAAGGCGGAGCGCTCGCACGCCAATCGCTACGCCAAGGCCCTGGAACAATTTCAGGACTGACCGGGTGACCACGCCGTCATGCATCTGACCGGTCGCATCACCGCCGATAACCTCCTGACTCTCGAGGCCTACGCCCGATACCGCACGACCCACAAGGGCGAGGTGATGGCGCACCGGCGGCAACGCACCGTGCACCTGGGCCACCACGTCACCCTGCAATTTGAAAGCGAGCTGACCATCCGCTACCAGATTCAGGAGATGCTGCACCTCGAAAAAATTGTGGAGGAAGCGGGCATACGTGCCGAAATCGACTCCTACGCACCGCTGGTGCCAGACGGAAGCAACTGGAAGGCCACGGTGATGCTGGAGTACCCGAACGTCGAGGAGCGCCAGCGCGAACTGCGCCGTCTCATCGGACTGGAGGATCGCCTCTACATCCAGGTG
>CANFMY010000099.1 GCA_947448375.1 Comamonadaceae bacterium | reverse complement strand
TCAGCAGTTATCTGGTGCCCTGGCTGGTCTGGACGGCGGCCACGCTGGGCCTGAACCTCATTCTGGGTTGGGCCGGGCAGTTTCACTTTGGCTATGCCGCCGTGATGGGCATCGGCGCCTACACCGCGGTACATGGGGTGCGCAACGGCATTCCCTGGGAAATTGCGGTGTTGCTCGCGGGTGGCATGGCCACCCTGATCGGGGTGGTGTTTGCCTTTGCGGCCTTGCGGGTCAAGGGGCTGTATCTGGCGCTCAGCACACTGGCGTTGCAGTTCATCATGGACTGGGTGATTTCGCACGTGCCGGCCATCAGCGGCGGCGTGTCGGCCACCTTGCAGGCACCGGCCCTGACCTTGCTGGGCCAGAGCGTCAGCTCGGAGGCCGGGCTGTATTACGTGGCGCTCGTCTGGTGTCTGTTTGTCACGCTGTTCATGCTCAACCTCAAGCGCACAGCGCTGGGGCGTGCGCTGGTGGCCGTGCGCGAAAAGGATTTCGCCGCCGCCGTGATCGGGGTGCAAAGCTTTTATTACAAGCTGGTGGCCTTCGCCACGTCGTCGTTCATTGGCGGTGTGAGTGGTGCAATGCTCATCTTCACTTTCTACCATGCGGTCACCCCCGAGCAGTTTTCGATCAATGTGTCCATCGAATTGCTGGCCATGGTGATCGTCGGCGGCTTGGGCAGCATCATCGGCAGCTGGTTTGGCGCGGCCTTCATCCTGCTCATGCCCAGCCAGATCAACTATTTCATCGCCTGGACGGCCAAGCTGCTGGGCATGACGGTGGGCGACGAAACGCTGGCCCACATTCCCCACGTGATCTATGGTGCCATGATCATGCTGTTCCTGATTGTCGAGCCCATGGGCCTGGGCAAGCTTTACAGCAATGTGCGCAACTATCTCATGCTGTGGCCGTTTGGTTACTCCCGCAAGTGAGGAGGTCGTCATGACAACTGCATCCGTCGCGTCCAACATCCTCACGGTCAACAACGTCGAGGTCATTTACGACCACGTGGCCCTGGCCATCAAGGGCGCCTCACTGGAGGTTCCATCAGGGGGCATGGTGGCGCTGCTGGGAGCCAATGGTGCGGGCAAGAGCACCTTGCTCAAGTCCATCAGCGGCCTGCTCAAGGCCGAGCGCGGGCAGGTCACCCGCGGCGAAATTCAGTTCATGAACCAGAACATCGACGCCATGGCACCGCAGGACCGGGTGCGTCTGGGCATCGTCCAGGTGCTGGAAGGTCGTCGGGTGTTCGAGCACCTCACACCGGACGAAAACCTGGTGGCGGCCTCGGCCATCCGTGGCGGCAGCCGCGCCGAGATGTTGCGCAACCGGGACATGGTCTACACCTATTTTTCTCGTCTGGCGCAGCGCCGTGACGCAGAGTCGGGCTATCTCTCCGGGGGGGAGCAGCAAATGCTCGCCATCGGTCGAGCCTTGATGACGCAGCCCAAACTGCTGATGCTTGATGAACCCAGCCTGGGGCTGGCGCCCTTTCTGGTCGCTGAGATCTTTGACATTGTGCGCAAGATCAACCAGACTGAGGGTTTGTCCGTCCTGCTGGTGGAGCAAAACGCCATTGCGGCACTGGAGGTGGTGTCGCACGGTTATCTGATTGAGAACGGCCGCATCGTCATGCACGACACGGCGCAGGCCATGAAACAAAACCCCGACATCCAGGAGTTTTATCTGGGCGGCGCCGAGGGGCGCGACTTCAACCAGATCAAGCACTACCGGCGGCGCAAGCGCTGGCTGAGTTGAGCTCACACCATTCGAATCCAACGACCACATTTCACTCGCACATCAACCACGACCAAGGAGACAACGATGATCAAAAAACCGTTACTGGGCATGCTGGCCGCACTGGCGCTGGGAACAGCCGCCACCTCGGCCCAGGCTGAGGTGAAGTTCGGCATTTGCTACGACCTCAGCAAAGCCTACACATTCATCAGCCCGCAGGTGTCTCAAGCCGCCAAGGACTATGCGGATCTGCTCAACCTTAAGGGCGGCCTGGAAGGCCAGAAGATCGAGGTGATCGTGCAGGACCACGGCAACGAGCCGCAGCGCGGCATCGAGTGCTACGAAAAACTCAAGCGCGAAGGCGTGATGATTTTTGACACGCTGTCCACCCCTGTGTCGCGTGCCATTCTGCCGCGCGTGATGGCCGACCAGAACATCCTGCTGCAGTCGTTCGTCGGTCGTGGTGACGCCATTGACGGCGATGTGTTCAAGTGGGTGTTTCCCATTGGCCCCACCTACTGGGGTCAGATGGCCAACAACGTGCAGTTCATCAAGAACAAGTCCAACGGCAACCTCAAGGGCGTGAAGGTCGGCTTCATCTATCCCGACTACGCCTTTGGTCAGGAGCCCATTCCCATCCTGAAAACGCTGGCAGCCAAGGAAGGGTTTGACCTCCAGCTGTTCCCCAATCCTCTGCCGGGGCGCGACCAGGCTGCGGTGTGGACCCAGATCCGTCGCTACAACCCGGACTGGGTGATCACCTGGAACCTCTCGGCCATGCACGTGGCCGCTGCGCGCGAAATGAAGCGCAACGGGGTGCCCATGGAGAAAGTGATCTCGGTCAACTGGTTCAACGAGGTGGACATTGCCAACATCGGTGCGGATGAAGCCAAGGGCCTCAAGCGCGGCACCAACGTCACCGGAGGAACCGGGCATCCGCTGATCCAGCAGATCATCAAGGAGCTCTACGAGAAGGGCAAGGGCAACGGCGAGCGCAAGAACCTCGACGACATCTACTACAACACCGGTCTGGCCATGTACTCGACCGCGTTTGAAGGCGTGCGCCTGGCCATCAAGAACGGCGGCATGCCGCTCACACCCACCAAGATCAAGGCTGGCCTGGAAAGCCTGCGCAACTTCGACGCCAACGGCCTCATCGCGCCGGTGACCGTGACGGCCAAGGACCATGGCGGCGGGGGGAAGACCCGCATCGATATGTGGGACGGCAAGAAGTGGGTGCCCCAGTCGGACTGGATTTCTGCCTACCCCGAGGTGGTGGACCAGATCGTGAAAGAGCAATCCGCCGAATTCGCCAAGACGGCCAAGTGAGGATCTGACATCCCCGGTGGGCGCGTCACCTAGTTGTCGCAACCAGCCTGAATCCCGCGTGACAATCTGTTGCGCGGGATTTTTTCATGTCTGCACAATCCTGCGTTTCCATCAGTTCGTGTTCGAGTGGTTCCACTCAACCCACCGCGGAGGTTATCGATGCAACAGGATTTTCAACACCGTCGCGTGCTCATCACGGGAGGCAGTGCTGGCCTTGGGCTGGCGGCCGCCCGCCTGATGGCCCAGCGCGGGGCACGCGTGGCCATTGCGGCGCGCTCCGCTGACAAACTGCAGGCCGCTGCTGAGGCTTTGCGTCAGGAGACGGGGGCCGAGATCTTGCCCGTGGTGTGCGATGTGGCGCGAGCCGAGGACATCACGCAAGCGGTCCACACGGTTCATCAGGCCTGGGGTGGGGTGGATGTGCTGCTCAACAATGCGGGCGGCTCGTCGCGCATGCCCTCGCTGGATATTTCAGACGACGTCTGGCAGCGCGATCTGGATCTCAAGCTGTTCTCGGCCATCCGTCTGGTGCGGCTGGTGGCGCCAGGCATGAAGGAGCGTCGCTGGGGTCGAATTGTGAACGTGCTCAATACGCTCGCCAAAACGCCCCCCGGAGGCTCGGCCCCCACGTCGGTCACGCGGGCGGCTGGCATGGCTTACACCAAGGTGCTGTCGCACGAACTCGCGCCCTTCAATGTGCTGGTCAATGCGGTGTGTATCGGTCGTATCGAAAGCGAGCAATGGCCACGCTTTCATCAAGCCGATGCGCCCGAGTTGTCTTACGCCGACTACCTGGCACGTGAGGGCCGCAAGATTCCGTTGGGGCGTCTGGGCAAGGCCGAGGAGTTTGCGGCCCTGGTGTGCTTGCTGGCCTCGGAGGGTGGGGGGTACATCACGGGGACCGCCATCAACCTCGATGGCGGTGCTTCGCCGGCCGATTGAAGGCGACCCCCGGGGTTTACAACACCGGGTTGTGAACCTCGCCGCCCATGGCCACCAGCGCCCATGGGCCGCCCTGGGCGTCCCAGCTGAACCCGATGTGGGCCATGCCGGCATGGTGATCCCGAAACAGCCGCTGCATGGGGTAGCGGTCGTAAATGCCGTTGGCACCGGCCAGCATGTGCAGCGAGTCAATGGCCTCGGTACAAATCTGCACCGCGTAGGCAATGTTGCGCTTGGCCTGCAATTTTTCTTCCACCGTGGGCATGCGACCTTCCTCGGCGATGCGTTGCGCGGTGGCGCAGTCGCTGCGGGCGAGCAAGCGGGCAGACTCCACGCGCGCGGCGGCGCCTGAGACGCGCAACTGCAAGGCCTGAAAATCGCGCATGCGCATGCCGGTGTAATTGGTGCTACGTTCCTTGATGGCCTCGATGGTCATCTCCACCGCCGCCTGCGCGTTGCCCACAATCGCACCGCCAATGCAGTGACTCCCGTAGGCCGACAAGGGCGGCAAGTAGTTGACGCTGGTGTTGACCTTGGCGCCCGGAAAAGTTGCCTCGCCCCGCGCGGTGTACATGCACAACGCACGGTATTCCGGGACGAACACCTTCTCAGCTTTGACCGATTTGGAGCCGGTGCCTCGCATGCCCATGACCTGCCAGTCGTCGATGATCTCGTAGTCGCCGGCTGGCACCAGACACATGCGGTGGTCCACCACTTTGTCGCCATCGAACACCTGCACGGCCAGCATGTTCCAGGTGCTCGGATCGACCCCGGAGGAGAAGTTCCAGTGACCGGAGATTTCAAAGCCGCCATCGACCCGCTTGGCTCGTCCCTGGGGGTAGGCAATGCCGGAGGCAATCAAGGCGTCGGGGTTGTCGGCCCACACGTCCTCTTGGGCGCGCTCGTCGTACAGGGCGAGCATCCAGTGGTGAATGCCCAGGTTGCCCACATTCCAGGCGGTTGAGAGGCACCCTCGGCCAATTTCATAGGGGATGTCGAAGATGGCCCGATAGTCCAATTCCATGCCGCCATAGCGTTTGGGCTGGCCAAATCGCAAGATGCCCAGGTGGTTGAGATCCTGAATGGTCTCGGGCAGCAACTGACGCGCAGTTTCCTGCCGTGTGGCGCGCTCACGCAGGACCGGCACCAGAGAGCGGGCGTTCTCGCACGCCTGCTCCAGGGTGACCCCCGCGAAACTGCGAGCGGGGGGCGAAACCGCATTCATTTGATTTCCTCGACGCGCTGCATCTTGCCGTAGTCTTCCGCATCGCCCATCCAGTCGGAGGCATCGTCGATGTTGAAGAAGTTCAACTCGATCATGAGCTGGTTGGGATCACGGATGAAGAACTGGAACAGTTTGAATTCAGGGAAATACCGCGGACGATAGCTGACCCCCATTTTTTTGAACCGCTGGGCAAACGACTCGGGGTCGGTGGCCAGAAAGGCAATGTGATCGACCACGCCGGATTGATCGGTGCGCGCGTCGGGCGGTGTCCCCAGGTAGTACATCTCGCGATTGGGGATCTGGTGCGGCCCCATGTGCACCTGGATCTTGCCGTTCACGCCCAGCCAGTAGCCCGGAAACGGGAAGTCCGGGCGAGACATCTGCTCGAACCCCAGCGCGTCCATGTAGAACTGGCGTGTGGCTTCGAGGTCATTGGCGCGGACAAAATAGTGGTTGATTTCGGCGATCGGCATGCGTGTCTCCTGTAAGCGGTCTAAGGTAACCCAGGCGGGTGCAGGCGTCAATCATGCGGGGGGAAAACCCTGCAGCGAGAGCTGGTTGCGTGACGCCCGGGTGACATGCGACAGACGCTGCGCAGTTCCATGGCCCCCCGTCTGTCGTACGCTTGCAGCTACCCTGGGCGCCCACGACCCGGGGACACGAACCGTCAGGAGACCACGATGGCAGATGCCCTTGCAACGACAACCCGTCCCCCCGGCGTGCACCCCAACGGGGCGGTCTCCCGGCGGTCGGCTTTGCACGCGATGTCCTCACTGACGCTGGGTGCCGCGTGGCTGTCCGCCGCCAGCAGCGTTCACGCGCAGGACGCCTGGCCGATCAAGCCGGTCAAGATGATCATTCCATTCCCGCCCGGTCAGGCCACCGACATCTTCGGACGCCTGTTTGCACAGCGGCTGTCATCCCTCTGGGGGCAGGGCGTGGTGGTGGACAACCGACCCGGTGGCAGCAGCATCATCGGCATGGAGGCCCTGAAGAGTGCATCCGCCGATGGGTATACCCTGGGCATGGTGTCCAGCGGCCCGCTGTCCATCAACCCGTCGGTGTTTTCACGCCTGCCTTACGACCCGGTGCGCGACTTCACCCCCATCTCGCTGGCCTTCATTGCGCCGCTGGTGTTGCTGGTGAACAAGGATTTGCCGGTGCAGACTACCGCCGAGCTGGTGACCCTGATGCGCCAGCAACCCGGGCGGTTGAGCTATGCCTCGGGGGGGCCGGGCACTTCGCAGCATCTGGCCTGCGAGTTGTTCAAGATGGCCACCAAGACTTTCGCCGTGCACATTCCCTACAAGGGCAGCGGGCCGGCCCTGACCGACTTGATCGCTGGCCAGGTGCACTTCATGATTGACAGCGTGTCGGCAGCCTTGCCGCACATCCAGGCCGGGCGTGTTCGCCCGCTGGCGGTCACCAGTCTGCAGCGCAACGCCGCGGTGCCGCAAGTGCCTTCGCTCGCCGAGTCCGGCCTGGCCGGCCTGGAGAAATTCGAAGCTGTGGGTTGGGCCGGACTGATTGGGCCGGCAAACCTGCCGGCCTCTGTGGTGCAGAAAATTTCGCACGACTTTGCCAGCGTGCTGCGCGACGAGTCGCTCATTCAGCGCGTGGCCCAAAGTGGCTCGGTGGTGCGCGCATTGCCGGGTGCTGAATTCAGTCAATTCATCCGTGACGAGGTGGTGAAGTGGGGGGGCGCAGCCAAGGCTTCCAACACCCGCCTGGACAGTTGAGACAAGACGGTACACAAGTAGAGCCTCGCATGACTCGCCGATAAATACGCCCAGGGCGACTTCGATGGCTTTGTGGCGCACCGGCACCAGCAGGTGCCCATGGGCCACATGGGCGATGCGTGGGACGTGGCCAACGCTGTGCTGTTTCTGGCCAGCGACGAGGCGCGCTACATCACCGGTCAATCGATCGTGGTGGACGGTGGTCTGGTGTCGGCCACACGCTGAGCCAGCAGCAGATTTTCGGCGTAGAAATCAAGACGATGATGCCCTGATCTGTCCCCGGGCCTTCGACAGCGAGGGATCAGGCCGCTGCGCGCGACAGGGCCTGATCCAGATCCCACAGGATGTCGTCCACGTGTTCGAGTCCGACGGAGAGTCGAACCAGGTCGGGCGTCACGCCCGCCGCCTGCAGTTGCTCGGCTTCGAGTTGGCGGTGCGTGGTGGACGCCGGATGGATGATCAGGGTGCGGGTGTCGCCAATATTGGCCAGGTGGCTCATGATCTGCGCGGCCTCGATGCACTTGACGGCATTGCTGTAGCCGCCACGCACGCCGAACGAGAGCAGACCGGATGCCCCCGGACATCCGTCAAAGGATCGCATCAGGCGCTGTACCAGATCCGCCTGCGGATGATCGGGCAGCCCCGGGTAGTTCACCCACGCCACCTGAGGGTGTTGCTGCAAAAACTTCGCAACGGCCAGGGCATTGCGGCAGTGACGCTCCATGCGCAGCGGCAAGGTTTCCACGCCCTGCAGGATTTGCCAGGCGCTGGTGGGTGAGAGCGTGGAGCCATACACCCGCAACACCTCCATGCGTGCGCGCATGGTGAAGCCAAAGTCGCCAAAGGTTTCATAAAACTTCACCCCGTGATAGCCGGGGGAGGGCTCGGTCATGCCGGGAAACTTGCCGTTGTCCCAGGGGAACTTGCCGGATTCCACCATCACGCCGGCCAGGGTGGTGCCATGACCTCCCAGGTACTTGGTGGCCGAATGCACCACGATGTCGGCGCCCCATTGCAGGGGGTTGCACAGATACGGGGAGGGCACCGTGTTGTCGATGATGAGGGGCAGGCCATGCGCATGCGCCACCTCGGCCACCGCCGGAATATCCAGCAGGATCAGGCTGGGGTTGCCCAGGCTCTCGGCAAACACGGCCCGCGTGTTGGGCTGGATGGCGGCGGCAAAGGCGTCGGGGTCGTGGGCGTTGACGAAGGTGGTCTCGATGCCAAAGCGGCGCAGATTCACCGCCAGCAGGGTCACACTGCCGCCATAGAGAGCGCTGGCGGCCACCACATGGTCGCCTTGTTGCAGCAGCGTCATCAGCGCCATGGTTTCAGCGGCCATGCCACTGGCGCTGGCGATGGCGGCGCGCCCGCCTTCCAGAGCCGCCACGCGTTCCTCCAGGGCCGCCACCGTGGGGTTGGACAAGCGCGAATACACGTTGCCGAAGGTCTGCAGATTGAACAGGCTGGCGGCGTGCTCGGCGCTGTCAAAGACGTAGCTGGTGGTCTGATAGATGGGCAACGCGCGCGCGCCTGTTGCTGCATCGGGAATCTGCCCGGCGTGAATGGCCAGGGTTTCGGGTTTGAACACGTGGTCGCTCATGGGGTGCCGTTCAGTGGGGTCGTTGCGCCGAGATGATGCCGGTGTTCACCCCCATCCAGTGGAGGCCACCGAAGAGTCGTGCGTGCTCGATCTTCACGCAGCGGTTCATCACCGAGGACAGGCCGTGGACGCGCGCGAGTGCGTCGGCCTCGCGGTTGTCCACGCCCAGTTGTTGCCACAGACAGCGCGCACCGATCTCGATGGCTTGTTGTGCAATGGGCAGCACATCATCCGGGCGGCGAAACACATCCACCATGTCCACCGGGTGCGGAATGTCCAGCAGACTGGCGTAACACGTCTCGCCCAGAATGCCCTCGGCAGAGCCTGCGTAGCGCGGATTCACCGGCACGATGCGATATCCCTGCTCCTGCATGTACTTGGCGGCAAAGTAACTGGGGCGGTGCCACTCTGCAGACAAACCCACTACCGCGATCGTGGTGTGCTCGCGCAGAATACGCCTCAGTTCGGCGATGTCGGTGGCCATGGAGACTCCTGTACTGGGGTGCCGTCACCCGTGACGGTGTGTTTCATGTTAACCCGCCGCGATGCGCCCCGATGCTTATACTGACGAAATGAACGAACCAGTCCATACAGGTCAGGCAACTGCGTCCAAGCGAGCCTCCCGCGGGGAGGGTGCGCGTGGCCAGGATCTTCCCCGTACCAACGATCCTGCCCGCACCACGGCGGAAATTCTGCAGGTTGCCACCCGTGAGTTTGCTGCCAAGGGACTGGCCGGCGCGCGTATCGATGAGATTGCCGCTGCCACGCGCACCAGCAAGCGCATGATCTATTACTACTTCGGCAGCAAGGATGGTTTGTACCTGGCGGTGCTTGAGGATGCCTACCGCCGCATGCGCAGCATCGAAGCCGATTTGCACCTGGACGATCTGGAACCGATGGCGGCGCTGGAACGTCTGGTCGGGTTTACCTATGACCACCACCGCGACAACGAGGACTTCATCCGGCTTGTCATGAGCGAGAACGTCCAGCAAGGACACTACCTGGCTCAAAGTCCGCGCATTCACGCATTGAACCTGACGGCCATCTCGGCGCTGGAGCGGTTGCTGGCCCGGGGGGTGGCCAGTGGCGTGTTCCGTGCCGATCTCCAACCGCTGGAGGTGCATTCGTTTATTTCGGCCCTGTGTTTTTTCAATGTGTCGAACCGGCACACCTTCGGCCTGATCTTTCAAACCGGGCTCAAACAGGACAAGGCGTCCATCCTGTCGCGTGGCCAGGTGATCGATGCCCTGGTCCGTTTTGTCGCGCGTTGAGTTCGCGTTCGCAGGGAGCGACCCCCATGGATGCGAACTACGGGTTTATCCCTATCATTAAAAACTAACCAGTTCGTACATTACGGTGTGAGAGCGTTCAACCACCTCGGCTGACCGGGTACGCCGGCCGAGGATGACTCCAACCCGCGTACGTCCCGCCCTTGTGTGCACCGGAGACCTGATCATGAAGCGTTTGTTCCTCAAATCCCTGATTTCCGCCTTGTCCCTGTCTGTCGGCGGTCTGGCCATGGCCCAGGACAAGACCATCAAGTTCGCCAACCAGAACAGCGCGGGCCACCCGATTGCGCAAGGGATGGAGAAATTCAAGGAACTGGTCGAGGCCAAGTCGGGCGGCAAGTTGAAGGTCAACCTGTTTCTGGGCGGAGCGCTGGGCAGCGACCAGGCCAACGTGTCGGCCGTGCAAGGCGGCACGCTGGAAATGGTGGCCATGAACTCTGGCATCCTGGCCAGCCAGGTCAAAGACTTTGGCGTGTTCGACTTTCCCTTCATGTTTGCCGACGGCAAGGAAGCCGACGCCGTGGTCGATGGACCGTTTGGCAAGAAGATGCACGCCAAATTGCTCGAGAAGGGCATTGTGGGCCTGGGCTTTTATGAGCTGGGCTTTCGGCACATGAGCAATGGACGTCGTCCCATCACCAAAGTGTCGGACATCGAAGGTCTGAAGCTGCGCGTGATTCCCAACCCCATCAACGTCGACTGGGTGAAGGCGCTGGGCGCGAACCCCACCCCGTTGCCGTTCCCCGAGTTGTATGCTGCACTGGAGCAAAAGGCGGTGGACGGACAGGAAAACCCGGTGGCCACCATCAACTCGGCCAAGTTGTATGAAGTACAGAAGTACCTGACGCTCACGAGCCACCAGTACAACCCGCAGTCCGTCATGATCAGCAAGAAGTTCTGGGACGGTTTGTCGGCTGCCGAGCATAAGATCGTGGAAGACGCCGTGGCCGAATCCGCCAAGTTCCAGCGTCAGCAGTCGCGTGCCCAGGTGGCCAGCATCACCGAGAACCTCAAGAAAAACGGCATGCAAGTGTCTGAACTGCCCGCTGCCGAGATGGCCATCCTGCGCGAGAAGATGAAGCCCGTGATCGCCAAGCACGGCGAGCCGATCGCCGCCACGGTGACCGAGCTGCAAGCCGAGCTCGCCAAGCTGCGCAAGTAATGGCGTCATGATCAACGGCCACACAGAGATCATTGCGCACATCGGTTACCCAACGCACAGCTTCAAGGCTCCCATGATCTACAACCCCTTCTTTGCGGAGAAGGGGGTCAACGCGATCGTGGTGCCCATGGGTTGTCGCGCGCCAGAGTTCTCGGCCTTCCTGCCGCTGGTGTTTCGTCTCTCGAACATTCGGGGTGCCTTGATCACCATGCCGCATAAAGTCAGTGTGGTGTCTTTGCTCGACGAGGTGACGACTGCGGTGCGCGTGGCGGGTGCC
>CANFMY010000098.1 GCA_947448375.1 Comamonadaceae bacterium | reverse complement strand
CAAGCCTTCAAGCGTCACATCCTGACCAAGAAGACCACCAAGAACAAGCGTCACCTGCGCGGAGCGGTTGCCGTTCATGAGACCAACATGGGTCACATGGCGCAAATGCTGCCCATGGCTGGCCTGTAATTTCTGACGAACAAGGAGAAACACTATGCCTCGCGTCAAACGTGGAGTTACCGCTCGCGCCCGCCACAAAAAAGTTCTAGCCCTGGCCAAAGGCTTCCGCGGCCGCCGCGGCAATGTCTTCCGCATCGCCAAAGAAGCGGTGATGAAGGCCGGGCAATATGCCTACCGTGACCGCCGTACCAAGAAGCGCGTGTTCCGTCAGTTGTGGATTGCCCGTATCAATGCCGCAGCCCGTGAGTGCGGCCTGACCTACAGCCAGTTCGCCAACGGTCTGAAGAAGGCGGAGATCGCCATCGACCGCAAAGTGCTGGCCGACCTGGCCGTGCACGACATGGCTGCCTTTGGCAGCATCGTGGAACAAGTCAAAGCCAAACTGGCCGCTTGATCCCCGTGGTCCTGCCCCTTGGGGCAGACCCACCCGACACAAGGGATTGAAGCCTGCACGGCCTCAATCCCTTTGTCATTTCACTTTCTTACTGCCGAATCGCATGAACGAGCTCGATTCCCTGGTGGCCAGCGCACAGGCCCTGTTTGCCGAAAGTGCCACGCCCGCCGAACTGGAAAACGCCAAAGCCCAGTTCCTGGGCAAGTCCGGTCGCATCACCGAGCTCATGAAGGGCCTCTCGGCCCTGAGCGTTGAAGACAAAAAATCCCGTGGCGCGGTCATCAACCAGGCCAAGCAGGCCATTGAGGCTGCGCTCAACCAGCGGCGACAAGCCCTGGCCGATGCCGAATTGCAAACCCAGCTCAAGGCCGAGGCCCTCGATGTCACGCTACCGGGCCGTGCTCGCGCCAGTGGCGGCCTGCACCCGGTGAGCCTCACCCTCGAGCGTATCGAAGGTATCTTCGGCTCCATGGGTTTTGAAGTGGCCGATGGCCCTGAGATTGAAACCGACTGGTTCAACTTCACCGCGCTCAACACGCCCGAAGACCATCCCGCACGTTCCATGCACGACACCTTCTATGTCGAAGGGGGTCACCTGCTGCGCACCCACACCAGTCCCATGCAGATCCGCCATGCCGTGCAACACGTCAAGCGCTACAAGGCGCTGTGGGACGCGCAGGCAGGAAACGATTCGCCGCCGGGCCGCCCCCAGGCGAATCAGCCCCCTGGGGGGGCAGCGACCCGCGAAGCGGCGGAGCGTGGGGACCCATTCACCATGCCCGAGATTCGCGTCATCGCGCCGGGTCGCACCTACCGTGTGGACAGCGACGCCACGCATTCGCCCATGTTCCACCAGTGCGAAGGCCTGTGGATTGGCGAGAACGTGAGCTTCAAGGATTTGAAGGTGGTGTTCACCGATTTTTGTCGCACCTTCTTTGAAAGCGACGACCTGGTGCTGCGCTTCCGACCCAGTTTCTTCCCCTTCACCGAGCCCAGTGCCGAGATCGACATCCAGTTTTCCAGTGGGCCGCTGGCGGGTCGCTGGCTGGAAGTGGCCGGCTCCGGTCAGGTACACCCCAACGTGGTGCGCAACATGGGCCTGGACCCCGAGCGCTTCATCGGCTTTGCCTTTGGCATGGGCCCTGACCGCCTCACCATGCTGCGCTATGGCGTGAACGATTTGCGCCTGTTCTTTGACGGCGACATCCGTTTCCTGCGCCAGTTCCAGTAAGCCACGAGCCACGAGAGTTTCCATGCAATTTCCTGAATCCTGGCTGCGCGAATTCTGCAACCCGCCCCTGAGCACCCAGCAACTAGCCGATACCCTGACCATGGCCGGTCTGGAGGTGGAAGAGTTGCGTCCGGTGGCACCGCCCTTCAGTCACGTGGTGGTGGGCGAAATCCTCGAAGCGGTGCAACACCCCAACGCCGATCGCCTGCGCGTATGCCAGGTGAACGTGGGGCAGGGCGCGCCGCTCAACATCGTGTGTGGCGCACCCAATGCTCGTCCTGGCATCAAGGTGCCGTGTGCCCTGGTGGGAGCCGTGCTGCCGCCGGGCGAAGACGGCAAACCTTTCAGCATCAAGCTGGGCAAGCTGCGCGGCGTGGAAAGCCAGGGCATGCTGTGCTCCTCGCGCGAGCTGCAGCTGGATGATGACCATGGGGGTCTGCTGGAGTTGGCCGCCGATGCGTCGGTGGGGCAAGACATCCGTGAGCACCTGCGTCTGGACGACACGCTGTTCACCCTGAAGCTCACGCCCAATCTCGCCCATTGCCTGAGTGTGTACGGCATTGCGCGCGAAGTGTCGGCCCTCACCGGCACACCGCTTCACACGCCCACCATCGCATCGCTCAAGCCCACGCTGACCGATGTGTTGCCGGTCCAGGTACAAGCGCCTGATTTGTGCGGCCGCTTCAGTGGCCGTGTGGTGCGTGGTGTGAACACCGCCGCCCAGACACCGGCCTGGATGGTGGAGCGGCTGGCCCGTTGCGGTCAGCGCAGCGTGAGCCCGCTGGTGGACATTTCCAACTACGTGATGTTCGAGTTGGGACGCCCTTCGCACATCTTCGATCTCGACGCCATTCATGGCGCACTGCACGTGCGCTGGGGCCAGGCGGGTGAAACGCTGGAACTGCTCAACGGCAACACCATCACCGTCGACGACAAAGTGGGCGTGATTGCCGATGACCGCCAGGTGGAATCGCTCGCCGGCATCATGGGGGGTCAGGCCACCGCGGTGTCCGATGCCACGCGCAACATCTACATCGAGGCCGCTTTCTGGTGGCCCGAGTCGGTCGCGGGCCGATCGCGCCGCTTCAATTTTTCCACCGATGCCGGCCACCGCTTCGAGCGCGGCGTCGACCCGCAACTCACGGTGGAGCACATCGAGCGCATCACGCAGCTCGTGCTGGACATCTGCGGCACGCCCGAGACGGCCATTGGCCCCATCGATGATCAGCAGATCAAGATGCCGGTGCGCCAGCCTGTGACGCTGCGTGTGGCGCGCGCGGTCAAGGTGATCGGCATGCCCCTCACCCAGCAACGCATGGCTGACGCCCTGCGCGGTCTGGGTCTGCCGGTGAGCGAAGCGCCCGGGACGCTCACGGTTACGCCGCCCTCGTACCGCTTTGATTTGCAGATCGAGGAAGATCTGATCGAGGAAGTGGCGCGCATGGTGGGCTACGACCACCTACCCACCACGCCTCCGCTGGCGCCCATCGAGCCGCGCGTGCGTCTGGAGTCGCGCCGTGGCCCCTATGCCGTGCGTCGTCAGATCGCCGCCCTGGGTTACCAGGAAACCATCAACTACAGCTTCGTGGAAGAAAGCTGGGAGCGCGATTTGGCCGGTAACGCCGACCCCATCCGCCTGCTCAATCCGATTGCCAGCCAGATGAGCGTGATGCGCTCCTCCTTGCTGGGCAATCTGCTGCAAGTGGTCAAGTTCAACACCGACCGCAAGGCCAGCCGTGTGCGCGTGTTTGAAGTGGGTCGTGTGTTCCTCAAGGACACCTCGGTGCAGGCCAGCGACACCACCGTGGCCGGCTTTCATCAACCGCTGCGCGTGGCCGGTCTGGCGTATGGCCCGGCACAACCGGCGCAATGGGGTGTGCCCGAGCGCCTGGTGGACTTCTATGACGTCAAGGCGGACGTGGAGGCCTTGATGGCTCCGGCTGTCTTGCGCTTTGAACCCGCCGAGCACCCGGCCCTGCACCCCGGGCGGAGTGCCCGTGTGTGGCTGGGCGAGCAGGCCATGGGCTTTGTCGGCGAATTGCACCCGCGCTGGCGTCAGGCCTGGGATCTGCCCCACGCGCCGGTGATGTTCGAACTGGAGATGTCAGCCGTGTTGCAACGTGCTGTGCCGTCGTTTGCGGGTGTCTCGCGGCATCAGGCGGTGGAGCGCGATCTGGCGTTGTGGGTGGACGAGCAGGTCACCCATGGCGCACTCATGCAAGCCATCGGGTCTGCGCCCACCCAGGGCTTGTTGCGTGATGCACTGCTGTTTGATGTGTACCGTCCCACCGCGAAAGCGGGCGAACCGCCTGTGCGCGAGAAGAGCCTGGCCGTTCGCCTCACGCTCAGCAGCGACGAGACGACGCTCACCGAAGCGCAGATTGAAGCGGCCGTTGACGCCGTGGTGCAACAACTGCAAACGCGCCTGCAAGCCCGTTTGCGTGGTTGAGGAGACCGCAATGGAACTGGTTCTGGAATCCCTTGAAACGCCGGCGCTCACCAAGGCGCAACTCGCCGACATGCTCTTTGAGCAGATCGGTTTGAACAAGCGTGAATCGAAGGACATGATTGACGCCTTCTTCGATCTGATCGCGCAGCGATTGGTCGATGGCGAGGATGTGAAGATCTCGGGCTTTGGCAATTTTCAGATTCGCACCAAGGCGCCGCGCCCGGGTCGCAATCCGCGCACCGGCGAAACCATTCCTATCGAGGCACGTCGGGTGGTGACGTTTCATGCCAGCCACAAGCTGAAGGAATTGATTCAATCCGGCAACCATGCCGACTGATTGATTAGAAAAATTCACACCGCTTGTCAAGGGGATGAATCAGGTCTGACAAGGTCCTGACATCCTGGATTTTGAGAAATATTTTTCGCGGGCACTTACCTTTGCTGTCGACTTCGTGTAACCTCTGCCCTCCGTCGCAAAAGTCACGATATTGTCAGCATGGAGTCCCCCCTTCCTCCCATCCCGGCCAAGCGCTACTTCACCATCGGTGAGGTGAGCGAACTGTGTGGTGTCAAGCCGCACGTGCTGCGCTATTGGGAGCAGGAATTCACGCAACTGCGACCCATGAAGCGGCGCGGCAACCGACGCTATTACCAGCACCACGAGGTGCTCATGATTCGCCGCATCCGGGACTTGCTGTACGAGCAGGGGTTCACCATCAGCGGTGCGCGCAACAAGCTGCAAGAGCTGGTGCAGCACGAGCGTGACAAGCGCCGTGCTGGCGAAGTCATGCTGGAGGGTATCGAGGTGCTGGAGGTAGATCGCCGCATCGACGAGTCCTCATTGGTGGACACCTGGAACCTCAGCGGACTGATCACCGATGCCCCCAAGCTGCAGAGCTTGCGGCGCGAGTTGCGAGAAATTCGAGAGTTGCTGGCCTGACTTGGGGCCAGGCTACAGAAGCGCGTTATAATTGACGACTTCGGCGTGTAGCGCAGCCTGGTAGCGCACTTGCATGGGGTGCAAGGGGTCGCGAGTTCGAATCCCGCCACGCCGACCAACCACATCAACGGGTTAGCTCTCACAAGGAGCTAACCCGTTTGTCTTTGCAGGCGTCATCGGCCCTTGAAGACCGGCTCTCGTTTGTCCACAAAGGCGCGTATCGCCTCCTTGTGGTCTTCGGTTTGTGCGCAGTGCACGTGGTGCGTGGCTTCCAGGTCCATGCATTCCATCAACTCGCCGTTGACGGCACGGTTGAGGTTTTCTTTCATGTAGCGGTAAGCCACGGTGGGGCCGCTGGCCAGACGTCGAGCCAGGGCTTGTGCACGTTGGGCCAGTTCATCTGCAGGGCATACCCAGTTGGTGAGGCCCAGCGCCAGGGCCTGTGCTGCGTCCATGCGCTCAGGCAGCAAATACATCTCGCGCGCCTTGGCTGCACCGACCAGACGCGTGAGGAAATACGAGCCGCCGTAATCGCCCGAGAAGCCCACTTTGGCAAACGCTGTCGTCATGAACGCCGAGTCAGCCATGATGCGCAAATCGCAGGCCAGCGCAATGGAAAAACCGGCGCCTGCTGCTGCACCGGGGATGGCTGCCAGCGTGGGTTTGGGCATGGTGAACAAACGTCCCGAAATGGCGCGCTGCTCCAGACGCTGTCGGTGAATATATTCATCGAGTGTGTGTGAGCCGGGTTCGTTGTAATTGCGCGTGAGCATGCTCTTGACGTCTCCTCCTGCGCAGAAAGCGCGTCCATTGCCCGTCAGGACAATGCATTTGACGGCTGGGTTGGATTCGGCCTGGGCCAATTGCATTTGCAAGGCTTCGTTCAACGCGCGTGACAGGGCGTTGCGGGCGTCAGGGCGGTTGAAGGTGAGCGTCAGCACGCCTGCATCCAGGGTGGCGAGCAGTTCGGGTGTGCCGGTGTCGAGCGAGGTGGAGGACATAAAGAATCGGGAAAGTGGGTTTGCAGCGAATATAAACCGATTGGGACGGGGGCTGTGTGCCGCAGGTGCGCCGGACGAAGGGTAATGACCAAGATATATTCTTGATCAATTCAAGAATATTAAATGGCTGGATAATCCGGATAATCAAAATAAAATAATCCTGATTATTCGATTTTATTTATCAATATATAATTCGACTTTTGATTTATTCAGGATATTGATATGGTCACCACCGTCGCAACCCAATTGGCCAAAATCCGTAAAGAGCGTGAGGCCCTGGAAAAGCGTGAAAAAGCGCTGATGGCCCGTACCCACGACAAGGCGTTGGCCAAAATCGTGCAACTCGCCCGTGACGCCGGCTTGACGGCCAGCGACATTGCCAAGGCGCTGGGTGGTGGCAAGCCTGCCAAGGCCAAGGCAACGCGTGCAACGGGCAAATCTTCCGGTCCCCGTGGCAAGGTGGCTCCCAAGTACCGCAACCCGGCCCAACCCGAGCAAACCTGGACCGGTCGTGGCAAGGCCCCGGTCTGGGTTCAAGCCCTGAAAACTGCCGGCACGCTGGATTCCGCACTGATTAAATAAAGAATCAATCGGCGGCCCTGATATTGCTGACCACTTCATGACAAACCCGCGAATGACCTTCGCGGGTTTTTTGTTTTATATTCAGTCCAATATTCACACGTCAACCAGGAGATCGACATGACCGCGCTCGACAATATCAAACTGTCCGTCTCCGCGGGTGCCCTGGCGGTAGCCTTGACGGCCATTGGCATGCCCGTGCAGGCGCAGGAGTCGGGCCGACGCTTCAAAGTCCTGACGCTGGACGAGATGACTCCTGCCCAGCGCGACGTGGCCGACAAAATCCGTTCTGGCCCTCGTGCTGCCGTCAGCGGCAGTGCCGCCAACAGTGGTAACAGCGTCGGCAGCCCGTTCAATGTCTGGTTGCGCAGCCCCGAGTCGGCCGACCCGATCCAGCAAGTGGGGTCCTACATTCGCTTCAAGAGCTCACTGGGACCTCGGCTCAACGAGTTTGCGATTCTGATCACTGCGCGCGAATGGACATCGCAGTACGAGTGGTACGCCCATCACCGACTGGCCCTGCAGGCGGGACTCAACCCGCAAGTGGCGCAGGCGGTGGCCGAAGGCAAGCGTCCCACCGGCATGCAGCCGGATGAAGAAATCGTGTATGACTTTTCTCGTGAACTGCACCAGACCCGTCGGGTCAGTGATGCCACCTATGCGCGCGCCGTGCAGCAATTTGGCGAGCGCGGCGTGATGGACCTGATTGCCGTGAACGGCTATTACACCCTGGTGTCCATGACCTTGAATGTGGACCGCACGCCGATTCCCAATGGCGGTGCATTGCCACTGGCTGAATTGAAGTAAAAACCAGGGCAAGGCTGGCGGTGCCAGCTCCGCCCATCAGCGCATGAAGTTCTTGACGTAGTCCGCACCCAAACCCACCTGCTCGAAATGAGCGCGGTATTTTTCAATGCGGGTGAATACATCGTCGTAGCCCGTGGCATTGCCTTGCGGATCCACGTACATCAGTGAACCATGGACGGTGAACAGGGTGACCATGTCATCGCAGTCGTCCGGCACGATCAGGGTGTGCGTCTCGCCTGGCGGTTCAAACACGTAGCCACCGGCCTCGGCCACCCAGTCGTGCTCCAGGTAGTACCACTTGCCTCGAATCACGTAGGCGTGCACCTGGCCGGAGTGGCGGTGACGTTGCAACAGGCCCGAGCGCTTCACGCGCAGCAAATGCACATAAAAGCCCGACGTCACATTCAGGTGAATGGGGCGTGACCACACGCCATCGCCCACCGGCGCCCACAGCTGTGGGTCTTCACCCATCAGGTCGGGAATCACCATGTCCGGCGCCATGCCCCAGGGTTGGGGCTTCTGGTAGGGAATCCGGTCGGTGCTGGCTTGTGTCATGAGGGCTCCTGTCGACGATCGTTCTTGCATTATTGCAAATTGATGGCCGTCAAGCGTTGCCCCCCAGCCCGATTGGCGCCGGCGCGTTCTCGGTGATGCGTGAAAACAGGCCCAGGTAATCCTGACCCGGCGGGTATTTGCCCGTCAGCGGGTCGCAGTTGGTGGCAAACGCATCATCCAGTGCCTTCCATTCGTCGGTGCTCAGGCTTTTTTGTGCCTGAGGCAGGATCACACTTTCCTCCAGCCGCATGTGATCCAGGTAAAACTGCAGGAATTCTTGCGCAGCTTTTTCAAAGGCGTTGCGCCGGCTGTCCCCCAGCAGTTCCCAGGCCAGCAGCAAGTGTTGCAACTCACGCACCCGGTGTTCCCCGCGCACATGGTCTTTCTCGAGTTGTGAAACCGTGCTGGCCAATTCAGGGCAACGTTGCAGAACAGGGGGAAAGAGCAGCTGCGACTCCTTGGGGTGGTGCAAGCGTTCCGGAAACTCGTCGATGTAAAACAGCATGGCGCGCAGCACTTCAAAGAACTTGCCCCGGTTCGGCTCGGGCCCCCGCGTGAGCATGAGCGACAGCGAGCGCAACATGGCGCTCAGGGCGGCGTGTTCTTCAATGATGATCTGCATGCTGGGATGCTTCATGACATGGCTCCTGTCAGGGGACTCGTGGATGAACCACTGTGGCATGGATGCAGGGCGAGGGTGTTGATCAGGGTCAAGGTGGGGGCATGGCCGGTCACCCCTGGGTGACAGCTGTCACCCGCTCATCAGCAAGGCCTCGCCATAACGGGAGGCCACGCCATAATGAGACTTCCTCTGTCATTGGGAGCCTCCCTTGCCTCTGCCCGCACCTGCCGCCCGCCAACACCTGCACAACCGTGATGTGGCCTACCGCGGCTACCGTCGCGACGACGGTGGCTGGGACATCGAGGGCGAGATGCGGGACACCAAAACCTACGATATCCGGGTGGTGGGCGAGCCTGTGCGACCGACCGGGCAGCCCATTCATCACCTGGCCATCCGCATGACACTGGACGAATCCTTGGTGGTGCGAGAGATTGTGGTGGCGATGGACGGTACGCCGCATGGTCCCTGCAGCCAGGCCGAAACTTCCCTGCAGGCCATGGTGGGGGTGCAGGTGGGCGGCGGTTGGCGCAAAAATATCGAGCAACGCGTGGGCGGCGTTCAGGGATGCACCCATCTGCGTGAGTTGCTGTTCAACATGGCCACGGTCACCTTCCAGACGGTGCATCCGGGGGAGGCGGTGCTGAAGTTTGACAAGCCCCCGGCGTATCTGGGGCAGTGCATGGCCTGGGACACCCGGGGTCCGCTGGTGCAGCGATTGATGCCGCAGTTCTACCAGCTGGACATCAATCGCAACGTCAAGTCTTAGCCGGTTCCTGGCTGGCGGGTGCTTGGCTCGCCTGTTTGGGGCGAGCTTGTGCATCCTGCTCGAAGGTGGTGGCACGGATGCGGACCACTTCTTCTTCGGTTTCGTTGCGCAGCGCAAGCGCCAGTTGGGCTCGAAGCCAGAGCCAAAAGAAAAACGCAGCCAACAGACACGACAGCGCGATGCCGATGAAATGCAGCACGTTGAGTCGGCCGTCCGATGCAGGCATGGCCACCGGCAGGATGCAGGCCACCACCAGGAAGAAAACGCCCAGGATGCCGTTGAACGGATCGAGCTTGACGCGTTGGGTCTTCGGCGGCGTGGACTTGGTCGCGGTTTTGGCCATGGACAGTTGGGCAACAGGGGGTCGAATACAGGGAATACGCTAATCCGCGCGGACATGCCGTCTTGACAGGCTTGGATTACGATCGGCGCTCCCTCATCTTACTGTCAAAGTCCTCACCATGTTGCTACACCACCTGCGCCGCGTTGGCGGGAAGATCCTGCTGCTACTCGCTGTGAGTGCCTCTGTCCAGGTGCTGGCAGCTTACCCCGATCGACCGGTCAAGATCGTGGTGGCGTTTCCGCCGGGAAGCTCCACCGACATCGTGGCCCGGGCCCTGTCGCAGCCCTTGTCGGAGGCGCTCGGTCAACCCGTGGTGATTGAAAACAGGCCTGGCGCTGGGGGCAACATCGGCACGGTGGCCGTGGCACGCTCAGCGCCGGATGGTTACACCCTGTTGATGCACAGCGTGGCCTATTCGGTCAACCCCTCGCTCTACAGCAAGGCCGGTTACGAAGTGGGCAAGGAGCTGGTCGGGGTGGTCATGGCGGCCGTGTCGCCCAACATCCTCTATGTTCACCCCTCCGTCAAGGCCAACGACTTGCCCGAACTGCTGGCCCTGGCCCGAGCCGAGAAGCTCGCCTACGCCTCCTCGGGCAACGGTACCACCACCCACCTGGGGGCTGAGTTGTTGTTCCGCACGATGGCCAAGGTGGACATCACGCATGCACCGTATGCACCAGCCTCCGCGGCCACAGCGGTGGTGAGTGGACAGGTGCCGGTGGGGTCCACGTCCATTCCCCCGGTGGTGCAACTGGCCAAGGCTGGCAAAGTCAGACCCATCGCCGTCACCAGCCTCAAGCGAAGCGGTGCCTTGCCCCAAGTTCCCACGGTGGCGGAGTTGGGCTATCCCGGCTTCGAGGCCAATACCTGGTTTGCCATGATGGCACCACAGGGAACGCCCCCCGAGGTGCTGGACCGGCTCAACACCGAGATCAACCGTATCCTGCAAAACCGGGGGTTGGTGGAGGGCTTTGCCGCCCAGTCGCTCGAGACGGTTCGCATGGACCGTCCCGCGCTGGACAGTTACCTGGCATCCGAGGCCCGAAAATGGGCCACCGTGGTGCAGCAAACAGGCGCCAAGGTGGATTGACGGCGGCGTGCTGCGGCCGGCATTTTCTAGCAACTATTTTTTTCAGCGATTTTCATGAAACTCATCAGCTATCAACATCAGAACTCCGTGCGCTATGGCATCCTGCTCGAGGCGGGTGTGGTGGATGCACAGGCCTGCTTGCCTGGTGCCCCAGCGTCGATCAACGACTTTGCCGCCTGGGTGGCTGATCATCCCGACTGGAAGTCCACGCTGCAAAAAAATGCCGCCAGCCAGACCGCCACACCACTCAGCCAGGTCACGCTGTTGCCGTGCGTGCCGCGCCCCAGCAAAATTTTGTGCCTGGGGGTCAACTACCACGACCATGCGGCGGAGGGGGGCAACAAGGTGGCTGACTATCCCACCATCTTCTTCCGCGGACCGTCCTCGCTGGTGGCGCATGAAGGCATCATTCCCATCCCCGCGGTGTCCACCGCGCTCGACTATGAAGCCGAACTGGCCCTGGTGATTGGCCGCACCGCACGCAATGTGAGCGAGGCGGATGCTCTCCAGCACGTGTTCGCCTCCGCCTGCTTCAACGATGGTTCCTTCCGCGACTATCAACGCAAGACCACGCAATGGACCGTCGGTAAGAATTTCGATGCCACCGGCGGCTTCGGCCCCTGGCTGGTGCCCGCTGACGAATTGCCCGGGGGCTGTGTGGGGCTGCACATCGAGTCGCGCCTGAATGGTCAGGTGATGCAAAGCGCCTCCACCACCGACATGGTGTTTCACGTGGCGCCTACCATCGCCAT
>CANFMY010000097.1 GCA_947448375.1 Comamonadaceae bacterium | reverse complement strand
CTTTGAGCCTGAAGCCATCCACGTGGCAACCGAGGGGCCCTTGGGATGGGCGGCACGGCGCTACTGTCTGCGGCATCGCTTGGCTTTCACCACAGCGTTTCACACCCGGTTCCCTGAAATTCTCAAAGCAGCAGCCCGTGTACCGTTGGCATTGGGCTATGCCTTGTTCAGGTTGTTTCATTCGCGCTCTCATGGGGTGATGGTGCCCACCCTGGCGGTCCGCAATTTGTTGACCGCCCGTCGATTCACGCGCTTGCGCGCCTGGACTCACGGGGTCGACGAGCAATTGTTTGACTACCACGCACAGGTGCAGGAGCATCCGCAGTTCAAGGACCTCAAACGCCCGATTGCCATGTATGTCGGACGTATCTCCTACGAGAAAAACATCAAGACCTTCATCGACATGCCCTGGCACGGCAGCAAGGTGATCTGCGGCGTTGGCCCGCTGGAAAGCACCTTGCGGCGTGACAGTCCCGACGCGCTGTGGCTGGGCTTGGTCTCTCGGCCTGAGTTGGCACGCTTGTATGCGGCTTCAGATGTGTTCGTGTTTCCGAGTCGTCACGAAACCTTCGGGTTGGTGATGCTGGAGGCCATGGCGTGCGGAACACCGGTGGCGGCGTTCCCGGTGGACGGACCCTGGGAGGTGCTGGGCGTGGAAGATGACGACCCGGACACGGCCAAGGGCGGCGTCTTGTCCGAAGACCTCGCCTCAGCAGCGCAACGTGCGTTGCTGGTGCCGCGCTCGCAAGCGCGCGCCCAATCCGAGTGCTTCAGTTGGGCTGAGGCGACACGTCAGTTTGTCAATCACCTGGTACCCGCACGGAACACTCGACTGCCCGAGCGTTGAGGCGCGCTCAGACACCTGAACGGGTCGCTTTGTTCAGGGGCCTGTTCAGGTGCCACGTTCAGGTGCCTCGTTCAGGTGCCCACCACCCCACCATCACGTTTACGAATGGCCAAAGTGGCCGAACGCGGACGACCGTCGGGGCGGAAGTCCGGCCAATTGGAATATTGACGTGGCTGCTTGGGGTCACTGCGTTCGCTGGGACTTTCGCCGGGGTGCTGAATGTTGACGAACACGGTCGTGCCATCGGGTGTGCCGGTCATGCCGGTGATTTCACAACCGGCGGGGCCGACCAGAAAACGCCGCACCTCGCCCGAACGAGGATCCAGGGCCAGGAGTGCGTTGTGCCCCACACCACTCATCTCGCCTTTCGCAATGGTGTTGCTGCTGATGTCGGTCTGAATCCACAACACGCCACGCGTGTCCACCCACAAGCCATCGGGACAGGCGAAGGCGTCGCCCCGGATATTGCCCTGCGCTTGCGGGCGCGATTGTGCAGGGTCCCCGGCGAGCACGAGATGATTCCAGTCAAAACTCGTGGCGTCGAAATCCCCCGACTCTTTCCAGCGGATGATGTGGCCCATGCTGTTGTTGGCACGCGGGTTGGCGGCGTCCACGCCCGGGTTGTTCCCGACACCACGGCTGGTGTTGTTGGTCAGCGTGACATACACCCAACCTTGCTGATCCACCTCGATCCACTCGGGTCGGTCCATCTTGGTGGCGCCCAGCGCATCGGAGGCTTGACGGCTCTTGACCAACACCTCGCCGGTATCCTGGAAGCCATGGGCAGCATCGAGTGGATGACTGCCATGCGTGAGGGGCAACCATTGACCGCGCCCGTTGGCATCAAAACGAGCTACATACAAGGTGCCATGGTCCAGCAGATGGAGGTTGGCTTTGGCGCCACCCGGCTGCATGCGGTCGCGGCTGACGAATTTGTAGATGTACTCAAAACGTGCATCCTCCCCCGAGTACACCACCGCGCGGCCATCCTGGGTGAGCACGATGCGTGCGGCTTCATGTGAACCACGTCCCAGGGCGGTGCGCTTGACCGGCACCGAGCTCGGGTCCTGTGGATCGATCTCCACCAACCAGCCAAAGCGGTTCGGCTCGTTGGGGTGTCGGGTGGCGTCAAAGCGGGCATCGTGTTCGTGCCAGCGATAGCCGGCACCGCCGCTGCGAAGACCCCAGCGTTTGCCATGGGCATCCGGTTGGGCCGGGCCATTGAAGTAGCCGATGAAGTTTTCTTCGGTGGTCAGCACGGTGCCCCAGGGGGTCAGGCCGTTGCCGCAGTTGTTGAAGGTGCCCAACGGCGACATGCCCTGCGGATCGGCTGCGGTGCGCAGCAGGGAATGCCCCGCAGCAGGGCCTGAAAAATGCATGGGCGTATGGGCGGTGATGCGTCGTGCGTAGGGCGACGGGCGCACGGAACGCCACCGGCCCTGTTCTTGCGTGACCTCGACGATGCTCAGTCCGTGGGCAGCCTGAGATTTGCGCACCTTCTCGGCCGACCAGGTGGCCATGCCATCGCGGTGCAGCAAGCCGTCGTCGGTGTATTCGTGGTTGATGACGAGCAAACCGGTGCCCAGTGCAGGCAATGGAAGGAACTGGATGCCATCGTGGTGCATGCCCAGTTGAGCGGCTTGCTCCGCCGCGGTGTTCGAAGCGTCCCATTTGAAGGCGGGGTCCTCGCCTGACAACCCCACGGGTTCGCCCCAGGGCACCAGCACCTGGGCTTCGTAGCCCTCGGGCACAGTCACCTGATCGAGGGTGTTGACCCCAACCGGCTTGAAGCCTAGAGCGGCCCGCGGGCCCTGCCCAGTCGTGGCACAGGCACTCAACCCCATGGCGGCAAACACTTGCGCGCTCATGGCCGCCCACCCCCCTTTCAGCACCTGGCGACGCGAGGGCGTCGAGATGTGATGGATGTTTGGATTAGCGGAATCGTTGCTGTCTTCGGGAGGCGGGAAGGGGTGGCTCATGGTCGAGAGATAAAGAATGAAGTGGGGTGGCAATCAGGAACACTGTAGGCACGGAAAATGGCATTTTTGTGACAAACAACTCCTCATGACCACCCGATTGGTCGACATCATTTTGTCATCTGGATGTCACACAAATAACGTTATGCTGAAGGCAGAATTTGCCACGCCGACACTGATACCGCCTGTGACCCCTACCCTGATCGATCGAGACCATAGCACCCTGCAGTTCAACGAACGTGTGCTGTCCTGGGCACGGCGCGCAGATGTTCCCGTGCTGGAGCGCTTGCGCTACCTCTGCATCGTGTCGTCCAACCTCGACGAGTTTTTTGAAGTGCGCATGGCGCTGCACTTGCGGGCCATGCAGGACCGCCACCGCCAGGCCGGTTTTAGCCGTGAGACTTACCAGGCTATTTCCCAACAGGCTCATGAGTTGGTGCACAGCCAGTACGAGGTCTACAACGAGCAGTTGATCCCCGCATTGGCCAAGGCAGGCATTCGCATCGTCTCGCATGCCGACCGCAACGCGGCGCAACATCGCTGGGTCAAGCGTTACTTTGACCAGGAGATCAAACCCCTGTTGATGCCGGTGGGGCTGGACCCGGCGCATCCGTTTCCACAGGTGGCCAACAAGTCGCTGAATTTCATCGTCAGGCTCAGCGGGTCGGATGCCTTTGGACGCACCAACGAGATCGCGATCGTCAAAGTGCCCCGTGTGTTGCCGCGACTGATTCGAATGCCCGATCGGGTGTCCGATGGCGACACCTTGCTGGTGTCGCTTTCCAGCATGATTCGCGCACATCTGAAAGATTTGTTTCCCGGCCGACGTGTGGGCGATTTCTCGCAATTTCGCCTGACCCGGGATTCAGACCTGTCGGTTGACGAGGAAGACGCCAGCAATCTTCGCAAGGCCCTGCGGCAGGGACTGGCACAGCGTCACTTTGGGCGCGCCGTTCGACTTGAAGTGTCCTCCGGCTGTGACGAATACCTCTCGAACTTTTTGCTCAAACAGTTCAATTTGCCCAGCACCGCCCTCTTTCGCGTGCACGGCCCCGTCAACCTGGTGCGCTTGAGCCAGTTGATCGACCTCGTCAACAAACCCGCCTTGATGTTCCCGCCCTACCGAGCGTCGTATCCGGTTCAGTTGGTCAAGGGGCAGTCGATTTTCGAGCGTTTGCAGCAAGGTGATGTGCTGATGCACCACCCGTTTGAGAGTTTCGACGGTGTGCTGGATTTTCTGCGCGAAGCGGTACAAGACCCCCATGTGCTGGCCATCAAGCAGACCATCTACCGAACCGGCGCCAATTCGGAACTGATGGACTTGTTGCGCGAGGCGGTCCTGCGCGGCAAGGAAGTGACGGTGATTGTGGAGTTGAAGGCCCGCTTTGATGAAGAGGCCAACATTGGCTCGGCCGAGCAGCTCGAGGCGGTGGGAGCCCAGGTGGTGTACGGCGTGGTGGGCTTGAAAACGCACGCCAAGATGCTGCTGGTGACGCGACGCGAAGGTCGGCGTCTGCGCCGCTATGCGCATCTGTCCACGGGCAACTACAACAGCCGAACCGCCAAAGCCTACACCGACCTGGGCCACATGACGTGCGACGCCGACATCACGCGCGATATTGACCAGTTGTTCATGCATGTCGCCAGCCAGAATCGTTTGCCCCCCCTGCGCCATCTGTGGGTGGCACCCTTCAAACTGCACGATCGGTTCATCGACGCCATCCACCGGGTGGGCAAGGCTGCACAGGCTGGACTGCCCGCGCGCATCGTGGCCAAGATGAACTCGCTCACCGATGAGCGCCTGGTGCAAGCGCTCATCACCGCCAATCAGCAAGGCGCGCACATTGATCTGATCGTGAGGGGCGCGTGCATTTTGCCCGCGCGGGTGCCGGGACTGACTGAGCGCATTCGGGTCCGATCCATCATTGGTCGCATGCTGGAACACACCCGTGTCTATCTGTTTCAAGTGGGAGATGACACGGAGTTGTATTTGTCCAGCGCAGACTGGATGAACCGCAACATGGTCCGTCGCATCGAGATTGCCTGGCCCGTGAAAGACCCCAGCTTGCGCGACCGCATCATCGCCGAGTGCCTGGGCAACTACCTGGCCGATACCCAGAACGCCTGGGGGTTGCAACCCGACGGCAGCTACAAGTCGCTGGCTGTGTCGTCCAAGACCCCATCGGGGCCACGGCGTGGTGTCAGCGCCCAAGCCACCTTGATGAAGCTTTACGCCGCACCTTGATCGGGCCGGTCCCTGATGACCGGATCCTGATGACCTGGCTCTAATGCGTTTGCAGTTCCAGCGTCCAGGTGGTTTTTTGCCAGGCCTGAACTTCTTCGCTCAGCAAATGCGCCGACTGCGGATATTGACGGGCCCAGGCTGCCGGTAGCACCAACGTGAACTGACGGTCAGGCGTTCCCGAACAACTCAATTGCAAGGACTGGTCGTCGGGGTCGCGGCGAGCGTGGCACAGAATGACAGACAGTCGCAAGCACATCAACTGCATCGCAAAGGCTTCGTCATCAAAGTCCACGTTGAGTTTTCGCAATTTGCCCCGATGCCCCAGGACCAGCAAGCTCAGCCGGTGCAGTTCCGAGACGGCAAACCCGGTGGCGTCGGAGTTGTCGAGGATGTAGGCGCCATGCTTGTGATAGTCACTGTGCGCAATGAGTGTGCCCACTTCATGCAATTGGGCGGCCCATTCGAGTTTGCGACGGAAGCGCAGATTGTCGTGGTCAGACACATCGAGCGAGAGTTGAGACAACAGGGCCGATGCCACGCGACGCACCCGTTCGGCTTGCGCCACGTCCACGCCAAAATTCTTTTGCAGGCGTCGCACGGTGGTGGCTCGCACGTCCTCGTGCTCGTCTTCGCGGTCAAGCTTGTCAAACAAGACACCGTGTCGCAGTGCGCCTTCGGCGACGTGCAAGACCTCGATGTCCAGCAAATCGAAGAGCGCCATCAGCACGCTGACACCGCCCCCGATCACGGCGCGCCGGTCTTCTTTGAGCCCTTCGAGTCGCAGCTTGTCCGTGTTCTGTGCCCGCAGCATGCAACGCTTGAGCCAGGCCAATCCCTCGCGGTCAATGATGCCCTGGCTCCAGCCCGCCACCGACAAAATATCGCCCACAGCCCCGACCGTTCCGGACGAACCATAGGCCACATCCCAGGCGTGTCGGGGAACCAGACTCAAGGCCTCATCCAGAATGGCCTTGGCGGCGATTTCGGCCCGGTCAAACGAGGCTTCATCGAGTTGCCCGTGGCGGAAGTACTTCATGCTCCAGGCCACGCTGCCTACCCGGTAGGACTCCGTCACGCTGGCATCCAGACCCTGCCCCAGAATCAGCTCGGTGGAGCGCCCACCGATATCAATGACCAGACGCCGGTCGTCGGTTTGAGGCAGCAGATGGGCGACCCCCTGGTAGATCAAGCGGGCTTCTTCTCGTCCAGAGATCACTTCGATCGGAAAGCCCAACAGGTGCTGGGCGCGCGTGAGAAAGGTGTCTCGGTTGCGGGCCTCACGCAGAGTCTGGGTGGCCACGGCCCGAACCTGTTGTTTCTTGAAACCCGAGAGACGCTCGGCAAAACGCGCCAGGCATTCCCAGCCGCGCTGCATGGCCTCATCGCTGAGCAGACGTTCGCTGTCCAGACCATTGCCCTGCCGGACCGTTTCCTTGAGGTATTCGACCCGGTGGATTTGCCCATGCGACAAACGGCCGATTTCGAGGCGAAAACTGTTTGACCCCAAATCGATGGCGGCCAAAAGGGTATCGTTTTTCATTCTGCGGACAACCAGGGTGACTGAGCAGGCGTGGGTTGCGCCTGGAGTTCACGTAGCATATGACATTATGATGTCATGACGATGACACTTGGACCTTTGTCCAGTGCCATGCACGCGGGCGATACAGGGCATTATCCTGACATCAAACCAGCGGATTATGCTTTCTTGAGAAGGGCCTGATCTGCAAAATCTCTGGCCTTGTTCGAGAGCGCCACCGCTTGCGCCGCAAACTGAGCCGCCTTCCTCGAAGCTTCAGCCGCGATCGACGTTGCCGTGGTGGAGGCGTCCTCTGCATGATGCGCCACAGCCATGGCCGCCGAAGCTGCCGCAGAGGCCGCCGATGCCGCACTCTCCAGCGCAGATTGTGCGGCTTGGGTTGCCGCCTCAGAGGCCGCCATGACGGCTTCCACCAGGGGAATTTCGGAAGCCTTCTGAGCGGCTTGAACGCATTTTTCCGAACACAGCACCGAGTGCTCCGCCGCCTTGGCCGCTTGTTGTGCGGCATTCGAGGCATGGGCCGTCGAGTCCCGCAGCACCGTCAAAGACGTCGCGTATTGGCTCTTGGTGTCGAGGTGAATCTGTTTGAGGTCCGCAAATTCAAGCTGCAATTTGTTGACTTGAGTCTGAAGCTTGTCGATCCCGGTGTGGTCCATGTGAGGCGTTCTATGGGTGAGTGAGGTAGGCGAAGACAGGTGAAGACCTTGCGTTGTACCCGACGTTACCACTGAAACCCTGTTCGCCAGCACACACACGGCCTCATATTTGAATGGACCTACACACTCCGTTGCGTGGCCTGCTGCGCAATCTCTCCGGGGGTCGTCACCCAGACCAAGCCATCCCGGCGTGCCTGGGCCAGATGCTGCAAGGCGCGGCGCAGATGTCGCAGGCGATAAGGTTGCCCCACCAAATACGGATGCAAGGCAATCCCCATCACCAGCGGTTGATGGCA
The DNA here is from genome assembly GCA_947448375.1 of Comamonadaceae bacterium. Lineage (GTDB taxonomy): Bacteria > Pseudomonadota > Gammaproteobacteria > Burkholderiales > Burkholderiaceae_C > Limnohabitans. The sequence goes on along the minus strand of CANFMY010000097.1, from coordinate 4,145 downwards.
CGATTGCTCCAGCATTTCATCGAGCTGATCGATCAGCATCTGGGCAAAGTCTTTGCCATCCATTTGACGCGCGACGATCATGGGGATGTCGTTGAGCTCTTGGGGATAGGGCACTGACCAGAGGCCTTGGGCGTTTCGGGTGCTCATGCGGATGGGCTGATCGTCATGACACCAGTTGAGTGTGTAGGTGTAGCCGGTCTCGGCTAGCAGGTCGGGTGTGACCAGGCTCTCGCTGATCCAGGGCGAAAGCCAGCCGGTGGGGCGACAACCGCTGTGGCGCTGCATGAGGTCGGCACACATCTGCAGCATCTGCTTTTCGTCGTCCTCGTGCCACCCGCCCTGTCGTTCGGCGTTGCTGTGTCCATGCCCCACCAATTCCGACCCCTGGTCAACACAAGCCTGGACCAACTCCGGGCAATGGTCGTAGAGCGCGGTGTTGATGAGCGAGGCAAAGGGCAAGTCGAGTTGGCGAAACAAGTCCAGGCAGCGCCAGGCCCCCACGCGGTTGCCGTACTCACGCCAGCTGTAATTGAGCACATCGGGTTGAGGCGACAGTGGACCGATGGCAGCCCCCATGCCCTGGCCGAAGGCGAAGTGCTCGATGTTGAGCGCGAGATACACCGCCAGGCCTGAGCCGTTGGGCCATCGATAGGTATCCCGTTGCGTGATGGCACTGTAGGGGAATCTGCCATGGTCGGGCAAAACGCCCAGGTACTGTGGCTTTGGATCAGACATCGTGAATTCCTGGTGAAAGTGGGGGCGACAGGGATCGCCCGTTTGAAAACGCCAATTTGGTGCAGCCTCGACGGCGCTGCACCTATTTGAAAAATGCCGACCCGCCTTCAAGCACTTCGTCAGTGCATGGTGGGCCATGGGTCAACGCAACACGCGTCATTTTCCCCCTGCCCCAGCGCAATTACCGTTCCATCCTCAGTTCAGCCGCGTGGCATGGATTCTGCACTCCATTGTGGAATGGATGGTTTTATTAGCTTGAAAGGGGTCTTTGCATGAAACGTCGTCATCTGATGCTTGCTGCCGCAGGCGCAAGCCTTTCTGTCCCGACCTGGGTGGGCGCCCAAAGCGCCGCCTGGCCGACCCGAGGTCCGGTCAGGTTGATCGCACAATTCCCCCCTGGCGGTCTGGTGGACACCGTCTCTCGCCTGATGGCGCCTCACTTGTCTCAAGCCCTGGGACAAACCGTGGTGGTTGAAAACAAAGCCGGCGCCGGGGGCCTGATTGGTACCGAATACATCTCCCGTCAGCCAGCCGATGGGTACTCGCTGCTCGTGAGCCACGCGTCCGTTCATATTTATGCCGCAGCGACCCGCAGCGTCATGCCCTTTGACCCGGTGTCCGACTTCAGTCATCTGGCCATGCTGGTGGAAGCGCCCATGGTCATCCTGGTGCGCGCGCAATCGCCCTTCCAGACCCTGGCTCAGTACATCGCGGCCGCCAAAACCAAACCGGTGCGCTATGGCACCTCAGGCATCGGCTCTGCCAACCATTTGTATGGCGAACTGTTGAAGATCGAGGGACCGGCCCCCCAACACGACCACGTGCCCTACCAAGGCAGCGCACCCGCCATGCAAGACCTGCTGAGCGGCCAGATCGACAGCCTGTTTGATCCCATCACCACCAACGTCGCGCAGCTCAAGGCGGGTTCCTTGCGTGCCCTGGCGGTGTCAACCCCTCAGCGCCTGCCCGCCCTGCCCTCGATTCCCACCTTCGCCGAGCTGGGATTTGGCTCGATGACCGGATCGCAATGGCTCGGCCTGTCCGCGCCCAAGAACTTGCCGGCGCCGATTGCACAAAAGCTCGCCACCTTGATGCCCGAGATCTTGGCCAAACCCGATATCGCGCATCGCTTGGAAGAACTGCAAACTCTTCCGCGCAAAAACCCGGTGGTGGGCGATGAGTTCGTCAAACTCATCCAGGGCCAGATCGACACCTGGACCAAGGTGGCCAAGCGGGCCAAGGTGGAAGTGGTCGTCTGATCGGCCCCACCCAACCCGGGATGGAAGCTCGGCGTTGACCTCACCCCCGCGGTGGGATCAACGCCTATAACGAGTCGATGACCGTGGACCTGGCAGCCGCCTGACCAGGACCGTCCTCGATGGCAAAACGCTCGCGGCTGGTGGTGTAAAAACTCGCGCCGAAACGGGCCACCGGATGGTAATCGCGTAAATTCACGCGCCAGGCCTCGGTGTCAATCAGACCCTCGCGCGCGGCCATCCACTGAATTCGGCCGATGAAGACATACCGGCTATCGGTTTCCAGTGTTTCGTGCAAGACACACTCAAAGGCGACCGGCGCCTGCACAATCCGGGGCGGTCGAATGGTGTGCGAAGGCGTGGAGGTGAATCCGACGTGAGTGAGTTCACTCAAATGCGATGGCAGCGCCTCGCCACAGGCGTGCATTTGTTTGGCCATGGGCTCGTCGGTGAGGTGAACCGCAAACTCGCGACTCTCCAGAATATTGGCGGCCGTGTCTTTGAGCCGCCCGTCGGTCAGCCGGTTGATGCTGAGCATCAGGATGGGGGGATCCTCCCCCACCATGTTGAACATGGAGAACGGTGCCGCATTGACCACCCCGTTCTTGCCCAAGGTGGTGACCAGTGCAATGGGACGGGGAACGATCAGGCTGGCCATCAACTTGTAGCGTTGATAGGCGGTGATCTGCTGGAAATCTACTTCGGTCATTGTGTGTCCTAATCGCCAAAGGCGATGGTAAGTCAAAAAGCCAGCAACGTTTGATTCGGGTGCACTTGCTTGAGGTGGAAATAGCATTCACAACTCTGATGTTCCAGTGCAGTGCGGTCCGTGATGTCCAGGTGGCCGCGTGAAACTCGGACGCCCGACAAGTTGGCAAGCGTCAGGGAGACGGCTTCGCGCCGGATGCCCAAGGAATCGGAGATGGCCTGATGGGTCACAGACAGGCTGTCAGCCAGCAGGTAATCATGTCGGGTCAATATCCATCTGGCCAAACGCTGTGGAATTTGATGGTAGTGATTGCACAGCAACTCCATGGAAATTTTTCGGATCACCAGTTGAGAAGCCTGCATGCACATTTTGGTGATCATGGGGTGCACATCAATCAAGCGCTGCACATGCAATCGATCCAGTTGATAGGCCAGCCCAGGTTCGGCGACGATGGCGTGAGAGTATGAGTTTCCCGTCAGACTCGCGATGCCTATCACCCCCTCATAACCAATCGTTGCCGAATCGATCGACAAACCGTCTGGCGTGTCTTTTCTGATGGCGATCAGGGCATTGATGGGGAAATACAACTTGTCTGGCCGAGAAAACGCCTCATACAGCGTCTGGCCCGTGCTCAGCGACATCAACTGCAAATGCGGCCGCAGCAATTCAAAATCGCTGTCGGGCAGCGTTTCCAGGCACTGGTTCATCAGGGGATTCATTGGGCCTTCCAGATGAATGGGGTCAATAGCGGACTTGCTATCAGAGACGCAGGTCAGTGTATGCCCTGGGCTCATCGAAATTGCTCGACCAACTGTTTAATTGCGGATGGCGCGTGTGGACCGGTTCATTCGCCAGCGAACATGGCTAGCGTTTTCGGTCATTGGTCTAAACGAGTGGCTGGTATGTGCGATAGAGCACAGACAGTTGGGCTACTGCTGGTTTGATTTAACCCCTTGATCAAGTAGCTGGTCAGGGTACGGTGGGGGCAGCGTAGGCTGGATTTTGAAGGGGATCCCCCTTCAAGAAATCATCTACCCCACTAGTCCGTCAAGACCGAAACAGGGCAAACCCACTGGCGGGTAAATTGGTGGGTAGAAATGAAAAATGCGCCCGAGGGCGCATTTTTACTAACTTAATGGCGGAGTGGACGGGGCTCGAACCCGCGACCCCCGGCGTGACAGGCCCGCGTCAGAAGTCAATATCCATGCGGGTTACAGGACGATTTCATATGCCAAACATAGCCTTATTTTAGACTTTGGCAAGAGGGAAACTAATCGCTTATGCCAAACATTTAGCTGTCCAGGACCGGGGCATTCTGTGCCAAAAATCGGGGGGTATCAAGGTGCCAAGAGTTCGAGAATTCTTCGGTTTCGATCCAAATCCGCTGGGAGACAGATTTGAACACAAGATTGTTGCACCCCCCAAATGTACAGCGCACTTTAAAT
>CANFMY010000096.1 GCA_947448375.1 Comamonadaceae bacterium | reverse complement strand
TGACCTTGGCGTTGCACGGTCCGCGCTTCGGGGCAGACCTGCCCGCCTCAGACGGCGAGCCGATTCGTTGGTCAGGTCCACCCCGAATCACAGGCCTTCAGGTGTTCGGACGTTGGACACGATCGAAGTCTTTCGATTCCAGTGGCGTGTGAGGAGGGGGGAGCTCGACCAACGAATCGGCCTGCCGTCTGAGGCGGGCGAGCTTCCCCCTCCTCGCACGCACTCTGTCGGAGAAAACTCTTACTCCGAGAAAACTCTTACTCCGAGAAAACTCTTACTCCGAGAAAACTCTTACTCCGAGAAAACTCTTACTCCGAGAAAACTCTTGCTCGGAGAACTATCAAGTTGCCCACTCAAAATCAACCACTTATCCACAGACTTATCCGGTGACGTAGCGCACATAAGCCCGTAGCATTGATACTTTCAAGGATCCCCATGTCAGCGGTAATGCCCAGCTTCGAGGAAGACACCTATCCTGATCATCAGGTGGCGCAGTTGCGCATACCGCCGCACTCGCTCGAAGCCGAGTCCAGCGTGCTCGGGGGCCTTCTGCTCGACAACAGCGCCTGGGACCGCGTCGGCGATCTGGTCACCGACTCAGACTTTTACCGTTACGAACACCGCCTGGTGTTCTCCGCGATCGCTGGCCTCATCAACAGCAGCCGACCGGCCGACGTCATCACCGTCTTTGAACACCTGCAAAGCCTGGGCAAGGCCGATGAGGTCGGCGGCCTGGCTTATCTCAACTCGCTGGCGCAGTACGTGCCCAGCGCCAGCAACATTCGCCGCTATGGCGAGATCGTGCGCGAGCGCGCCATCCTGCGCAAACTCGTGACGGCCAGCGACGAGATCGCCACCACCGCTTTCAGCCCCAAGGGACGACCGGTGGCGCAGATCCTCGATGAGGCCGAACAAAAAATCTTCCACATCGGGGAAGAAGGCTCGCGCATGAAGCAGGGCTTCCAGTCGATGAACTCGCTGGTGGTGGAGCTGCTCGACCGGGTGGAGGAGATGTCGCAAAACCCGAACGACATCACCGGCGTGCCCACGGGCTTTCATGACTTTGATCGCATGACCTCGGGCATGCAGCCCGGTGACCTGATCGTGCTGGCTGCGCGTCCCTCCATGGGCAAGACGGCACTCGCGATCAACATTGCCGAGAACGTGGCCGTGCAAGAAGGCTTGCCGGTGGCCGTGTTTTCGATGGAAATGGGTGCGTCTCAACTGGCGGTGCGTATCGTGGGCTCGATTGGTCGTATCGACCAGGGCCATCTGCGCACCGGCAAGCTCAGCGATGATGAATGGCCGCGCCTGACCGAGGCCATCGAGAAATTGCGCAATGTGTCGCTGCATATCGACGAGACGCCAGGCCTCACGCCCAGCGAGCTGCGTGCCAATGCACGCCGCCTCTCGCGCCAGTGCGGCAAGCTCGGCCTGATCGTGGTGGACTATTTGCAGTTGATGTCCGGCAGCTCCAGTGACGGCGGCGACAACCGCGCCACCGAGCTGGGCGAAATCTCGCGCGGCTTGAAGATGCTGGCCAAGGAGCTGCAGTGCCCGGTGATTGCGCTCTCTCAGCTCAACCGAAGCGTGGAGCAACGCACCGACAAGCGTCCCATGATGAGCGACCTGCGCGAATCGGGCGCCATCGAGCAAGATGCCGACGTCATCATGTTCATCTACCGCGATGACTACTACAACAAGGACAGCAAGGAGCCGGGTGTGGCCGAGGTCATCATCGGCAAGCAGCGTAACGGCCCCACCGGCACGGTGAAGCTGGCCTTCCTGAAGCCCATCACCAAGTTCGAGTCGCTCGCCTCGGGGGGCGCAGACTATTGATGGCCCCGGTCCCCGAGTGGCCGTGGTGAACCGAGCGCGCCTGAGACAGCGGCGCCCGGCATCCGCTCACAATGCTTCGCTGGCAAAGTCCGCCAGGCGTGAACGCTCGCCGCGCGCCAGCATGATGTGTCCGCCATGCGGCCAGCCCTTGAACTTGTCGACCGCAAACGTCAGGCCCGATGAGCCCTCGGTGAGGTAGGGGGTGTCGATCTGGGCGAGGTTGCCCATGCAGATGATCTTGGTGCCCGGTCCGGCGCGGGTGATGAGCGTCTTCATCTGCTTGGGCGTGAGGTTTTGCGCCTCGTCGATGATGACGTACTTGTTCATGAACGTGCGCCCGCGCATGAAGTTCATGCTCTTGATCTTGATGCGGCTGCGGATCAATTCGTTGGTGGCGGCACGGCCCCATTCGCCGGCGCTGGTCTCGGTCTTGGCCAGCACTTCCAGGTTGTCGTCGAGGGCGCCCATCCAGGGACCCATTTTTTCTTCCTCGGTGCCGGGCAGGAAACCGATGTCCTCGCCCACGCTCACTGTGGCGCGGGTCATGATGATCTCGGTGTAACGACGGTCGTCGAGCACCTGGGTCAGGCCAGCAGCCAGGGCCAGCAGCGTCTTGCCGGTACCGGCTGTGCCGGCCAGGGTGACGAAGTCGATCTCTGGGTCCATCAACAGGTTGAGTGCGAAGTTTTGCTCGCGGTTGCGAGCCGTCACGCCCCAGATGGCGTTCTTCAGGTGATTGAACTCTTTGAGGGTTTTGAGCACCACCGTCTTGCCGCGTATTTCGGTGACGCGCGCGTACAGGCTGGGCTCGCCTGGTGCCTCGAAAAACACAAACTGGTTGATGTGCAGGCTGGGCACGATGGGGCCCGACAGCCGGTAAAACGTGTGGCTGCCGGATTGCCAGCTCTCCACGGTCTTGCCGTGGCGAATCCAGAAGTCGGGGGGCAGGGCCAGTGCGCCAGAGTAGAGCAGGTCGCCGTCCTCCAGGGTTTTGTCGTTTTGATAGTCCTCGGCGTGCAGACCCAGGGCGCGCGCCTTGATGCGCATGTTGATGTCTTTGGACACCAGGGCCACTTCACGCGGCGCGTGCTGGTCACGCAGGGACTGCACCACGCCCAGGATCTGGTTGTCCGCTTTGCCCTGGGGCAGGCTCAGTGGCAACTTCTGGTCGATGGCCTGGGTCTGGAAGTACAGGCGTCCGCCCCCCTCCAGGTGACCAGTGCTGTCCAGTGACAGCCCCTGAGCAATGTCAGCGCCTTGCGTGGCGGCCAGCGCATCGAGCATGCGGCTGGCCTGGCGAGCATTGCGTGCCACCTCGGTCATGCCCTTTTTATTGCTGTCCAACTCCTCCAGCACGATCATGGGCAGGAAGATGTCGTGTTCTTCAAAGCGGAAGAGGGACATGGGGTCGTGCATCAGCACGTTGGTGTCCAGCACGAACAATTTGGTGGGTCCCACGGTGCGCTGGCGCTTACCGGCCGCGGCTGGGCTGCTGCGCTTGGTGGTCTTGTTGCCCGGCGAAGAGCTGGCGCGACCCCCACGGTTGGCCGGGCCGGCCTTGGCGGAAGCGGTATTGGCGGCGGGGGCGGCGTCGAGTTCGACCTCGAGTTCGGCGATGTCCCCCCCTCCGCGCTCGAACAGGTCCAGGGCTTGGGGTTTTTCAGGCACCGGACTTTCCACTGCGCGGGTGGCCGATTTCCGGTTCGAGGAGGTGCCACGCGCGGGGCTGCTGAAATCATCCACTCGGAGCAGAGCGGCACGTTTGGCGGGAGCGGGGGGCAGGGGCATGGAGTTCAGCAATCAATGAAACAAACGGAGGTGACCCGAGGACAGGCAACAGAGGCATTGGCCAAAGAAAAAGCCGCCCTGCGGCGCGGGCGGCTTTGTCGGGGGGATGCTTGCTGAGCAAGAACCAGAGTCATGAAACCATCATAACGCCTGTCTGTAACAGGTCAATGACATCGAGCCGAAATTCAGGCGGCGGCGGTGGCTTTTTTGAGGTCTTTCACGGCCTTGAGCACCTCGTCCACATGGCCGGGCACTTTCAGGCCACGCCACTCCTGGCGCAACACGCCGTCAGGACCGATGAGGAAGGTGCTGCGCTCGATGCCCTTGACCTTCTTGCCGTACATGATCTTGTTTTTGACCACACCGAACATATGGCACATTTTTTCTTCCGTGTCGGCGATGAGCTCGAACGGCAACTCGAGCTTGGTCTTGAAGTCGTCGTGCGACTTCATGTTGTCGCGGGAGACGCCAAACACCACGGCACCCGCCTTGACGAAGTCTTTGTACTTGTCACGGAACTGCATCGCCTCGGTGGTGCAGCCAGGGGTGTTGTCCTTGGGGTAGAAGTACAGCACCAGCGTTTTCCCATGGTGGGAATGATGGGTGACTTTGATGCCGCCCGTGGCGATGGCTTCGAATTCGGGGATGGGTTTGTTGACAACGATCGCCATGGGACTTCAAGGTTCGATTGTGAGAGGCCTGCGCAGCGCCGTACACAGTGACTGGCTGGCGACGACTAGGCAATCCCGCATTTTAACCTAATCCGGGACTGGCGCGGCCCCTGACGAAGGCCCCCTGGGGTGCAGGTCGTTCAGGCGGGTTCCAGCAGCAGCAAAGCCGCCACGGGTCGACCTTCTCCGGCCAGGATGTTGTAGGTGCGGCACGCGGCCGGGGTGTCCATGATTTCCAGGCCCAGGCGGCACGCCATCAGTGGCGCCTGCCAGGCCGGGGGGATGAAACGCAGCCGGGAGCCACTGCCAAACACGGCCAATTCGACGCCCAGCTCGGTGAGCATTGCAAAATCCGCGGGCTCGAGCGTGTCAAAGGTGGTGGGGCGCCAGGGTTGCAGCAGTCCCTTCGAGGTGATGAGCAGGCTGTGCTGGTGACGCTCGCCATTGACGGCAATCCAGCCCGGTCCATATCCGGTCACGGCCAGGGTGTCCAAGCGGTCGGGCTGCAGTTTCATGATGGGGCGACAAGACTTGTGGCAAAGACGCAGTGAAGCGGGACCTGGCACCAAAACCAGGCATGTTCTGTGGTCAAATTATAGGTTTTCACCCGAAAAGCCCCGAGGGAAACGCTTTGAAGCCCATTCAAAAATCCGCCAAGCTTGCCAACGTGTGCTACGACATCCGGGGGCCGGTGCTCGATCGCGCGCGACAAATGGAGGAGGAAGGGCACAAGATCATCAAGCTCAACATCGGCAACCTGGCCGTGTTCGGGTTTGACGCGCCCGAGGAAATCCAGCAGGACATGATCCGCAACCTGCCCAATGCGGCCGCGTATTCGGACAGCAAGGGCATCTTTGCGGCACGCAAGGCGGTCATGCACTACACCCAGCAGCAAGGCATCCAGGGGGTGACGCTGGAAGACATCTACCTGGGCAATGGCGCCAGCGAGTTGATCGTGATGGCCACCAACGCCTTGCTCAACGACGGTGACGAGTTGTTGCTGCCCGCTCCCGATTACCCGCTGTGGACGGCTGCGGTGAGTTTGTCGGGGGGCACGCCGGTGCATTACCTGTGCGACGAATCCAATGGCTGGATGCCCGATCTGAAAGACATCCGCGCGAAGATCACGCCCAACACCAAGGGCATTGTGGTCATCAACCCCAACAACCCCACGGGTGCGCTGTACTCGGACGAACTGCTCAAGGGCATCGTGACCCTGGCCCGTGAGCACGGTCTGGTCATCTTCGCGGACGAGGTGTACGACAAGGTCTTGTTTGACGGCGTGAAGCACACCGCCATTGGCTCGCTCTCCAATGACGTGCTCACGCTCACCTTCAACTCGCTGTCCAAGAGCTACCGCTCGTGCGGTTACCGGGCGGGCTGGTTGGTGGTCTCGGGCGACAAGAAACCGGCTCGTGACTACATCGAGGGCCTCAACATGCTCTCGTCGATGCGCCTGTGCGCCAACGTGCCGGGCCAGTGGGCCATTCAGACGGCTTTGGGCGGCTACCAGAGCATCAACGACTTGGTGAAGGAGGGTGGTCGCCTGCGCCGCCAGCGTGACCTGGCCTACGAACTCATCACGGCCATTCCGGGGGTGAGTTGCGTCAAACCCAGTGCGGCGCTTTACATGTTCCCGCGCCTGGATCCGGCGATGTATCCCATTCAGGACGACCAGCAGTTCATCAACGAGCTGCTGCAGGAAACCAAGGTATTGCTGGTGCAAGGCAGCGGCTTCAACTGGCCCAGTTCGGACCATTTCCGCATTGTCTTTCTGCCCCATGAAGATGATCTGCGCGAGGCCATCTCGCGCATCGCACGATTCCTAGAAACCTACCGCAAGCGACACGCACAATGAAACCCATTCAAGTTGGACTGCTGGGCATCGGCACCGTGGGCCGAGGCACCTTCGAGGTGCTGCAACGCAACCAGGAAGAGATCCGCCGTCGCGCCGGGCGAGCCATTCAGATTGCCATGGTGGCCGATCTGGACACCGCACGCGCCCAACAAGTGGTGGGCGACGCGGCCCAGGTGGTGGCCGATGCGCGCCAGGTGATTGCCAACCCCGAGATCGACATCGTGATCGAGTTGATTGGCGGCTATGGCATTGCCCGTCAACTGGTGATGGAGGCCATCGAGGCCGGCAAGCATGTGGTGACGGCCAACAAGGCCTTGCTGGCTGTGCACGGAACCGAGATTTTTGAAGCCGCGCGCCGTCGTGGCGTGATGGTGGCGTTCGAGGCCGCGGTGGCCGGTGGGATTCCCATCATCAAGGCGCTGCGCGAGGGCTTGACCGCCAACCGCATCCAGTGGATTGCCGGCATCATCAACGGGACGACCAACTTCATCCTCTCCGAGATGCGCGACAAGGGCTTGCCCTTCGACACCGTGCTCAAAGAGGCGCAAGCCCTGGGCTACGCCGAGACCGACCCGACGTTTGACATTGAAGGGGTGGACGCGGCGCACAAGGCCACCATCATGTCGGCCATTGCATTTGGCATTCCAGTGCAGTTCGACAAGGCGCACGTGGAAGGCATCACGAAACTCGAGGCGCAAGACATCCGCTACGCCGAGCAACTGGGATACCGCATCAAGCTGTTGGGCATTGCCAAGCGTGTCGCTTCGGGCGTGGAGCTGCGCGTGCACCCCTGCCTGGTGCCCGCCAAACGCCTGATTGCCAACGTGGAAGGTGCCATGAATGCGGTCATGGTGCAAGCCGACGCCGTGGGCACCACGCTCTATTACGGCAAAGGCGCCGGCAGCGAACCCACCGCCAGTGCGGTGATTGCCGATCTGGTGGACATCACGCGCCTGCACACCGCAGACCCGCTCAACCGCGTGCCGCACCTGGCTTTTCAGCCCGACGAACTGAGCGACGTGGCCGTGCTGCCCATGGCCCAGGTGGTCACCAGCTACTACCTGCGTTTGCGCGTGGCCGATCAGGCCGGCGTGCTGGCCAAGGTGACGGGAATCCTGGCCGAGTCCGACATCAGCATCGATGCCGTGTTGCAGCGCGAAGCGGGCGAGGGCGAGAACCAGACCGACCTCATCATCCTGACCCACGACTGCGTGGAGTCGCGCATGGACGCCGCCCTGGCGAGCATGCAAAGCCTGCCCACGGTGCTGGGGCCGATCACCCGCATTCGCAAGGAAGAGCTGAACTGATGCGCTACCTCTCGACCCGGGGCCACCCCGAGCGCCGCCGCTTTTGCGAAATTTTGCTGGAAGGCCTGGCGCCCGATGGCGGCCTGTATCTGCCCGAGTCTTACCCCCAAGTCGATGCCGGAACGCTGGCGCGCTGGCGGGGTGTGTACCAGCAGCAAGGCTACGCGCACCTGGCGTTTGAAATTCTGTCGCTCTACATTGACGACATCCCTGCCGATGACCTGCGTGGTTTGTGCGTGCGCACCTACACCGAAGCGGTGTTTGGCACCCCCGCCATCGTGCCTGTGCGCGAACTCGAGCCCGGACTGCTGATCGAAGCCCTCTCCAACGGCCCCACCCTGGCGTTCAAGGACATGGCCATGCAGCTGCTCGGCCACTTGTTCGAATACGAACTCAAGCGCCGGGGAGAAGAGCTCAACATTTTGGGCGCCACCTCGGGCGACACCGGCAGCGCTGCCGAATATGCCATGCGCGGCAAGCGCGGCGTGCGTGTGTTCATGACCAGCCCGGATGGCCGCATGAGCCCGTTCCAGCAGGCGCAAATGTTCAGCCTGCAGGATGCCAACATCCACAACCTGGCGATCCAGGGTGTCTTTGATGATTGTCAGGACATCGTCAAGGCCGTGTCCAACGACCTGGCATTCAAGCGCCGTTACCGCATTGGCACGGTCAACTCCATCAACTGGGCGCGCCTGCTGGCCCAGGTGGTCTATTACTTCGCGGGCTATTTCCAGGCCACGCAGTCCGACACGCAACGTGTGAGCTTTGCCGTGCCCAGCGGCAACTTTGGCAATGTGTGTGCCGGCCATGTGGCCCGCATGATGGGCCTGCCGGTTGAACGCCTGGTGGTGGCCACCAATGAAAACGATGTGCTGGACGAATTTTTCCGCACCGGGGTGTACCGGGTGCGCGGCAGTGCCGACACGCACGAAACCTCCAGCCCGTCGATGGATATCTCCAAAGCCAGCAATTTCGAGCGCTTTGTGTTCGATCTGGTGGGCCGCGATGCGGCCCTCACCGCCGAGTTGTTCGGCCCCCGACTGAGCCGGGACGGCATGTTTGACCTGAGTGGCGATGCACGCTTTCTGCAGCAGTTTGCCCGGTATGGCTTTGTCAGTGGCCGCAGTACCCATGCCCAACGATTGCAGACCATCCGAGAAGCGTTTGAACGCCAGGGGGAGATGATTGACCCCCACACCGCCGATGGGGTGAAAGTGGCGCGCGAGCAATCGCAAGCGGGCGTGCCCATGATCGTGCTCGAGACTGCCTTGCCCATCAAGTTCGCCTCGACCCTGGTCGAGGCTTTGGGGCGCGAGCCGAATCGTCCGGCGCGTTTCAACGGCATCGAGCAATTGCCCCGTCGCGTCCTGGTGCTGCCCGCGGATGTGCAGCGCGTCAAATCCTTCATCGTCGAGCACTGCGCATGAACGTCATTGGTGTGAGTGGGTATTCGGGCTCGGGCAAGACCGCCTTGGTGGAGGGCTTGGTGCGCGCCATGCGTGCCCAGGGCTTGCGTGTGTCGGTCATCAAGCATGCACGCCACAGTTTCGATATTGATCATCCGGGCAAGGACAGCTACCGTCATCGCGAGGCGGGCGCTTTTGAAGTGCTGGTGGCATCGAACCGACGCATGGCCTTGCAGCGCGAGTTCGAAGTCGAGGTGGAGTTGACGGTGCACCAGATGCTGGCTGAACTCTACGACGGCGTGGACTGGGTGCTGGTCGAGGGCTTCAAGCACAGTGATCTGCTCAAGCTCGAGGTCTGGCGGCATGAGACCGGCGAGGCGGCGGCGTATCCGGATGACGACTTTGTGGTGGGCATCGTCACGAACAGCCCGGACCAGTTGCCCTCACCCACCCTGCGCCCCGTGATGGATCTCAACGACCCTGCCGCCGTGGCGCAGTGGTTGATCGACCATCAGGACCGTTTTCACTACAACCGATTCGACGAAGCATGAACCGTCCCCCGTTGTTGACGCTGGACGAAGCCCTGCCACAACTGCTGGCGCATGCGCGCGCGCTGGGTCGGCTGGAGACCGTGTCCACCTTCGCGGCCGATGGCCGGGTGCTGGCGCGGGATGTGGTCTCGGCCCTGCAGGTGCCGCCGCAGGACAACAGCTCGATGGACGGCTATGCCGTGCGTTGCCGTGATGTCACGCAAGCCGACACCGTGTTGCGCGTGACGCAACGCATTCCGGCGGGTGCCACGGGGCATGACTTGGGTGCGGGTGAAGCCGCACGGATCTTCACGGGCGCACCGATCCCGCCCGGTGCCGATGCCGTGTTGATGCAGGAAGACTGCGAGACCCTGGACGATGCGCACGTGCGCTGCCGTGTGGTGCCCGAGTGGGGGCAATGGATTCGTCGCAGCGGTGAGGACGTGACGCGCGGTGCGACCGTGCTGCACCGGGGCGATCGCCTGGGCCCTGCGGCGCTGGGACTGGCAGCCAGCATTGGCTTGTCGCACCTGGAGGTGGCGGCGCGACCGCGCGTGGCCTTGATGTCCACGGGCGATGAGCTGGTCATGCCAGGCGATGTGCCGCCTGAGGCCATGCCACCCGGGGCCATTTACAACTCCAATCGTTTTTTTCTGCGCGCATTGCTGGAACGCATGGGCTGCGAAGTGTCTGACCTGGGCATCGTGCCGGATCAATTTGACGCCACGCAACGCGCCTTGCACCAGGCGGCGTTGCAGCATGATCTCATCCTCACCAGTGGCGGGGTGTCCGTGGGCGAAGAGGACCATATCAAGCCGGCGGTGCAGTCCCTGGGCGAGTTGCATTTGTGGTCTTTGGCCATCAAACCGGGCAAACCCTTCGCGTTTGGATCGGTGCGGCGGGAGGCCGGACACGCAGACAGTCCAAGCGCTCATTTCATGGGCTTGCCGGGCAACCCGGTGTCGAGCTTTGTGACGTTCTTGTTGCTCGTGCGACCGTTCATCTTGTCCTTGCAGGGGGCGCGCCAGGTGCAGGCCCCGCGTTGGCGTTTGCGTGCGGCCAGCGACGGGCCTCGGGCAGACCGGCGTCGCGAATTTTTGCGCGCACGGCGCAATGCGGCGGGTGAACTCGAGTTGTTTGCGAACCAGAGTTCGGGCGTGCTGACCTCGGCCGTGTGGGCCGATGGCGTGATCGACAACCCGGCTGGCACAGTCATTCGTGCCGGCGATGAGGTGGACTTCATTCCCTGGTCGGAGTGGCTGGCATGAACATCCACCTGCGCTATTTCGCCTCCATCCGCGAAGCCTTGGGCGTGGGACAGGAGCTTTGGCAGACCCAAGCACAGACCGTTGCGCAGTTGCGGCAAGAGTTGGTGAACAGGGGCGGTGCTTACGCCGATGTACTGGGCAGCCATCGGGCCTTGCGCGCAGCCCTCAACCAGGACCTGTGCGAGGGATCGGCCGTGCTGCAGGATGGCTGCGAGGTGGCCTTTTTCCCGCCGGTGACGGGGGGATGAACATGCGTTTCACGGTGCAGATCCAGACCGCCGATTTTGACCTGGACGAAGAAGTGGCCCGGTTGCGCCAAGGCGACGCCGGTGTGGGCGCAGTGTGTGCCTTTGTGGGCACGGTGCGCGATCGCAATGACGGCAGCTCGGTGGCCAGCCTGGAGCTCGAGCATTACCCGGGGATGACCGAAAAATCCATCCAGTCGATGATGGCTCAGGCGCAGGAACGTTTTGATATCCGCGCGGCCCGCGTCATTCACCGGGTGGGTCTGTTGCAACCACAGGACCAGATCGTGCTGGTGGCCGTGACCTCGGCCCATCGGGGTGAGAGCTTTCAGGCCTGCGAGTTTTTGATGGACTATCTCAAAACCCAGGCGCCGTTCTGGAAGAAAGAGGTGACCCCCGAGGGATCGCGCTGGGTGGATGCGCGGGTGAGCGACGATCAGGCGCTGAGTCGCTGGGGCCTACAGCCCTCGGTCGATCCGGGTTGATGGGTGGTGGCGACCGTGCCGTCATGCACCGCTGATGGGTGCGTGCGGCCATGCACCGCTGACGCGTGCGTGCGCTCGATGCAATGTCATTGCGCGTTCAATGCATCTTCAGTTCGCGCTCAGTCCAAGTGCAGCGTTCAGCACAGCCTTCAGTTCAGATAGCCCCCGGCCGGCGGTTCGGTGGGCTGCGGATCAGGGTTGACCGGTGGCGAACTCGTCAACCAATTCGCTTTGTGGATGGCGTCGCGCATCAGGTGGTGCAGTCCGATGATCAGGTCCGCACGCACACGGGCTTGAAAGCCTCGGTGCGGTGGCGGCCCCAGTTTTTCCTGAAAGCTGAGCAAAATGGTGCCGTCGGTCTGTGGGCTCATCTGGACATCGGTGATC
>CANFMY010000095.1 GCA_947448375.1 Comamonadaceae bacterium | reverse complement strand
ACGAAATTTCTGGCAGGACGGGCGTGACCGCCGTGGTGCAGAAAAACGTCATGACCGGCGTGGCCATGGACCCAGGTCTGAACGGCGTCAAGACAGCGACCGGCACAGTCACGATCAACGGCTACGTCACCGGCAGTATCACGACCACACAGAACAACGTCCGCGCCTCGCGTGAGGAGTCCGTTCGCCAGATCAACAAGATCTCCCACCTGACGGGAGTGGTGGCGGTTGACACCGGCGTGGACTCGCAGGGCATCACCCTCACGGCCGCTGACGGCCGCAACATCGAGGTCGCCTTCAACACGGCCAATACCACCTCCGACTTCTCCACCCTGACCGGGCTGAAGCAGGGGCTGAATGTGGGCTCCTACGCACTGGAGTCCAAGGTGGAGCAGAAGGTGGACGTGTCCACAGCTGCTGCCGGCGATGTGAGCCGCAGCGGTCTTCGCATCGGCGACTACACCAAAAATATCTCGCGCGAAATCACCTCCGACCGCGGCGCAGCAGACTCGCCTGTGTCCAAGGTGTCCAAGGTGGTGGTCAGCGCCGCAGGCACGTCGACCATGACGGTCAACGGCATCAATTTGAGCGTGCCGAGTTCGGATGTCGAGACCGATACCTTGACGTTCCCCACGGCTGGAGGACTGACCAGCGGACAGTCCATCACGATTGGTGGCCTGACCCTGACCGCCAGTGGCGGCTCGCTGAGCGCAAGCGCCATTGCAACCGCATTCTCCAATTTGGCTTCTGGGACCACCTCCGCAGATGCAACAACGTCCAATCCGGTAGCCAACGGTGTGTGGTCGGGTACGTTGAGTGGGTACAGCACGGGCGCGGTGGACTCTTCTGGCGCCTCGCCCAAAGTGGCCTTCACCAGCACATCGACCAACACCAACGTGGCCGATCTCACGCCGACCACAACGGGCGCCGTGACGGCGAACGTCGTCACCGTGGCCAAAGTTGACGGCGCCTCGGGCACCGGCACGATCGCCGGCACCGCACTGGCCATGGCCAATGCCATCAACGCCAATGCCACCCTGTCCTCGAAACTGATTGCCAAGACCACCAACGTGGCGGGCGAGGTGCTCATCACGGCCAAGGACCCCGGCATCGAGTTCACGATTGCACCCACCACCAGCAACCTGACCGCCACCACCGTGGTCGAGAGCACGGTGGGCAACAACCGCTCCCTGCACCAGGGCGACCTGGTGATCAATGGCGTCGCCATCCCGGGTGGGGTGGACACCACCGACATCCTGACCAACGAGGCGGCTCGCAGCAGCGACGGCAGTGGCAGCGCGATCGCCATCGCGGCAGCCATCAACACCAAGTCGGACGAGACCGGTGTCAAGGCAGTCGCCAACGGTGCTGCCATGAGTGCTACCAGTGCGGTCGAGAGCAATCTGCCCCAATCGGGCTACTACTCGATCTACGTGAACGGCACCCAGGTGGTGGTCCAGCTGAACCCGGACGATTCGCCGGATGTCCGCATGAACCGCATCATTGCCGAATTGAAGAAACACGAAGGTCAGACTGGCGTCGAGGGTTCCATCAACAAGGCCGGTGGCCTGGACCTCAAGACCGTCGACGGCCGCAACCTGTCGGTCTGGTTCGACCCCACGCAGCAAGCTACCGATGGCTCGGTGCAATACATGCGCGCCTCCATGTTCGGCCTCGCAACCGGCACGCCGTCCAATGCGCCGCAGACGACCCGCCTCACGCTGGGTGGCAATGTGACGGCCGGCAGCGTTTCCATCAAGGTCAACAACACGACCATCAATGCCAAACTGGCAGCGAATAGCACCTCCGCCACCGTGGCCAGTGCCCTGAATGACGCCATCCAGACGGCGATCAAGTCGGGCAATTCCAATCTGCTCGGGTTGCAGGCCTCTGTGGTGTCTCCTGGTGGAGCCAACAGCTACATCCAGTTCACCAACTACAACGCGTCGCCCAGCCTGACCAATCCCGCACCGCAGAGCTCCTTCGAGGTCAACGTGCTGAGCACGCCCGACAGCCAGTTTGTTGCTACCACAGCGTCGCAGGCGACCAGGCCTGCTGACTGGGACATCTCCGATGACGCGGTGTTCGTGAACCCGGTGGCCAGCGATGTGATGGCCATCGAAAATGCCGACACCTTGGCCGCCAGTGGCATCCGTGTCAACGCCAAGACCCTCTACGGCACGGTGACCCTGACCTCCGACAAGCCCTACACGCTGGCTCCCGGCGCGAGTGGGTTGGGTTCGGATTCCAGCTTCACGGCGCTGGGCTTCGTCGCGGGCACCTTTGGTGGTGCTTCCGATGTCGCCATGTCCCCCCCGCGCGTCGGCCGCATGACCTTCCAGGTTGGCCCCAGCGCTGGCAACGACATCAGCTTCGATCTCGCCGACTTCGGCAAGAATGGCCCCATCACCCAGCTCATCACCTGGGACGTGGACCTGCCCAACCTCAACCCGGGCGAGTCGATTCCGGCGCCGGGCCAGGACAACCCGATTTTCAATGGCCAGAAGCTCACCCGCAGCTTCATCGGATCGAAGGACGGCGCCCTGGAGGTGTTGGGCAAGCTCGACGCCACCATGGACAAGGTGAACGCCCAGCGCGCCACCATGGGCTCGATCATGAACCGTCTGGACCAGGTGGTGACCAACCTGACCAACGTGTCCATGAACATGTCGGCCTCGCGCAGCCAGATCGAGGACGCGGACTACGCCGCGGCCAGTACCGAGCTCGCCAAGACGCAGATCATGCAGCAGGCCGCCACGGCGGTGCTGGCGCAAGCCAACACCAGCCAGCAGTCGGTGCTGAAGTTGCTCGGCGGCTAAGAGGACGCTATCCTCGGGTTCTGACCTGCCATGACGACACGCAAGACATCGCCACCGGCTGACGAGCCCGAGGGAAAACTCCCCTCGATGGAGAAGGGGCCCAATTGCTGGGACTGCCGCTTCCTGGGCATTACCTGGAACCCCAGGATGCCCTACAGCTGCAAACTCATGGGGTTTCGCAGCCGCATGATTCCCTCGCTGGAGGTGTTGCGAGCGGATGGGATGTTCTGCATGGGCTTCATGCCCAAGGTCATCCCGATTGCGCCCGTGCCGGCCACGCCGGTCACCCAAACGCCCGCGGTCATCCCGCGGCGCAAGAAGTTGACACGCTTCCTCTGGGAGGCCTGAGAATAGGTTGTCGAGTTTTCGACGAACTTCACTAAAGTGTTCATATTCTCTGAATTTTGGTCAAAAAACTAATACTTAAAAAATAAAAATGGCATTGGCATAAGGATTGCTTTTAACCCGTACCTGTTTATTGGGTTGAATTGCAATGGCTTCTACCGTCAATGTTATGCGTGCCATCTGGCTGGATCCGTTCAGTCCTCTCGACGAGAGCGACAAGGCGCAGTTGCGTCTGGCGGGCATCGATGCGTTCTGTGTCAACACGCTGGGTGAATTGAATCTCGCGCTGTCGCGTGCTCACGTGGTCGTGGTTCGTCTGGCTCAAAGCGCCGAGTTGATGCACGAGGTGCAGACCCTGATCACCCAGCTCGGCTCACTGGTTCCCGTGGTGTGCCGTGTCGACCGTGATGACATGGATGTGGTGGTGGACGCCATGCGCAGTGGTGCCTTGCATGTGGTGCCCTGCGATGAGTGGAATGTATCGTCCTGGCAGCAAGTGGTGGGCATGCTGCGTACCGTTGCGCCCTCCAGCAAAAACAAGAGCTATGTGTTTGTGGACCCGGTGAGTCAGCATTTGCTGGCCCTGGCCCAGCGCGTGGCGCAAGCCAACGTGAGCACCTTGCTGGTGGGCCCCACGGGCGCTGGCAAGGAAGTCATTGCACGCGTGCTGCACGAATCGTCGGGCCGTGCCAAAGGTCCCTTCATTGCGATGAACTGCGCGGCCATGCCCGAGCACCTGATCGAGGACATGTTGTTCGGTCACGAGAAGGGCGCGTTCACCGGCGCTGTCAAGGATTACAAAGGCATTTTTGAACAAGCCCAGGGTGGCACGGTGTTTCTCGATGAAATTGGCGAGATGCCCATGCACCTGCAAGCCAAGCTGTTGCGCGTGCTGCAAGAGCGCAAGATCACCCGTCTGGGTGGCGAGGCCGCTGTCTCGGTCGATATCCGCGTGGTGGCTGCCACCAACAAGGATTTGCGCCAGGCCATCGATGCCCGCGAGTTCCGCGAGGATCTGTATTTCCGCATCAGCACCTTCCGTCTGCGCATCCAGCCGCTGCGCGAACGCCCGCTCGACATCATGCCGCTGGTGATGCAGTCGCTGGCTCGCCACAACGAAAGCGGAGTGCCGTACAGCGTGACCGCGGAAGCACAACAACTGCTGCAGGCATATCCCTGGCCCGGCAATGTGCGTGAACTGGAAAACGTGGTGCAGCGCGCGGTGGTGCTGTGCACCGGCCAAACCATCACGCCCGCACACTTGCTGTTCGACGAGATGAGTTCGTTGGTGCGCGCTGAGCCGACGTCGGTGCCTGTGGCGCCGCTGGTTCGCGAGGAACCCCAAGCGCTGCAAGCCCAGCCACCTGTGCTGCCCCTTCAGGGTCAGGCATCACCCCGGTGGGAACAAGCCCAGCCGGTGATCGAGCGAGAAGTGTCGGTCCTGGAACAGGCCTCTGAATTCAGCGTGGCTGCAATCACCACTTCTGTAACCTCTCCTGCCATCGACATCGATGCCGCACCGGTCAATCTGCAAGACGTCATCAAGTCGAGCGAGCACGCGGTCATCATGACCGCCATCCAGAACACCGAAAGCCGCGAGGAAGCGGCCCGTCTGCTGGGCATCAGTCCTCGCACCCTGCGCTACAAGCTGGCCCAGCTGCGCGAGCGCGGCCTGATGCTGAACGCTGCCTGAACGGGAGATCACCATGATCGACAAGACCTCTGCCGCCAACATCCAGTCCATGCTGGAAACCATCCGGGCTTATCAGGCCCAGGCCAGCGGACAGTCGCAGGGCATTGAAGCCCCGGCCACCCCCCGCACCGAAGTGCCCAGCTTCACCGATTCGGTGAAGAACGTGCTCAGCAGGGTCAACGAGACGCAGGTCAAGTCGACCGAGCTGCAGGAAGCCTATCAACGGGGTGAGGACATCCCGCTCACCGACGTGGTGTTGGGCATGCAGAAATCCTCCCTCGCCTTTGAAGCCACCTTGCAGGTGCGCAACAAGGTGCTGAAGGCGTACGAAGAAATTTTGAACATGCCGGTGTAATCGGAGTCTGAACCATGGCAACCGCAATCGCAAACCCTTCCATGACAGCCGGTGGCGCTGACAAAGCGCCAGGCGGCGCGGTCAGTACCGGCAGTTCGTCCACCGCCGTCAAGGCCTCTGATCTGGTCAAGTCGCCCAGCAGTCAACTCCTGAGCGATCCGATGGGCTTCGTGCGAGACCTGGTGCGTCAGCCCACGGTCAAGAAAATGCTGCCGATCATCATCATCCTGATGGTGGTGGCGGCGTTTGCGCTGGCGTCGCTCTCGATGAAGTCGCCCAGCTACCGACCGCTGTCCATGATGCTGTCCGACCCGGACAAGCAGGTGGCTCTGGAAGCCCTGCGTGGCGCAGACTTCAAACCTGAAATTGATTCGGTCACCGGCCAGATCACAGTGCCTTCCAACAAATACCACGAGGCCCGCATGCTGGTCTCGTCAAAGGGCTTGCCGCGTACCGAGGCACAGGGCATGGATGGGCTGAAGGACATGCCCGCCATGACCACCAGCCAGTTCATGGAGCAGGTGCGCTACAACAACGCGATGGAGCAAGAGCTCGCGCGCAGCATCACGCAAATTGCCGGCATCAAGAGCGCCCGTGTCCACCTGGCTGCACCCAAGCAAAGCGTGTTTGTGCGCGACCGCGTGCCGACCAAAGCCTCGGTGGTGATCACCCGCGCGCCGGGTCGAGCCATTTCCGCAGCCAACATCACGGCCATTGTGCAACTGGTGGCGGCGAGTGTGCCCTACCTGGCCCCTGAAAACGTCTCGGTGGTGGACAACTTCGGCACCTTGATGAACGACATGCTGGGTGAGCAACCGCTGGGCATGACCTCGGCCCAACTGCAGCAAAAGCAGCAGATGGAAGACCTGTACCGCACGCGACTGATTCAATTGCTGGCCCCCATCGTGGGTGAGGCCAATGTGAGTGCGCAGGTCAGCATGTCGCTGGACTTCAACCAGCAGGAAATCACCACCGAAGACTATGACGCCCGCGACAAAGGTCCCAAGACCCGCTCCGAGCTGTTTGTGGAAGACCGCAACACGTTCAAGGATGCCATTGGAATTCCGGGCTCGTTGTCCAACACCCCGCCCACACCGCCCAACCCGGCCGCCACCCCCAACACCGGTGCTGACCCGACCAAGGGCTTGTCCGAAAAGGGCGTTCAGGTGTCTGCCCGCAGCACCAAGAACTTCGAACTCGACCGCTCCGTGCGCCACACCAAATCGGCCATGGGCACGATCCAGAAAATTGGCGTGGGCGTGCTCATCAACGAGCGTCCCATTCCGCCTGGCACCAAGGTGGAAAAACCCGCCGATGGCGGCCCGGTGCCAACCACCATTCCCTACACCCAGGAAGAGCTGGACCGACTGAACCAACTGGTGCGCGGTGCCGTGGGCTACACCGAAGACCGCGGCGACGTGGTCACCGTGGTGGCCACCCGCTTCGAGCCCCAGATCGATCCGGATGCCATTCCCTGGTACAAGGATGAAACCTTGTCTTCCATCGCCAACAGCGGCGTGGTGGCCTTGTTGTTCCTGATGTTCCTGTTGATGGTGGTGCGTCCCATGATTCGCAAGATGGTGCGCCCCGAGGTGGATCCGGCTGCCATTGCCGCCGCCGCTGCCGATGCCGCTGCCCGCGAAGCCGCCGCGGCCGAACGGATCAAGACCGAGCGTATTGCTGAGGCCGTGGCCGAGGCTGCTGCCAAAATGGCCTCCGAAAAAGCCGCCGCAGAAGCTGCGGCCGCCAAAGCGGTCGAAGACGCTGCTGCCGCAGAACAAGCCGTGGCCCAGGCTGCAACCGCAGGTGCGGAAGGTGCCGAGAGTGAAGAGGAAATTGAAATCCAGGAAGGTGAAACCCTGGAAGAAATCAAGGCCCGCATGTCCAGCCTGAAGCCCAAGAAGCCCACCATCTCGGCCGACATGCTGGACACGGCCAACACGTATGACGACAAGGTGGCGCTGATCCGCATGATCGTCTCGGAAGAGGCCGCCCGTGCCCGGGTTGCCGGTGTGCTGAAAAACATGATTCAATTGTCGTGATGAGCGCGCACTTAAGGATTCACCATGGCTGATACCAACCTCATTCAAATGCCCGAAGGCCAGAACTGGAGCCCCGAGCTTCAGGCCGAGATGGCGGCAATGACCACCACCCAACGCGCTGCAGTGCTGATGCTGCTCCTGGGTGAAGAGCAGGCCGCCGACATCATCAAGTTTTTAAGCCCCAAGGAAGTGCAGGCCCTGGGTGCCGCCATGGTGGCGGCAGCCGATCTGTCACAGGAAGCCGTGAACGTGGTGCTCGACCAGTTTGTCGACATGCTCAAAAAGCAGACCTCGCTCAGCCTGGGCAACTCTGACTATGTGGAGAAAGTCCTGCGCCGTGCGCTGGGTGACGACAAGGCTGCCTCGGTGCTGGGGCGCATCATGCCGGGCCAGGGCACCAAGGGACTGGAGATTCTGAGCTGGATGGACGCCCGATCCATTGCCGAGATGATCCGTGGCGAACATCCGCAGGTGGTCGCCATCATCCTGTCGCTGCTCGAGTCGCAAGTGGCGGCGGACGTGCTGTTGTATTTACCCTCGGACACACGACCAGAAGTCATGCAACGCGTGGCCAGTCTGGACACGGTTCAGCCCTCGGCCATGGCCGAACTGGAGGCCATCATGCGCATGCAGTTCTCCAAGAGTTCATCGGCCAAGTCGTCGAGCTTTGGGGGCATTCAGGCGGCTGCCAAGATCATGAACTCGACCAAGACCGAGTTGGAAAACTCCATCATGACCGGGTTGAATGAGATCGATCCGGATCTGATGCAAAAGATTCAGGACAACATGTTCACCTTTGAAAACCTGGTGTCCGTGGACAACAAGGGCATTCAGGTGCTCATGCGCAACGTCGAACCCGACATGCTCATGGTGGCGCTCAAAGGCGCCAGCGAAGAGGTCATGTCCCGCTTCATGGACAACATGTCCGAACGCGCCCGCGGCATGTTCCGTGACGACATGGAAGCCAAGGGCCCCGTGCGCCTGGCCGACGTCGAGGAAACCCAGAAGAAGATCATGCGCATTGCGCGCAAGCTCTCCGACTCCGGCGAGTTGATGCTGGGAGGCGCGGATTTTGTTTAATCCTGCACCTCAGCGCGCTGCCCCGCCAGCGTGGGCGCCCGACACCGTGCTGCAACCCGTGCGTCAACGCGAAGCGGGTTTTGCCAACACGGATTGGGATGACGTGCCCCGACTGGACTACCGGACTGAAAAATTCCGGCAGCTGGCGGTGCCCGATCCGGCGCGCGTGGTGGACGATGCCAGTGAGTTTGAACCGTGGCAGCCCAGGCAGCTGGGTGAGGCCTCGTTCAGCTTGGATACGACGACAGCCAAGTCGGGTTCGGTTGAATCGGGCAGCGGTAAACACGAGGTTGCCAAGGCGGCAACCCAAGGGCAGGGCGGCGATTCTGCCGTGCATGCTGCTGAGGATTCCTCTGAGGCTTCGCACCAGGGATCATCCGGTGAGACAGACGATTCAACTGAGACACAGGCGCATACCGATGCGCCAACTGCCGCAAACGATGCACAGCAAGCCCAGGCTTCTGACGCGTTGAATGCAGACGCCATGACCGACGATGCGACAGCGGCGGATATCGACCATTCCGCTGCCGAGGCCAGGCAGGATGCGGGTGACGCAGACATGCAGGCGGTAGACACCGCGGGCGATTCCGATACGTCAGATGCAACACCTGACAGTGCTGAACCGGCGCTTGATTCTGCTGCTGTGCAAGAGGCCTGCGAGGCCGCCAGACAAGAAGGCCTGGACCAAGGGCGTGAAGAAGGCCTGACTCAAGGTCGCGAACAAGCTCTGGAGGAGGTTCGGCAGGAGCGCGAAGCCGCCTTGGAGCAGGCTGCCGCTGACAAGGCGCAGGCCTTGCAACAACTGCGTGAAGAACTTGAGGGCGAGTTTGAACCCTTGAAGCGCCAACTGAACAAAGCGGCCGAGCAAGTCCAGTCCTTGGCGGGACAGCCGAACAAGTTGTACGAGCACATCAAGCGTCTGAGCCTGCATCTGGCTGAACAACTGGTGCTGGGCGAACTCAACATGTCGTCTGCAGCCATCGAACGTTTGATTCAGCGCTGCCTGGATGAACTGAACTTGCACGGTAACCATGTGGTGACGGTGGAACTCAATCCCCAGGACAAGGCCCGCTTGCAGGAGCGTGCCGGCGAGATGTCGCATGCCCTGTCGGTGCAGGCCGTCGCCTCGCTGCAGCCGGGTAGCGTGCGGGTGATGATCAACGACACCCTGGTGGAAGACCTGGTGGAAAATCGACTGGAAGCACTGGCGCGCACCCTGCTGGTGCAGCCCGAGGTGTGGCGCGAGCAGTCGCCTTTCTTCCGCCAGCCCCTGGCGCAACGTGATGCCGAGGTGCAGGACGCACCGGCGCGCGTCGTGGCGCCACGCGAGGCCACGCCAGCGACTTCCGTCAAGGACCATGAAGACGACCACACGGCTGAGCAGGCAGACGACCACGTCAACGATCAGATGGACGAGGCATCGAGCGAGCGATCGGGTGAGCCTTCCCGTGAACCACCACGCCACGACGCCAGCGATGCCACGTCACCCCTAGTCTCCCCGGAGGGCCAGCATGATTGATTGGGTCAACATTGTCCTGCGAACTTTCATGTGCCTGGCTTTCCTGGTGCTGGTGCTGCGTCCGATGATGCTGGCCCTGGTTCGACGTGAACCTGACCACGAGGCCCTGGAAGAGTTGGCCAATTCGGCCGTCAACTCCGCCTTCAAGGCGTGGCGGCAAAATGCCGACGCACCGGCTTACTACCAAAATCCGGAACTGGCCTTGCTGGCCCTCACCCATCCCGAGATACTCAATGTGTCTGACAAGCCTGCGGTGCAAGAGCCTGCGCCTGTCGAACTTGCAGAAGCATCCACGGCGGTGAGCACCGAGACCACAACGGGCACCGAGCCTGGTGCTGCCATCGCGCCGGTGGGTGAGAGCCAGGTGCCGGCCACTGTCGCTGGATCAACCGATCCGGGTGCGGTCAACACGCACCACGATGCATCAGCGCCGGTCGAGGAAGAAGTCGATCCGGATGAGCAACTGCAGCAGATGCGTGACCGCATCAAGAAAGAGCAGAAAAAAGCCAAGCCCACCATCCCGACAGAATTGTTGAACAACGCCAACAGCTACGAAGACAAGCTGATGGTGGTGCGCATGATCGTGGACCAGGAGCGTGACCGTGTGGCCGTTACCCTCAAACGCATGATCCAGGTGGAGTGAAGATGTTGGATTTTGGTCAAGAAGTCGAGCAACGCCTGCCGCATTTGCGTGTGCCGCCGCCTGAGCGCACCGGCACACTGGTGCGATTGGTGGGTCTGACGCTCGAAACGCGCGGCATCATGGCGCCAGTGGGCGCCTGTTGCGAGGTGGTGGGCCAGCACGGCCACCGCATTGAAGCCGAAGTGGTCGGCTTCAATGACAAGACGCTGTTTCTGATGCCCTTCACCGATCCGGTGGGGGTGGGCCCGGGGGATATGGTGCGCATTCTGCACCGCTCGTCTCAGGTGTCCTTGGGCCCGGCTTTGCTGGGGCGTGTGATCGATGGCCGTGGCCAGCCCTTGGACGGCAAGCCGGCTCCCGTCTGTGAGGAAACCCTCGCGTTGATGGGCAAGCCGCTCAACCCCATGGAGCGCGGTCCGATCGAGCATGTGCTGGACGTGGGCGTCAAAGCCATCAACGGGGTGTTGACCGTCGGTCAGGGGCAGCGTATTGGTCTGGTGGCCGGCTCTGGTGTGGGCAAGAGTGTGCTGCTCGGCATGCTGACCCGCTTCACCAAGGCGGACATTGTGGTGATCGGATTGATTGGCGAGCGTGGACGTGAGGTGCAGGCCTTCATCAGCGAATCCTTGGGTGAGGAAGGGTTGGCCAAATCCGTCGTGATTGCTGCGCCGGCCAACGTATCGCCCGTGATGCGCCTCAAAGCCACGCACATGACCCACGTCATTGCTGAATATTTTCGCGATCAGGGCATGAATGTGCTCATGCTCTGTGACAGCTTGACGCGCGTGGCCCATGCCCAGCGCGAGATTGGACTGGCCATTGGTGAACCACCCACGGCCAAAGGGTATCCCCCATCGGTGTTTGCGCTGCTGCCCAACCTGATTGAACGCGGTGGCGTGGGTCGGCACGGTCATGGTTCCATCACGGCCATCTACACCGTGCTGGCCGAGGGTGATGATGCCAACGACCCGATCGTGGACATTGCCCGCGCCTCGCTGGACGGCCAGGTCATGCTCTCGCGCAAGCTGGCCGATGCCGCGCATTACCCGGCCATTGATTTGACGGGTTCGATTTCCCGGCTGATGCAATCCCTGCTGCGTCCAGATGACTTGAAAATGTCCAACCGTCTGCGCCGGATGTGGACGCTGTACCAACAAAACCTGGATTTGATTCAGGTGGGCGCTTATGAGCGCGGGTCCAACCCCGAGCTCGACGAAGCGATTGTCCTGCATGACCGGATTGTGAATTTCTTGCGTCAGGACATGGACAAGGGCGAAGACTACGACGCCACCCGCAACGAGTTGCGCCAATTGATGGCACATTGAATCCGGACATACATCATTGCCATGAAGCCCCGCACCACCTGGCCCTTGCTGGT
>CANFMY010000094.1 GCA_947448375.1 Comamonadaceae bacterium | reverse complement strand
GCCCCTGGTGCTGATGTTCGTGGTGCTGTATTTCGTCATGATCCGCCCGCAAATGAAGCGCCAGAAAGAGCACCGCGCCATGATCGACGCCCTGGCCAAGGGTGATGAAGTGGCCACCGCCGGTGGATTGCTGGGCAAGGTCACCAAGCTGGGCGACACCCACCTGAGCGTGGAAATTGCTGCCGGCGTGGAAGTGCATCTGCAGCGCAGCGCCGTGGTGCAGGTGCTGCCCAAAGGCACGATCAAGTGATGGTGTGCGGCGCCGTGGCCACGGCGCCAACCGGCCGCCTCCCCGCGGCCGTTGAACGGGGCGGGGTCGCCAGGGCCCTGGTCCCCTGACATCTTGCAGGACTCGACATGAACCGTTATCCGGTCTGGAAATACGCGATCATCCTGATCGCCTTGCTGGTGGGCAGCCTCTACACGCTGCCCAATTTCTTTGGTGAAGCGCCGGCCGTGCAGGTCTCGGCGGCCAAGCCGTCGGTCAAGGTGGATGCCGCCTTGCAGGCGCGGGTCGAGGACGTGCTGCGCGCCGCGGGCGTCACCCCGGGCTTGGTGCAACTCGAGGCCGGCTCGCTCAAGGTGCGCTTTGACACCACCGACCAGCAACTCAAGGCCAAGGACGCCATCCAGCGCGCCCTGGCACCCAACGCGGATGAAGCCGCTTACGTGGTGGCTCTCAACCTGCTCTCGCGCTCGCCCCAGTGGCTGGGCGCGCTCAATGCCGCCCCGATGTACCTCGGTCTGGACCTGCGCGGCGGCGTGCATTTCATGCTGCAGGTGGACATGCCCGCGGCGCTGACCAAGAAGGCCGAATCGCTCACCGGCGATCTGCGCTCGGCCCTGCGCGAGAAAAACCTGCGCCACGGCGGCATCAGCCGCAACGGACAAACCATCGAGGTGCGCTTCCGCGAGGCCGCCACCGCCGAGGCCGCCCAGCGACTCATGCAAGACCAGTTTCCCGACCTGCTGACCACCTCGTCGCCCGACGCGGGCGACGTCAAGCTGAGTGCCAGCCTCAAGCCCGAGGCCGGTCGCAAGGTGCAGGAGCAGGCGCTCAAGCAAAACATCACCACGCTGCACAACCGCATCAACGAGCTCGGCGTGGCCGAGCCGGTGATCCAGCAACAGGGGCTGGACCGCATCGTGGTGCAGCTGCCGGGCGTGCAAGACACCGCCAAGGCCAAGGACATCCTGGGCCGAACCGCCACGCTGGAAATCCGCATGGTCGAGGACAGCAGCGAGGCGCGCGCAGCCGAACTCGGCACCGGCCCCGTGCCCTTTGGCACCGAGCGCTTCCTCGAACGCAACGGCCAGGCGGTGATTGTGAAAAAGCAGGTCATCCTGACCGGCGAGAACCTCACCGACGCGCAACCCGGCTTTGACAGCCAGACCCAGGAAGCCGCCGTGCACCTGACGCTGGACGCCAAGGGCGCTCGCATTTTCCGTGACGTCACGCGCGAAAGCGTGGGCAAGCGCATGGCCATCCTGCTGTTTGAAAAAGGCA
Organism: Comamonadaceae bacterium; assembly: GCA_947448375.1. Classification (GTDB taxonomy): domain Bacteria; phylum Pseudomonadota; class Gammaproteobacteria; order Burkholderiales; family Burkholderiaceae_C; genus Limnohabitans. The sequence goes on along the minus strand of CANFMY010000094.1, from coordinate 10,372 downwards.
AGGGTGAAGTGGTCACCGCCCCCGTGATCCGCAGCGAAATCGGTGGCGGCCGGGTGCAGATCTCGGGCCGCATGAGCACCGTGGAAGCCAACGATGTGGCCTTGCTGCTGCGCGCCGGCTCGCTGGCCGCGCCCATGGACATCATCGAGGAGCGCACCATTGGCCCGAGCCTGGGCGCCGAGAACATCGCCAAGGGCTTCAACAGTGTGACCTGGGGCTTTGCCGCTGTGGCCGCCTTCATGTGCCTGTACTACATGCTGTTTGGCCTCTTCTCCAGCATCGCGCTGGGGGTGAACCTGTTGCTGCTGGTGGCGGTGCTGTCGATGTTGCAGGCCACGCTCACGCTGCCGGGCATGGCCGCCATGGCGCTGGTGCTGGGCATGGCGATTGACGCCAACGTGCTGATCAACGAGCGGGTGCGCGAGGAGTTGCGCAACGGCTCATCGCCGCAAGCGGCCATCCACGCCGGCTACGAGCGCGCCTGGGCGACGATTCTGGACTCCAACGTCACCACCCTGATCGCCGGCCTGGCCTTGCTGGCCTTTGGCTCGGGCCCGGTGCGCGGCTTTGCCGTGGTGCACTGCCTGGGCATTCTGACCAGCATGTTCTCGGCGGTGTTTTTCTCGCGTGGCCTGGTCAACCTCTGGTATGGCCGTCAAAAGCGTCTGCACGCCGTCTCCATCGGGACTGTGTGGCGGGCAGAGAAATCCGCTGGCGCCAGCGACTCGCCCAAGGCCTGACGCGTCCCTGGCTGTCTGACCCACCCCGCTTTTCGGCTCTGTCCACACCGACCCTCACCGCTGATCGAAAGTCCTCATCATGGAATTCTTCAAGATCCGTCGCGACATTCCCTTCATGCGCCACGCACTGGTGTTCAACGCCGTGTCGTTCATCACCTTCCTGGCGGCCGTGTTCTTCCTGTTCTCGCGCGGGCTGCATTTGTCGGTGGAGTTCACCGGCGGCACGCTGATGGAAGTGGCCTACAGCCAGCCAGCCGACCTGACCCAGGCCCGCAACGCCATTGCGACGCTGGGCTATGCCGATGTGCAGGTGCAAAACTTCGGCACCGCGCGTGACGTGCTGATTCGCCTGCCCGCCGTCAAGGGCGCGAGTTCGGCGCAGCAAAGCGAGAAGGTGCTCGCCGCGCTCAAGCAGGCCGACGCCAGTGCCGAATTGCGACGCACCGAATTCGTCGGACCTCAGGTGGGCGACGAGCTCGCCGCCGACGGCCTGAAGGCGCTGGCCTTCGTCGTGGTGGGCATCGTGTTGTACCTGGCGTTCCGGTTTGAATGGAAGTTTGCGGTGGCGGCCATCATCGCCAACCTGCACGATGTGATCATCATCCTGGGCTTCTTTGCCTTCTTCCAGTGGGAGTTCTCCTTGCCCGTGCTGGCGGCTGTGCTGGCCGTGCTGGGCTACTCGGTCAACGAGTCGGTGGTGATCTTTGACCGGATCCGCGAGAACTTCCGCCGCTTTCGCAAGATGGACACGGTGGGCATCATCGACAACGCCATCACCTCGACCATCAGCCGCACCATCATCACCCACGGCTGTACCCAGCTGATGGTGCTCTCGATGTTGCTGTTTGGCGGTGCCACGCTGCACTACTTTGCGCTGGCGCTCACCATCGGCATTTTGTTTGGCATTTACTCGTCGGTGTTTGTGGCTGCGGCCATCGCCATGTGGCTGGGCATCCGCCGCGAAGACCTCATCAAGAACGTGAAGAAAGAGGGCGACCCGGACGATCCCAACGCGGGCGCGGTGGTCTGAGATCAAACACCTTCGCCCACGCTGCTGGCGGGGCGAGGGCGTCGCTGGCCGCGACTGTGCTCGACGGGTGAACGTTTGAGTGGCAACAGGCGCCGTGCAGCGTCTCAGTGCGCGACGCGGTCCGCGTCGTCGCACAGCTCATCCAGGATGAGCGCGTCGGGCTCGATGCCCGCACTCCAGTAGGTCATGAGCACGATGATCTTGAGGTCGTCGAGCGAGACAGGGTGCTGCGGCACCGCCATGGCGCGGTCGAGCACGATCTCGCGCAGGTGCGCGGGCAGCACGCCAGCCGATTCCAGAAAACTCAAAAAGCCCAGGCACTGGGCCCCCAGTCGGTCCTGCTCCTGGACCGAATAGATCCGCATGCTGTGCACAGAGGGTGCACGCAACAGGGTGGGTTCGGGGGTGGGTTCGGAGATGTCGATCAGCTGGGTGCCGTGCGAGGCTTGCTGAAGCCCCTCCAGCCATTGCAGCGCCTGATCGATTTCCTCCTGCTCGAAACCGGCAGCACTGAGCTTGCGACCCAAATGCTGAATCTCGGGGCAGGCATCGCCACGCCAATAGTTTTCGTACACGTACACGAGCACATCGAACATGACCCCAATATAACCGCTTTTCGCGTCGGTTCGGCCAGGCGCCGAGGCTGAACTCGCGTGGCCGCGCACAAGCCCTCATCGCACCCGCTGAAATCGCCCCCCGGGCAGGCGCTCCACCCAGCCGCCCAACTCCAGTGCCAGCAACCCGGCCAGCACGTGCGCGGTCTCCTGCTGGATGCGCAGGCACAAGATTTCCAGGGGCGCCGGGTCCAACCCCAGGGCCTCCCAGATGTCCCGGTGGTCATCGGGCGGCGGCGGCGTTGGGGAGGTGCGGACCCCGTGGCGCGCGGGCGCGTCGGGCGCGGCAGGAGCCAGGGGCAACGCCGCCTGATCCCGCAGGCCCACGCGATCAGCCCCCGGGTCACGCAACTCCACCAGGATGTCCTCGATCGACTCGACCAGCTTGGCGCCTTGCTTGAGGAGGGCGTGACAGCCACGCGACTGCGTGGCGTGTATCGAGCCCGGCACGGCCATGACGTCGCGCCCCTGTTCGAGCGCCTGCTGGGCCGTGATGAGCGAGCCCGATCGCAAGCTTGCCTCCACCACCAGCGTGGCCTGGCTCAGGCCGGCAATGATGCGGTTGCGACGCGGAAAATGAAAAGCCAGGGGCGGCGTGCCCGGCACCAGCTCGCTCAACAACACACTGCGACTGGCAATCTCGTCGGCCAGCAACCGGTGCTGGGCCGGATAGGTTTGATCCAGCCCGGTGCCGACCACGGCCAGCGTGCCACCTGGTTGCCGAGACGCCAGCGCCCCCTGGTGCGCCGCGCCATCGATGCCCAGGGCCAGCCCGGAGACCACGCACCACCCCCGGTCGGCCAGGGCTTGGGCAAAGCCTTGGGCGTTTTCAAGGCCTTGCCGAGTCGCGTTGCGGCTGCCCACCAGGGCGACACAACGCTCGCTCACGGCCTGGCATTGCCCGCGCACAAACAGACACAGGGGCGGGTCCGGAATTTCGCGCAGGGCCGCCGGGTACTGCGGATGATCCAGGGTCCACAAGGCATGTTGTTCTCCGGCTCGGGGCGAAGCCAGCCAATCGGTGATGCGGTCACAGACCTGGCGCCAATCTGCCGGGGGAAGCGCAAGCACCTGTGACGACCCGCGGCTCAGCCCCGAGCGGCCAGCCTCCCGAACGCCCGCCAGCGCCGCCTCGGGCGAGCCGGTGTGTTGCAGCAGGCGACGCACCGCTTGCGGCCCCACACCCGGGGTCAGTTGCAATCGCACCCACGATTCCCACGTGGGCATGCAGTTGGGTGTCTGTGTCATGGGCGGCTCCTGTGTGATGTCGGGCGATCGTAGGCACCGACGCCACGCAGTTTGGCGAGTGGCACTCCCCCTGACCGCGAAGTGTGACTAGCGCACACCCCCGCGGTGCGACGTCAAAACAGGGAAAAACTGGGACAATGGCGAACATGGCTCTGTTACCCATCCTCGTCTATCCCGACCCTCGGCTGCACACGGTCGCGCGCCCTGTGCAGGCCGTGGATGACCGCATCCGCCAGCTGGCGTCCGACATGCTGGAAACCATGTACGACTCCAAGGGCGTCGGGCTTGCCGCCACCCAGGTCGATGTGCATGAGCAGGTGATCGTCATGGACACCTCGGAAGAGCACGACCACCCCATGGTGCTGATCAACCCCCGGATCGTCTGGATGAGCGACGAGCACATCATCTGGGAAGAGGGCTGTCTGTCGGTGCCCGGCATTTACGACAAGGTCGAACGCGCCGCCGCGGTGCGCGTGCAAGCGCTGGATGAGCAGGGACAGCTGCGCGAAATCGAGGCCAACGAACTCACCGCCGTGTGCATCCAGCACGAGATGGATCATTTGAAGGGCAAGGTGTTCGTCGAGTACCTGTCCATGCTCAAGCGCGGCCGCATCAAAACCAAGATGCTCAAGGCGCAGCGCGAAGCGCAGTCCTGACCATGCGGCTTGTTTTTGCCGGCACGCCGGTGTTCGCGCGTGAGGCGTTGGAGGCGCTGCTGCAAGCCGGTCATGAGGTGTGCCTGGTGCTCACCCAACCCGATCGCCCGGCAGGTCGCGGACTGAAGCTGCAGGCCTCTCCCGTCAAGCAATTGGCCCTGGCGCACAACATTCCGCTGGCACAGCCGCGCAGCCTGCGCCTGGATGGCCGCTACCCCGAGGACGCCCAGCAGGCCCGCGACGTGTTGCAAGCCTGCGGCGCCCAGGCCATGGTGGTGGCCGCCTACGGCCTGATCCTCCCCGACTGGGTGCTGGCACTGCCGCCTCAAGGCTGCCTGAACATCCACGCCTCGCTCTTGCCGCGCTGGCGTGGGGCTGCGCCCATTCACCGGGCCATCGAGGCTGGTGACCGCGACAGCGGCATCACCATCATGCAAATGGACGCCGGGCTGGACACGGGCGACATGCTGCTGCTGGCCCGCGAGCCCATCGATCCCCAGGACAGCACCGCCTCGCTGCACGATCGGCTGGCTGCGCTGGGCGGGCGACTCATGGTGGAGGCGTTGTCACAACTCGACACCTTGCCGCGCACACCGCAGCCCGCCGAGGGGGTGAGCTACGCCCACAAGATCGAGAAGCACGAGGCCCCGCTCGACTGGCGACGCGATGCGCTCAGCCTCGCGCGACAAGTGCGGGCCTTCGACCCCTTTCCGGGCGCGCAGGCCCAATGGGGTGAGGACGTGCTGAAGGTCTGGCAGTGCGACGTCACGCAAGGGGTCGCTGGCAACGCCGCACCCGGCACCGTCGTGGCCGCTTCCCCCGCAGGAATCGATGTGGCGACCGGCGGTGGCGTGCTGCGCCTGCTGGCGCTGCAACGCGCAGGCGGTCGTCGGGTCGCGGTGGCGGAGTATTTGCGCGGTCACCCCATTCGGGTGGGCGAGGCGTTCAGGTTGCCGGCGACATCAGCCCAGCGCACGCCCGGTGTTTCCTCAGGCATCCCCCCTGGGGCCTCCACTGGCATCCCTCCTGGCGCCCCGTCCAGCCCCCCACCCGGCACGTCGGCCCGCCGCTGAGCCAGCGCCCCGGTTGTGCCCCATGTTTTTCCTTCGCGCCAACTACACACACCCGGCTTTCTGGGAAGGGGTGCGCGCCAGCGCAGCCCTGGCGCCGGGTCTGGCCGCGTGGGGCTTGATGACCGGTGTCTCGATGGTCAACGCGGGCATGAGCACGTTTGATTCGGTGCTGATGACGTTGATCGTGTATGCCGGCAGTGTGCAACTCGCCGCCATTCCCTTGCTGGCCGCCCAGGCGCCCATGTGGGTCATCGTCGCCACCGCGGTGTGCGTCAACCTGCGCTTTGTGGTGTTCAGCGCCCATTTGCGTCCGTACATGATGGTGTGGCCGCGCTGGCAGCGCCTGGTCAGCGGTTATTTCACCGCCGACCTGAGCTATGTGCAGTTCACCCAGCGCTTTGCGCATCCGTCGTCCGACGCTGCCGGACAACGCGCCGAGCAGGCTTTTTTGAGTGGCCACTACTTTCTGACCTGGGTGAACTGGGTGGGCACCGGGCTGATCGGCATCGCCCTGACCCAGGCGGTGCCCGCGCACTGGGGTCTGGGGTTTGCCGGCATTCTGGGTCTGGTGGGGGTGACGTGTTCGCTGGCCACGTCGCGCCTGCGGGTGCTGTCCGCCGTGGTGGGCGGGACCGCGAGCGTGGCGGCGGTGGCCTTGCCCTTGAAACTCAACATCGTGGTGGGCATTGCCGTGGCGGTGGCGCTGTGCATGTTGCTGGACCGCTCGCCCGCCCCCAGCCCCACACCCCAGGACGACGCATGATCGAACTCGACCATGTGCTGACGATGGTGGCGCTGGCGCTGGTGACCCTGGTCACCCGGTGTTTCTTCTTCATCTCGGACCAACCCTGGGAGTTGCCCAGCTGGGCCGAGCGCGGTCTGCGCTATGCGCCCATCGCGGCGCTGACGGTGGTCATCGTGCCGGAGATCCTCACCCTCCAGGGCCACCTCATCACCGACTGGCGTGATGCGCGCTGGCCTGCAGCCCTGGCCAGTGGCGCTTTTTTCCTGTTGCAGCGCGGGCGCAGCCATTCCATTTTGGGCACCATCGTGACCGGTATGGCGGTGTATTTGCCGCTGCACCTGGGCTTGGGCTGGTAAGCGCCCCAGGCCCGCGCCCCTGCCAGGGCAAGCGGCTGGCCCCGCGCACAGGCGTCAGGCAGTGCCAAGCCGGCGCTCCTAAAATTGGTGGCATGAACGTCATCCGCTTTTCCGATTTGTGCGCCCAGGGCAAGGTCCAGGGCCGCCGTGTATTCATCCGCGCCGATCTGAACGTGCCGCAAGACGACCAGGGTCGCATCACCGAGGACACCCGCATCCGTGCCTCGCTGCCGTGCATTCGCGCAGCCCTGGCGGCGGGCGCAGCCGTGATGGTCACCTCGCACCTGGGCCGCCCCACCGAGGGCACCTTGCGACCCGAGGATTCGCTGCAACCCGTGGCCGAGCGCCTGAGCGAATTGCTGGGCCAGCCCGTCCCCCTGCTGCGCGACTGGGTGCAAGGGGTGAACGTCGCAGCCGGGCAGGTGGTGCTGCTGGAAAACTGCCGCGTCAACCCGGGCGAGAAGAAGAACCAGGAAGCCTTGTCGCGCCAGATGGCCTCGTTGTGCGATATCTACGTCAACGACGCCTTCGGCACCGCGCACCGCGCCGAGGCCACCACCTATGGGATCGCCCAGTTTGCTCCCATCGCCTGTGCCGGCCCGCTGCTGGCCGCTGAAATCGATGCCATCACCCGCGCCCTCGCATCGCCACGCCGCCCGCTGGTGGCCATCGTGGCGGGCTCCAAGGTGTCCACCAAGCTCACCATCCTGCAAAGCCTGGCCGACAAGGTCGATCAGCTCATCGTGGGCGGAGGCATTGCCAACACCTTCTTGCTGGCGGCGGGACTGCCCATCGGCAAAAGCTTGGCCGAGCCCGATCTGGTCGAGCAGGCGCGCAGCGTGATCCAGGCCATGAAGGCGCGTGGCGCCGAGGTGCCGATTCCGACCGACGTGGTCACCGCCAAGTCCTTTGCCGCCGATGCGCCGGCCACCATCAAGGCGGCCCAGGATGTGGCGGCCGACGACCTGATTCTGGACATCGGTCCCGAGACCGCGCAACGCCTGGCCACGCAACTGCGTGCGGCTGGCACCATCGTCTGGAACGGCCCGGTGGGTGTGTTCGAGTTTGACGCCTTCTCCAAAGGCACCGAGGTGGTGGCGCGAGCCATTGCGGCTTCAGAGGGGTTCAGCATTGCCGGCGGCGGTGACACGCTGGCCGCGATTGCCCGCTTCGGGATCGAGTCGCAGATCGGCTATATCTCCACCGGAGGCGGCGCATTCCTGGAGGTGCTGGAAGGCAAGACACTGCCGGCACTGGAAATTCTGATCCGACGCGCCTCGGCCTGAGCACAGTCCAGCCTACAGCTCTGCCCACCCACTACGCCTCACACGCGAGTGCCACGCCAACAAAAAAGCTCCCCGAGGGGAGCTTTTTTTCATTGTCCGACCATCGAGTGGCTCAGGTCGGCAGCGGGGTCGGCTGGCTGGTGGCGCGTCCTGCGTAGTCGGTCCAGCAGCGGCGGGTGAAGTCGTACAACTTGCACTGACGCGCCGTCTCGAAGTACCAGCGCCAGGAGAAGGGCTGCACGATGATGCGCTCGGGCAGCATGGTCTCGAGCTTGTCCTGCGCCTGGCTCAGTTTGTACAGCGGAATGCTCATGTCCACATGGTGGGCGGTGTGCTCCATGATGTGGTGCATCATGGCGCCAATCTTGAACGGGAAGGTCAGGTGCACCGTGGTGGACACGAAGGGCTGGGCCTTGGACCAGGCGCTGCGGTCATCGTGCCAGGACACTTTCACGTGGGTGTGGTGCACGTACACCACAAAGCCGATCATGGCACACCAGAACAGGAAGGGCACGACCACGCCCATCAGCAGCACCAGGGCCACGGATTGGTCGAAGGCCAGAGCGGCAGCCGTCATGGCGCCGATCCACACCAGGCCGAAAGCACTCACCAGCAGGTTGTCCTGCACGAAGATGTTGCGGCGCGTGGGCATGTGACGGGCATTGGGGAAGAACATGCGGTTCCACCAGATCTCGACCATGTAGTACACGCCCGGTGCCCAGCCGCTTCGGTACACACGGTCCATCAGTCGCTCCAGGGGCGTGAGCGCATCGTATTCGGCCTGGGTGAGCGGGGCCCACACGAAATCAAAGCCCTTGAGGTTGGTGTAGCCGTGGTGCACCACGTTGTGGCCCACGTCCCACAGGCTGTAAGGCGTGAGAGATGGCAAAAAGGCGATGCGGCCCAGCCACTTGTTCAGACCGCGATGCGGCGTGAGGCTTTGGTGGCAGGCATCGTGGCCAATGATGAACAACCGTCCGATCACAAAGCCGGCCGCCAGCCCGCACAGCAGCTTGGCCCACCAGGCGTCAAACAGCACGGTGCCGGCCAGCAGGGCGGCCCAGACGGTCAGGTCCAGCACCAGCAGCACCAGCGCATAGAACGTGGTGCGGTCGGCCAGAGGAATGAGCCACTCTCGCAAGACCTTGCGGTGGGGCAGGGGTTGTCCAGGGGGGATGGGTTGTTCGGTCGTGGTGGTATTCATGAAAATAGCAAAACCTGTCGGCGCCCACGCCGCTCATGTCCCACATGGCGTGATGCGATACCGCATTATCCCCTGTCACATGCCCCGTGTGCTGACAAGGGTCATAAAGTGTTGCAAGTTCGAACGGGGCAGACTTTCAATACCAAAGTATTGATTTCGGTCAACCCCCTTCCTGGCGAGGGGCTCGGCACACGGCCGGGGCCTACCAGCGCAAGGGCAAGGGCGCGCAGATGAAATATTGCCGCCGTTCGTTGCGACTGATGTACCCCCCGATGATCAGGTCCTTGAGCAAGCGGCTGACCATCTCCCGGCTGGAGCCGATTTGCTGCGCCATCAAGGCGTGTGTCATGCGCTCGCGCACCAGCAACCGCCCATCGGGCAGTCGCTCGGTATTGCGCGTGAGCAACTCGCACAAGCGGCCATAGGTATCGGTGAACAGCACTTGCCGCACCGTTTGGGTGGCCAGGCGTGCACGGGCCACCACGGTGGCCAGCAAGTCCAGTGCAAAGGCCGGTTCCTGCGCGATGAAGCTGAGCAACTGCGCGCGCGGCACCACCGAGCACCAGCTGGGATGCAGGGCCTGCACGCTGGCCGAGCGCACGTCGCCGCCCAGGCTCATCTCGCCCACCACATCGCCCGCGTTGCAAATGCCATAGGTCACTTCGCGCGGCCGGGACCCCCCCGAGTTGGAAAACACCCGCAAGCGCCCCTCCAGGATGATGATCAAGTCCTCCCCTGGCGTGCCTTCGTGCAGGAGAACTGTGTGGCGGTGAAACAGCCGAACGTCGCCCAGTTGCGCCAGCCGACGAAGGTGCGCGGTGGGCAGGGTGTTGATCAGGGCCTGGGCGTCGGCCAGTCGGTGGTGGCTGGGATGAGCAGGGTGCAAGGGCTTCATGGTCAGGAGGGGTCTGTGGCGGATGACCTCCATGGTGCATGGGTGGCTGCTCTGTGGATCGCCCCGCACTTACAAAGGGGTACCAGTCACGCTTCAGACCGGAATTCATGTGAGAATGATTTGCATGAATACACCCACCAAGCCCCGTCGCTCAACCAAAATCGTGGCCACGCTGGGCCCCGCCTCCAGCGATCCGGACATCCTCGAAAAGATGATTCGCGCCGGGGTGAATGTGGTGCGTCTCAATTTCAGCCATGGCGTGGCGCAGGACCACATCGACCGTGCCCGCCTGGTGCGTGAAGCCGCGTCCCGCGCGGGGCGCGAAGTGGCCATCATGGCCGACCTGCAAGGCCCCAAGATCCGGGTCGGCAAGTTCGCCGACGGCAAGGTGCAGCTCGAGCCCGGGGCGCAGTTCGTCCTCGATGCGTCGCGCACCACACCCGGCGATATCCTGGGCGTGGGCCTGGACTACAAGGAATTGCCTCAGGATGTGAAGCCGGGCGACTTGCTGTTGCTCAACGACGG
>CANFMY010000093.1 GCA_947448375.1 Comamonadaceae bacterium | reverse complement strand
TACGTGCCGAAATCGACTCCTACGCACCGCTGGTGCCAGACGGAAGCAACTGGAAGGCCACGGTGATGCTGGAGTACCCGAACGTCGAGGAGCGCCAGCGCGAACTGCGCCGTCTCATCGGACTGGAGGATCGCCTCTACATCCAGGTGTCGGGCCAGGTGCAGACGAGGGGGCAAGCAAAAGAGCACGAGCACGACCACGAGCAGGAGCAGGATCGGGTGTATGCGATGGCAGATGAGGACCTCGATCGCGACAACGAGACCAAAACCTCGGCCGTTCACTTTGTGCGTTTTGAATTCACGCCGGCACAGGTGGCGGCACTCAAGTCGGGCGGTGCCGTCACCCTGGGCTGCGACCACCCGCATTACCAGGCGGAAACCCCGATCCACGCGGTGACTCTCGCCAGCCTGATGACGGACTTGCACTAGGCCGTGACACAATTCATGCGCTGGCCCGCATGGGTTGGCGCACTGCTTGATCCGGATGAGGTTCGTATGTTGTTTTTGTTGTCTCCTGCCAAATCGCTCGACTACGACACCCCGCTGGTTGAGGTGCCTCACACCCAGCCGCAGTTCATCCGGCAATCGACGGAACTGATCGCGTTGCTGAAGACAAAATCATCGGCCGATGTGGCCGAATTGATGGACTTGAGCGAATCCCTCTCGGATTTGAATGTGGCCCGCTACCAGAGCTGGTCACCGAAGTTCACGGCCAAAAATTCACGCCAGGCGATGCTGGCGTTCAATGGCGATGTGTACGAGGGGCTGGACGCCCGCTCGCTCAAGCCCAAGGATCTGGCATGGGCCCAGGAGCACATCGCCATCCTGAGCGGCTTGTATGGTGTGCTGCGCCCGCTGGACTGGATGCAGCCCTACCGACTGGAAATGGGCACGGCCTTGGCCAATGCCCACGGCCATAACCTTTACAAATTCTGGGGCCGCACCCTGGCTGATCATGTGCAGGCTCAGGTGGCGACTCACACGCAGCCCGTCATCGTCAACCTGGCCTCGCAGGAGTACTTCAAGGCGGTTGATCGCAAGGCCTTGCAGGCCCGCGTGATCGACTGTGTGTTCGAGGAGCGCAAGGGCCCGGGCTACAAGATCATCAGCTTCATGGCCAAACGCGCTCGCGGTCTCATGGCCCGTTACGCCATCACCCAGCGGGTGACAACACCCGCTGCGCTCGAGAAATTCAACCTCGAGGGCTATGCCTTGGCAAAAGCCGTGTCCGAGCCGAACCGGCTGGTGTTCCGGCGCGAGGCGGCCTGACGCCACCATGCGCATTCAATCCAACGGCATCGCGCTGGAAGTCGAAGACTCCGGCCAGCGGGATCGTCCTGCGGTGCTGCTCATCATGGGTCTGGGCATGCAGCTCACGGCCTGGCCGACACCCTTGCTGCAAGGCCTGGACCGGGCGGGCTATCGGGTGATCCGGTTTGACAACCGCGATGCGGGTTTATCCACCGGGTTTGACGAGTGGGGCGTGCCCAACCTGCTGTGGAATGGATTGAAGCATCGCCTGGGCTGGACCCTGCGCAAGCCCTACAGCCTGCAGGACATGGCCCGTGATGCGCTGGGTGTGCTCGATGGCTTGCAGATCACGCGCGCCCATGTGATCGGGGCGAGCATGGGCGGCATGATCGCCCAGCGCATGGCCTGGACCGCACCCGAGCGGGTGATCTCCCTGGTGAGCTGGATGAGCTCCAGCGGTGCGCCCGATTTGCCGGGGCCGCAACCGCAGGTGCTCAAGGCCATGGCCACCCCGTCGCTCAACCCGGGGCTGGAGCAGGCCATTCTCAACATGCAACGCTTGCTGAACATGATTGCCAGCCCGACCGAACGCGAAGATCCGTCGGTGGTGGGCGAGCGACTTCGGCAGGCTGTGCAGCGCGCCTACCGCCCCACCGGCGTGCTGCGACAAACCCTGGCGGTGATGAGCGATACCGACCGATATGAACTGCTCGCCGACATCACCCGTCCTACCCTGGTGATTCACGGCCGTGAAGACCCGCTGCTGCCCCTGCCCTGCGGCGAGGACACCGCCCGACGCATCCCCGGCGCTCGTTTGCAGGTGATCGACGGCATGGGGCACGACATACCGCCGGGGTTGCTGCAACAATTGTTGCCCCCTCTGATTCAATTTCTGCATGAGCACGCCTGAACTCTCACCGCTGGGCAAAAGCGCCAGCTACCCCACCGTCTACGCCCCCGAGGTGTTGTTCCCCATGGCACGCGCCACGCAACGGGCGCTGATTGGCGTGGGCGAGCAACCCTTGTTCATGGGCGCCGACTTGTGGACCGCCTACGAACTCAGCTGGCTCAATCCCCGTGGCAAGCCCCAGGTGGCACTGGCGCGACTGGTCGTGCCGGCGGATTCGCCCAACATCGTTGAAAGCAAGTCACTGAAGCTGTACCTGGGCAGCTTTTCCAACGCGCGTTTGTCCGGGCCCGATGAGGTGGTGGCGCGGATACGTGCGGACCTGTCGGCAGCACTGTGGCAAGGTTCGGGGCGCACCGGCGCTGCCGGCGTGCAGCTGGTGCAACCGGAGGTTTTTGCGAGCGAAGGGGTGCAGGAGCTGGAAGGGTTGAATCTGGATCGGCTCGATCTTGAATGCACCCACTACCAACCCGCCCCCGAATTGCTGAGCGCTCAATTCGACGAACCACCGGTGACGGAAACCCTGACCAGCCAACTGCTCAAAAGCAATTGCCTGGTGACAGGCCAGCCCGACTGGGGCAGTGTGCAGATTCGTTACAGCGGCCCCCAGATCGATCAGGCGGGATTGCTGCAGTACCTGGTGAGTTTTCGCAACCACAACGAATTCCATGAACACTGTGTTGAACGCATCTTCATGGATATCTGGCGGCAATGCCGGCCGTCGCAGTTGATGGTGTATGCGCGTTACACGCGTCGCGGAGGGCTGGACATCAACCCCTTTCGCACCAGCCACCCGCAGAACCTGCCGCGCAGTGTGCGCACGGCGCGCCAATGAGTTGGGCGGCCATTGCCTGACGGCGTTGGGCGTGACCCTTCAGTCCATGCCCCCGCTGCACTGAACTACCGCAGCTGGTGCTGATGGCCGCGTCAGTCGCTGGACTCGTCCCCGAGCAGACCCGGCAGTTCCTCCTGGACCTGGTGATCGGTGGGTGAGGCGTTGATGGCCGACCACGGTTTGCTGTTGAGCCCGTCGCTCGGAACCAAGGAGCTCACCCGCACGCCCAGCAATCGCAAGCGTCGGTGCAAGTCCACCCGTTTGAGGCATTGCCCCGCCACACGGCGCAGGGTGGCGGCATCGGCGGTGTAGAACCCGATGCTCTGATCGCGCGTCACGCTCTTGAAGTTGTCGTAGCGCAGCTTGATGCCGATCGTGCGACCCAGATAGCCCTTGCGTTGCAAGTCCTGGGCAACTTGCTCGCACAACCGGGTGAAGATGGCGCCCAGCGTCTCCCGGTCCTGCACGGCGTGCAAGTCGCGCTCGAACGTGGTTTCACGGCTGAGGGTCACTGGTTCGCTGTGCGTGACCACTGGCCTGTCGTCGCGCCCGTGCGACGCGTCGTGCAGCCAGGCACCATAGCTGTTGCCAAAGTGCGCCATCAGCCAGTCACGCGGGGCTTGCGCCAGTTCGCCAATGGTGTGGATGTTCGCGGCGGCCAGCTTGGCTTCTGCCTTGGGGCCAATGCCATTGATCTTGCGACACGGCAGTGGCCAGATGCGAGTGCTCAGATCGTCTTCCAGCACGATGGAAATGCCCTGGGGCTTGTTGAACTCGCTGGCCATCTTGGCCAGCAGCTTGTTCGGCGCCACGCCAATCGAGCAGGTCAGTCCGGTCGCTTCCAGAATGCCGCGCTGGATCAGTCGGGCCAGCGTGCGGCCCCCTTCACGCTGACCGCCCGGCACCTCGGTGAAGTCGATGTAGACCTCATCCACGCCACGGTCTTCCATCACGGGTGCGATCTCGGTGATCACCGCTTTGAATTGCCGTGAAAACTGCCGGTAGCGGTCAAAGTCCACCGGCAGCAGCAAGGCCTGAGGACACAGCTTGGCCGCCTTCATCAGGCCCATGGCCGAGCCAATGCCGAATTGCCGAGCGGGGTAGGTGGCGGTGGTGATCACGCCTCGGCCGGCATAGTGTTCGAGCTTTTGAAAAAACGCCAGCGGTATTTCGCTCTTGGGCGCGGCGCTCCAGTCCACATCGGGATACGCCGCTTGCAACCGCTCGACCAAGGCCTCCTCGCGGTGCCGACTTCCGCCAATCACCACGGGCAATCCGGCGAGTTGCGGATAGCGCAGCAACTCGACGGATGCGTAAAACGCATCCATGTCGAGGTGGGCAATGCGGCGTGGCAGCGGGGGCGGGCTCACGTCATCCTCGCGGTTGGGAGGACTGGCCCGTCCGAGTCCTGCATTTCGTCACGCCCAACGATGACGGCCACGCTGTGTGCTTGCGTTCTTCAAGCCTTCGGGAACGTGCCTGGCAACAAAATGTTCTGGTTCACGGTACCGATCTGGGTGTGACCGCAAAACGCCATGGTCAGATCGAGCTCGTTGTGGATGATCTGCAAGGCCTTGCTCACGCCGGCCTCGCCCATGGCGCCCAGGCCGTACAGCATGGAGCGACCAATGTAGGTGCCCTTGGCGCCCAGGGCCACGGCCTTGAGCACGTCCTGGCCGCTGCGGATGCCACCGTCCATGTGCACTTCAATCTGGCTGCCCACCGCGTCGACGATGGCTGGCAAGGAATTGATGCTGGACTCGGCGCCGTCGAGCTGGCGTCCGCCGTGGTTGGAGACGATGAGGGCATCGGCTCCGCTGGCTACCGCCAGCTTGGCGTCCTCCACGTCCTGAATGCCTTTGAGGATGATCTTGCCGCCCCAGCGGTTCTTGATCCATTCCACATCACCCCAGTTCAGACGCGGGTCGAACTGCTGCGCGGTCCAGGAGGACAGCGAGCTCATGTTCTCCACCCCTTTGACGTGGCCCACGATATTGCCGAACTCGCGACGCTGGGTGCCCAGCATGCCCAGGCACCAGCGCGGCTTGGTCATCATGTTGAGGATGTTGGGTATCGTCAGTTTGGGGGGGGCTGACAACCCGTTTTTCAAGTCCTTGTGGCGTTGCCCCAGGATTTGCAGGTCCAGCGTGATCACCAGGGCCGAACAGCCTGCCGCCTTGGCGCGGTCGATCAGACGGCCAATGAAATCGCGGTCGCGCATCACATACAGCTGAAACCAGAACGGGTGTCCGTCCGTGCCCTGGGCCACATCCTCGATCGAGCAAATGCTCATCGTCGACAAGGTGAAGGGAATGCCAAAGGCCTTGGCCGCACGTGCCGCCAGGATTTCACCATCGGCGTGCTGCATGCCCGTCAAGCCGGTGGGCGCAATGGCCACCGGCATGGCCACGGGTTGTCCGATCATGGTGGTGGCGGTGCTGCGCCCCTCCATGTTGACGGCCACGCGCTGGCGCAGCTTGATCTTTTGAAAATCCGACTCGTTGGCTCGGTAGGTGCTTTCGGTCCAGCTGCCGGAGTCGGCGTAGTCATAGAACATGCGCGGCACGCGCCGCTCGGCCAGAACACGCAGATCTTCGATATTGGTGATGACGGTCATGAATTCCTCGCGGTCAGCGAATCAAACGGGTGGATCCTAGCGCCACCCCCGAGGGGCAGCTGTGAACATCGAGACAGTGCCAGCCCGGCACTACTGCAGACGCTGGTGATGCCGCTCGATCTGAGCCTGCACTTGCACGGGGGCCGTGCCTCCCAGCGTGTTGCGCGCTTCCAGTGAGCCACGCAAGCTGAGCACATGATAGACATCCTGTTCGATGGACGGGTGAAACCCCTGCAGCACGCTCAGGGGCAACTCGGAGAGGTCGCACTCATGGGCGCTGGCGGCCTTGACGGCGTGCGCCACGGTTTCGTGGGCGTCACGGAAGGGCAAGCCTTTTTTCACCAGGTAGTCGGCCAGGTCGGTGGCGGTGGCGTAGCCCTTTTGGGCGGCCGCTTGCATGGCGGACGGGTTGACCTGCAAACCGCCTTCCTTCTGACCCGAGGCGGGGTTGACTTCGCCACCGATCATCTCGCTGAAGATGCGCAGGGTGTCGCGCAGCGTGTCCACCGTGTCAAACAGCGGCTCCTTGTCTTCCTGGTTGTCCTTGTTGTAGGCCAGGGGTTGTCCCTTCATGAGGGTGATGAGGCCCATCAGATGGCCCACCACCCGCCCCGTCTTGCCGCGTGCCAGTTCGGGAACATCGGGATTTTTCTTCTGCGGCATGATGGAGCTGCCGGTGGTGAAGCGGTCGGCGATGCGGATGAAACCGAAGTTCTGGCTCATCCACAAAATCAGCTCCTCGCTCAGACGGCTGATGTGGACCATGCACAGGCTGGCCGCTGCCGTGAATTCAATGGCGAAATCGCGGTCGCTCACGGCGTCCAGGCTGTTCTGGCACACGGCCGGCTGGCCGTGTTCGTCGACCATGCCCAGCGCCAGCGCCACCTGCGCGCGGTCCAGCGGGTAGGTGGTGCCCGCCAGGGCAGCTGACCCCAGCGGCAAACGGTTGGTGCGACGCCGCACGTCCTGCATGCGCTCCACATCACGGGCGAACATCTCGATGTAGGCCAGCAGGTGGTGCGCAAAGCTCACCGGCTGGGCAACTTGCAAATGGGTGAAGCCCGGCAGGATGACCTCGACATTGCGCTGCGCCACGCTCAGCAAGGCGCGCTGCAACTCGGTCAGCAGGGCGATGATCTGGTCGATTTCGTCGCGTAGCCACAAACGCACATCGGTGGCCACCTGGTCGTTGCGGCTGCGGCCCGTGTGCAGACGTTTGCCGGCATCGCCCACCAGCTGGGTCAGGCGCGCCTCGATGTTGAGGTGCACGTCTTCCAGCTCCAGCTTCCACTCGAAGCGGTCGGCTTCGATGTCGGCCTGGATGTGGGCCATGCCTCGCTGGATCGCGGCGAGGTCGTCGGCGCCGAGGATGCCTTGTCGGGCCAGCATGCCCGCGTGGGCCAGCGAGCCCGCGATGTCTGCGCGCCACAGGCGCTTGTCAAAAAACACGCTGGCGGTGTAGCGCTGCACCAACTCGCTCATGGGTTCGGAGAAGAGGGCCGACCAGCCCTGGGATTTGGTGTCGAGTTGATTGCTTGCCATGTGCCGATTTTAGTGGGCGGACGGCCGGCCCCCCCGTGCTAGCATGAGCGCCGTGTTCTCCTCTTCACCGTTGGGAAATTGTTGTGAGTGCAGCACCCTTGATCATCGCCACCCGTGAAAGCCGTTTGGCCCTGTGGCAGGCCCACCATGTCCAGGCGCTGTTGCGCGAACGTGGACGACCCGTTGACTTGCTGGGCATGACCACCCAGGGCGACCAGATTCTGGACCGCACCCTGAGCAAAGTGGGCGGCAAGGGGCTGTTTGTCAAAGAGCTCGAAGTGGCACTCGAAGAAGGCCGCGCCGATCTGGCCGTGCACTCGCTCAAGGACGTGCCCATGGAGTTGCCAGCCGGTTTTGCCCTGGCCTGTGTGATGGAGCGCGAAGACCCCCGTGACGCCTGGGTGTCATCCCGCTACCCGAATTTGCAAGCGCTGCCGCAGGGCGCGGTGGTGGGCACTTCCAGCCTGCGCCGCACTGTCTTGCTGCGCGCCATGCGCCCGGACCTGCGCATCGAGCCCCTGCGGGGCAACCTCGACACCCGCCTGCGCAAGCTCGACGAGGGACAGTACGACGGCATCGTGCTGGCGGCGGCCGGGCTCAAGCGGCTGGGCCTGGGCGAGCGCATCCGCCACATCTTCGAGACCCACGAGATGCTGCCTGCTGCCGGACAGGGGGCCCTGGGGCTGGAAGTGCGCGCGGACCGTGCCGACTTGCATGCCCTCTTGGCCCCGCTGTCCCACCAGACCACCTGGCTGGCCGTGGCGGCCGAGCGTGCCGTGAGCCGCGCCATGGGCGGCAGCTGTTCCATGCCCCTGGCCGCGCACGCGGTCATGCAGGGCGAGTACCTGCATTTGCGCGCAGCCTGGGGCGACCCCGAAGGATCTGCCACGCTCGTCACCGCCGAGCTGACCGATGATTGTGCCGACCTGGCCACAGCCGAGCGCATCGGCACCGAGGTGGCAGCCCGCCTGCGAGCCGGGGGCGCACGCTGAATGTCCCGTGTCATCCTGACCCGTCCGGCAGGACAAAGCCGTGCGTGGCAGGAGGCATTGCAGTCCGCCGGACATGAGGTGCTGGACTGGCCGCTGATTGAAACGTTGGCGGCGGATTCGCCCGCTGCCATCGACCAGGCCTGGCAGGACCCCGCGGGCGCTCGCGCCTGGATGTTCGTGAGCGCGCCAGCGGTGCACCACTTCTTCGCCAGACGCCCCGCCGGGGTGAGTCTGAAGGGCGTCCGTTGCTGGGCCACCGGTCCGGGCACCCGCCGGGCGCTGCACCAGTGCGGCGTGACGGATGCCGAGATTGACGCACCCGCCGATGACGCCCCGCAGTTCGACACCGAGCAACTGTGGGCGCTGGTTCGCTCCCGGGTGGCTGACTGGCCGGCTGGGCAGACGGTGGCGATTGTGCGAGGCACCGAAGCCCCATCGGAGGCAGACGCTGAAGCCGCTTCGCAGGCCGAGCAGACCGGTGTCGGTCGCGATTGGCTGGCCGAGCAACTGACCGCCCAGGGCGTTCGGGTGCGCTGGGTGGTGGCCTATCAGCGCGGTGCGCCGCGATGGGATGCGTCACAACAGCAGCGCGCCCGCCAGGCACTGGCCGACGGGTCGGTCTGGGTGTTCAGCAGTTCGCTGGCGGTGCACACTCTGGCCGAGTTGGTGCCTCAGGCCCCCTGGGCAACCGCGCGGGCGGTGGCCACCCACGACCGCATTGCACAGGTGTTGCGATCGCTCGGCTGGGGGCAGGTGTCGATGTGCAAGCCCCAGGCCAGCGAACTGTTGCATCAAGTGGCGTCATTAGAATCGTCCCCATGAGTGCCGAGTCCGACATCACCCCCGTGCCAGATCCGGCGCCACGTCCGGCAACCGAACCTGGCGCTGCCGCAGCGACACCTGCTGCTGCGAACTCCGCTTCGGTGCAGCCCACGACGGCACCCGTGCGCGCCGTGTCCCGTGCGCTGGTCCTGGCCGTGGGGGCGGTGGCTGCGCTGGCCATGGTGAGCGCTGTGCTGCTGTGGCAGAAACTCTCGGGCATTCAGGAACAACTGGCGCGTCAGAGCGCTGACACCAGCGAGCAGGCCATCGAGGCCAAGGCCACCGCCAAGCAGGCCCAGGAACTCGCCCGCGACACGGCAGCCCATCTGGCCCTGACCGACGGCAAGCTCAACGAAGTGGCCTTGCAGCGCAGCCAGCTGGAAGAGCTGATGCAAAGCCTGTCGCGCTCGCGCGATGAAAACCTGGTGGTGGATATCGATTCGGCCATCCGTCTGGCTCAGCAGCAGGCCCAGCTCACGGGCAGCGTGCAGCCGTTGCTGACGGCCTTGCGTTCGGCCGAGGCGCGACTGGCCAAGGTGTCGCATCCCCGGCTGGCGCCCTTGCAACGTGCGCTCACGCGCGACATCGAGCGTGTCAAAACGGCATCGGTGGCGGACACACCGGGCTTGCTCATCCGCCTGGACGAGTTGGCTCGCTGGGTGGACGAACTGCCGCTGGCCAACGCCGTGAATGCGACCGAAGCCAAACCGTCCCCCACCCCGCCGGTGGCCACGAGCAGCTGGGCCCGCGCGGTGAGCGCGAGCTGGTGGGAAGGCGTCTTGCTGGCTGTGTGGGACGAGGTGAGCAGCCTGGTGCGGGTGAGTCGCATCGACCGTCCCGAAGCGGGCTTGCTGGCGCCGGAGCAAAGTTACTTTCTGCGTGAAAACCTCAAGCTGCGTCTGCTCAACGCACGCCTGGCCCTGCTCACGCGCCACCACGAGGCAGCGCGCCAGGACCTGACCCAGGTGCAGCATGACCTGGAGCGCTATTTCGACGTCGGCTCGCGCCGGGGGCTGGCGGCCCAGGCGGCCCTGCGACAGGTGCTGGCCGACAGCAAGCAGGTCGAGTTGCCGCGCATTGACGAGACGCTGGCGGCGTTGGCCACCGCGGCGGCGGGGCGCTGAGATGCGTGCGGCCTTGTGGTTGCTGGCGTTGTTTGGCGTGGCGGTGGCCGGTGCGCTGCTGGCTGGCAACAACCAGGGCATGGTGACCCTGTTCTGGGCGCCCTACCGGCTCGATGTGTCGATCAACCTGGTGGTGTTGCTCTGGGTGTTGAGCTTTGCCCTCATGCATCTGGCGCTGCGAGCCTTGGCGGCCTTTCTGGAATTGCCCCACCAGGCACGACGCTGGCGAGCGCAGCAAAAGGAACGACATCTGCACGCGGCGGTCTTTGAATCGCTGGCGTTGTTGATGTCGGGACGGTACTTGCGCGCCCGCAAGTCGGCTGAGCAAGGGCTGGAGCTGGCGGACAGTTTGCAGGCCCAGGCGCTGCCTGCCGAGCCCGCGCCCCGCCATCTGACCACCCTGCGCGCCCTGGCCCATCTGATTGCGGCCGAAAGTGCGCATGTGCTGCACGACCAGGCTTCACGCGACCGGCATTTTCAGCAAGGCTGGGGCCTGGCCCAGCAATCCCCCACCACCGTGTCTGCCGATGTGGGCGATGCGGCGCTGCTCAGTGCGGCCCGCTGGGCCCTGTCGGATCGTGACGCTGCGGCTGCGTTGGACTGGCTGACGCAGCTGCCTCACGGCGCATCACGCCGTACCCTGGCCCTGCGCCTGCGGCTCAAGGCGGCGCGTTTGAACGCACGCCATGACCTGGCGCTGGACACGGCACGCCTGTTGTCCAAGCACGGTGCGTTTTCACCGGTGGCCTCCGAGAGCCTGCTGCGCAGCCTCATTCTGGTTCGCCTCGACCAGTGCCATGACGTCACCCAACTCGCACAGACCTGGTCGACCCTGGACCGCGCCGAGCGCCTGATGCCCGAGATTGCGCTGCACGCCGCTCGGCGTTTGCTGCAGTTGCAGGGGTCGGCGCGCCAGGCGTTGAACTGGTTGTTGCCGCTGTGGTCGGGTTGGGGCGACCGGTCTTTGGCGCTGGATGAGCGACAGCAACTGCAGCTGATCGAGGTACTCGAGCAAGCCCTGCAGGCGGATGAACCTCAGGCGGACTGGCTGGCACGTACCGAACAGGCCCGTCTGAACCAGCCGCACCACATGGGCCTGCTGTACCTCTATGGGCGGGTGTGCATGCGGCACTCGCTGTGGGGCAAGGCGCAGCAGATGCTCGAGCGCTGTGCGCCGCAACTCACCCAGCCAGGCCTGCAGCGCAAGGCCTGGTGTGCCTTGGCCGAGCTGGCCCAGCAGCGTGGCGATGAGGCGGCTGCCGCCCAGGCCTGGCGCCGCGCAGCACTCGCCGCACACTGACCACCTCAAGCCAAGAAAAAAGCCCCACCTCGCTCGAGGATGGGGCTTTCGGGGAGCGCTCAGTCTCAGGCGGAGGGTGTCGCTTCGAACGGCATCGCCAGTTGCTGAAGATCCCGGCGTGTTTCCACCAGAATCAACGGACCATCGTCCAGCACCACCAGGGGCGGGCGTTCGCGCGGGACATGGACCGGCTTGGGCTCGGCCGCGATGGCGGCTTGCACCTCG
The DNA here is from genome assembly GCA_947448375.1 of Comamonadaceae bacterium. Classification (GTDB taxonomy): domain Bacteria; phylum Pseudomonadota; class Gammaproteobacteria; order Burkholderiales; family Burkholderiaceae_C; genus Limnohabitans. The sequence continues at coordinate 366 of CANFMY010000093.1, read as the reverse complement.
GCCACGCGGGTCGGGTTGGATTGCACCCACGCCAGACTCGAGGCTTGCGCCAGGCCTTCCAGCTCAGCCACCGGCAAGCTGTAGTGGCCAATCTGCGGCATGGCTGCGCGAGCAGGGGCTGCGGATGCCGCAGCGGGTGCAGTCGACGCAGCGGCTGTGGCTGACACGCCGGTGTCCACCGAGGACTCATCCTCACGCGGGGGGCGATCGCCACGCTCGCGGCGGTCGCGCCCATAGCGGTCACGCGAGCGGCGCTCACGGCGCTCGCCGCCTTCTTCGCCGGCAGGACGCTCGGCGCGCGAGGATTCGCCACCCTCGGCATGTGACACCTCGCTCGAGGGCGGCACGCCTTCGGCGGACATCGGC
>CANFMY010000092.1 GCA_947448375.1 Comamonadaceae bacterium | reverse complement strand
GGTGCAGGAGCTGACCGAGTTTCGCCGCCCTCGCTGAGTCCTCGCTGAGTCCTCGCTGAGTCCTCGCTGAGTCCTCGCTGAGCCGTCGACAAGCCCTCGATGCATCGATGCAGATGCAGATGCAGATGCAGATGCTGGAACCTCCATCGGCGCAGTGAACGTCAACACGCCCATCGCCCCCCAAAAAAAGGGCCGCGTCCCGAAGGAAGCGGCCCTGGGATCAGGCGACCTGAACGATCAGAGCTTTTGCGCTTGCATGAAGCTGTCGAAGCTGGCTTCGGTGAAACGGAACCACAGGTTCTGTTCGGCGCGGAACTTGGAGTAGTCGGCGTACACCTTCTTCCAGTTTTCGTTCTTGGCATTGAGCTCTTCGTAGAACTCCATCGAGGCCTTGAACGCGGCGTTCATCACGTCCTTGGGGAAGGCGCGCAGCTTGGTGCCGGCACCCACCAACTGCTTGAGCGCAGCGGGGTTGCGGGCGTCGTACTTGGCCTGCATGTCCACGTGCGCCGCAGCAGTAGCCGCCTCGACGATGGCCTTGTACTCGGGCGACAGGGCGTCGAAAGCCTTGTTGTTGATGAAGAAGTCCAGCTCGGGACCACCCTCCCACCAGCCGGGGTAGTAGTAGAACGGCGCCACCTTGTTGAAGCCCAGCTTCAGGTCGTCGTACGGGCCCACCCACTCAGCCGAGTCGATGGTACCTTTTTCCAGGGCGGGGTAAATGTCGCCGCCAGGAATGTTTTGCGGCACACCGCCAATGCGCTCGAGCACCTTGCCGCCAAAGCCGCCAATGCGCATCTTCATGCCCTTCATGTCCGCCAGCGACTTGATCTCCTTGCGGTACCAGCCGCCCATTTGCGCGCCGGTATTGCCGCCAGGGAAGTTGATGATGTTGAACTTGGCGTAGAACTCGCGCATGAGTTTCAGGCCGTTGCCTTCGAACATCCACGCCGTCATCTGGCGGCTGTTCAGGCCGAAGGGAATGGCGCAGCCGAGGGCAAAGGTTTCATCCTTGCCAAAGAAGTAGTAAGGGGCGGTATGGCAGACCTCGATGGAGCCCTGCTGCACGCCATCCACCACGCCGAATGCGGGCATGATTTCGCCGGCGGCATGCACCGACACTTCAAACTTGCCACCGGACATGGCCTTGACGTGACGGGCAAAGACATCCGCAGCGCCGAAGATGGTGTCCAGGGACTTGGGGAAACTCGAGGCCAAACGCCACCGCACCGTGGCCTGTGCATGCACGGCAGGGGCTACACCGGCAGCCAGAACGCCGGCCATGCCGGCTTGTTTGATCAAAGAACGACGATCCATGGGGATTGCTCCGATTACTTTCAGTTAAACAGACAGTCCAGTCACACGTGTGACTAAAACCAAGCACGGCATTCTACGGTGGACATCAGACCCACTGCCGCGGGTTTACCCCTGTCGGGTGAGCGTGCCGGGGGCTGCGTGCCGGGGGTGCGTGAGTCGGCCCACGTAAAGGGCCGGGCTCGATCAACTGACCAGCTTGAGGCCGGGGCCTGAGGCTGGGGCCGTGGCCGTCGCGGCCGCAGAGGAAGCTGCAGCGACTGTGCCAGAGCTGGCGACAGCGGCACTGACCACCTCGGAAAACCGGGCACGCACCGAGGCCTCGATGCCCGCGGCGTCCAGCCCCATCTGGGCCAGCAGCTTGGCGGGGTCGCCGTGCTCGGTGAACACATCCGCGATGCCCAGGATGAGGACCGGCACTTGAATACCGGCCTGGGCCAGGGCCTCGAGCACCGCGCTGCCGGCGCCGCCCATCACCGCCCCCTCTTCCACCGTGACCAAGGCCTGGTGGGTGCGGGCCAGTTCCAGCAGCAAGTCTGTGTCCAGGGGTTTGGCCCAGCGCATGTTGGCGACCGTGGCCTGCAAGGCCTCGCCGGCCTGCAAAGCCGGGTAGAGCAAGGTGCCAAAGGCCAGCAGGGCAACACCCTGACCGCGCCGGCGAATCTCACCTTGGCCAAACGGCAAGGGCTCCAAGCCCGGTTGCATCACGGCCCCCACACCGGCACCGCGCGGATAGCGCACGGCCACGGCGTGGTCCTGCTGGTAGGCCGTGGTCAGCAATTGCCGGCATTCGTTTTCGTCGGCAGGGCAGGCAATGCTGACCTGGGGAATGCAGCGCAGGAAGGGAATGTCATAGACCCCGGCGTGGGTGGCGCCATCGGCCCCCACGATGCCTGCGCGGTCCAGTGCCAGCACCATGGGCAGGTGCTGCAAGGCGACATCGTGTATCAACTGGTCGTAGGCACGCTGCAGGAAAGTGGAATAGATGGCCACCACCGGCTTGATGCCCTCGCAAGCCAGACCGGCTGCAAAGGTGAGGGCGTGTTGTTCGGCAATGCCCACGTCGTAGTAACGATCCGGGAAGCGGCGCTCAAACTCGACCAGCCCCGAGCCTTCACGCATGGCCGGCGTGATCGCCACCAGGCGCGGGTCCTGCGCGGCCATGTCGCACACCCATTGACCGAACACTTGCGTGAAGGTGGTCTTGGGCGCGGTGGCGGGTGGCACGATGCCCACGGACGGGTCAAACTTGCCCGGGCCATGGTAGGTGACCGGGTCCGCTTCCGCCAGGTCGTAGCCACGCCCCTTGCGGGTCACCACATGCAGAAACTGCGGCCCGGTCAGGTGGCGGATGTTTTCCAGGGTGGGAATCAGCGATTCGAGGTCGTGCCCGTCGATGGGCCCGATGTAGTTGAAGCCAAATTTCTCAAACAGTGTGGCCGGCAGCACCATGCCCTTGGCCTGGGTTTCGATGCGCTTGGCCAGTTCGAACAAGGGTGGCGCGCCCTTGAGCACCTGCTTGCCCACTTCCTTGGCAGCGGCGTAGAAACGCCCGCTCATCAACTGCGCCAGGTAACGGTTGAGCGCGCCCACGGGCGGGCTGATGGACATGTCGTTGTCGTTGAGCACCACCAGCAGGTTGCTGTCGGACACGCCGGCGTTGTTGAGCGCCTCAAAAGCCATGCCGGCCGTCATGGCGCCGTCGCCGATGATGGCCACGGCGCGACGGCTCTCGCCCTTCTGACGGGCCGCCAGGGCCATGCCCAGTGCCGCTGAAATACTGGTGGAGGAATGGGCGGTGCCAAAGGCGTCGTACTCGCTCTCTTCGCGGCGCGGAAACCCGCTCAGCCCCCCGAGCTGGCGCAAGGTCTGCATGCGGTCGCGCCGCCCGGTGAGCATCTTGTGCGGATAGGTCTGGTGACCGACGTCCCACACCAGACGGTCGTAGGGCGTGTTGAACACATAGTGCAGCGCAATGGTGAGCTCCACCGTGCCCAGGTTGGAACTCAGGTGCCCGCCGGTCTTGGACACGCTGTCGAGCAGGTAGGCACGCAATTCATCGGCCAACGGCTTGAGTTGATGTCGGGGCAGACGGCGCACATCCTCCGGGCTTTGTATTTGTTGCAGCAGTGCGGTCATGTCAATGGCTCCGGTCTACCACCATGTGCGCCAAGGCACGCAAGGCGTGGGTGTGGGTCAGCCGACTGTCGTCCAGCGCGGCCAGCGCCTGCGCCAGCAGATCGCGGGCGTACTGCTGCGATCGCTCCAGGCCCATGAGCGACACATACGTGGGCTTTTCATGCGCGGCGTCCTTGCCCGCTGTCTTGCCCAATGTCGCGGAATCGGCCGTGACGTCCAGCACGTCATCGACCACCTGGAAGGCCAGGCCGATGGCCTCGCCGTAGCGCTCCAGCGCGGCCTGGGCGGTGGCCGTTGCGGGCCCGCAGGCGGAGCCCATCATCACACTGCCGTGCAGCAAGGCGCCGGTTTTGAGTCGGTGCATGTGGCGCAACTGATCTTCGGTGAGCGACAGCCCCACGCTGGCCAGGTCGATGGCCTGCCCCCCGGCCATCCCGGCGTGCCCCGAAGCCCGTGCCAGCAACTGGCACAGACGCGCCTGCAAGGCCGGGGCCATGGCGGGTTCGGCCGGATCCTGGTTCAACGGGGTCAGGATTTCGAACGCCAGCGCTTGCAGGGTGTCGCCCGCCAGCAGGGCCTGCGCTTCGCCAAATTGCACGTGCACGGTGGGCTTGCCACGGCGCAACACATCGTTGTCCATGCAGGGCATGTCGTCGTGCACCAGGGAATACGCGTGGATCAACTCCACGGCGCAGGCAGCGCGCAGGGCAGCATCGTCGCGCATGGCCTGCTCGGTGGGCGACTCGGCCTGCGACCCCATCACGGCTTCGCGGGCCCCCATCACCAACAAGGGGCGCAAGCGTTTGCCGCCGTCCAGCACCGCATACCGCATGCTGGCGGCCAGTCCCGCCGGGGCCGTGAGCGGAATCCAGCGCTCGAGGGCCCGCTCCACCCGTTTGAGGTGCGAAGCCGTCCAGAGGGTCAAATCAAAGGGGGGGGCGGTCATGAGTCGGGGGTAGGACGTGTGACGGGTCAATCCGAAGAGCCGGACTGGGACTGACCGTCCTCGAGCAGTCGGACCTGGTTTTCCACAGCGGTCAGACGCTCCCGGCAGTAGCTCAGCAAGGTCGCCCCGCGCTGATAGGCGCCCAGCATGTCATCCAGCGCCAGTTGCCCCGACTCCATGCGGGCGACCAGTTGCTCCAACTCCTCCACGGCAGCCTCGTAACTGGCAGGTGCGTTGGACAGGGAGGGGGTCTTGGCCATGGGGGTGTTGTTCAAAATCCGGTTTGGAAGGTCATTTTAGGCCCTGGAGCCCTGGCGCCGTGCGGACCCCGGGTACAATCCCCCTCCCTGCGATATAGGTCGATCTATGTCGCCACCCTCCTCCGGCCCTCAGGTGCCGGTTTTTTTATCTGTATCTCCCTGTGGGGAGTCTTTAGGTCAGGTCACCCATGTCTGATTTAAGTCTTCAACTGCAGCAAGCCACCAGCCAACTCCCGGTCTCGAGTTATTTCGACGAGGCCTTGTACCACCGGGAGATTGCACAACTTTTCCAGACGGGGCCCCGCTACGTCGGCCATCGCCTGTCCGTGCCCGAAGTGGGCAACTACTACGCCCTGCCTCACGAACATGAGGGTCGGGCGCTGGTGCACACCCCTCAAGGGGTGGAGCTGATTTCCAATATCTGCCGGCACCGGCAGGCGGTCATGCTCAAGGGGCGTGGCCATCTGAACCCGACAGGCAGCGGCAGTGGCAACATCGTCTGCCCCTTGCACCGCTGGACGTATTCCGGCTCAGGGCAGTTGCTGGGCGCCCCGCATTTTTCCCAAGACCCCTGCCTGAACCTCAACAACTACGGCCTGCGGGAATGGAACGGATTGCTGTTTGAGGACAATGGCGTCGACATCGAAGGCCAGCTGGCCGGCATGGGTCCGCGTGCACAACTGGACTTCTCCGGCTACGCCCTGGACCGCGTCGAGCTGCACGAGTGCAACTACAACTGGAAAACCTTCATCGAGGTGTACCTCGAGGACTACCACGTCGGCCCGTTTCACCCGGGTCTGGGCCAGTTTGTCAGCTGCGATGACCTGAGCTGGGAGTTCAGCCGCGATTACTCGGTGCAAACCGTGGGCGTGGCCAACCGGCTCGGCAAGTCCGGCAGCCCCGTGTACGACCGTTGGCAAAAAGCGCTCATGCAGTTCCGCGACGGCGAAGTGCCGCAGCAAGGCGCCATCTGGCTCACCTATTACCCGCACATCATGGTCGAGTGGTACCCGCACGTCATGACGGTGTCCACCTTGCACCCCCTGGGTCCGCGCAAGACGCTCAACATGGTGGAGTTTTACTACCCCGAGGAAATCGTCGCATTCGAGCGCGAGTTCGTCGAAGCGCAGCAAGCCGCCTATATGGAGACCTGCGTCGAGGACGACGAGATTGCCGAGCGCATGGACGCGGGCCGCTGGGCCCTGCTGCAGCGCGGCGACAACGAAGTCGGCCCCTACCAAAGCCCGATGGAAGACGGCATGCAGCACTTCCATGAGTGGTACCGCCAACGACTGGAGCTGTGATGCACACCACCCTCATTCAAGCCGCCGAACTCCAGTCTCTGCTGGATGGCGGCGCCAACGTGCGCGTATTCGATGTCAGTTTTGACCTGATGCGGCCCGAGCAAGGCAATGCCACCTACCTAGAAACGCATCTGGCTGCAGCGCTGCACGCCGACATCAACCGGGTGCTCAGCGCCAAGGACCCGCGCGAAGCCCTCAACGGCGGCAGGCACCCGCTGCCGCGGCGCGAACGCTTCGCCCAGTGGCTGTCGAGCCAGGGCGTGGACGACAACACCCAAGTGATCGTTTATGACCGCAACGCCATGAACTACTGCGGTCGCCTGTGGTGGATGCTCAAGTGGTGTGGCCACGAAGCCGTGGCCGTGCTCGATGGCGGCCTGCAGGCCTGGGTGGCGGCCGGCGGAGCCGTCCGCAGCGGCGCCGAGCCGGCACCTGCGCCCCGCACGTTCACGCTGCGTGCGCCGCTGGCGCGCCTGGTCCACACCGCCGAGGTGGCGGCCCAACTCGACCCTCAAGCCGCTCAAACCCTCATCGATGCGCGCGCCACCCCCCGCTTTCGCGGCGAGACCGAGCCCCTCGATCCGGTGGCGGGTCATATCCCGGGCGCGCTCAATCGCCCCTATGGCCTCAACCTGGATGAAAGCGGCAAGTTCAAACCGGCAGCCGTGCTGCGACAGGAATTTGAGCAGCTGCTGGGCCAGCGCGATCCCGCGGCCGTGGTGCATCATTGCGGCAGCGGCGTCTCGGCCGTGCCCAACATTCTGGCGATGGAGATCGCTGGGCTGGGTCGTGCAGGCCTCTACGCGGGCAGCTGGAGCGAGTGGTGCACCACCCCCGGTCTGCCGTGCGCCCAGGGCTGAAGCGTCAGGCCGTCTTGGGCACCCACCTCACCCGGATTGGCGCTCAGTGCAGCGAATAAGTCGCCAGCGTCACCATCCCCATACCGGCGAACAGCCAGACAATTTGTGACAGCGTGGCCCGGGCGTCCAGGCGGCGTTGCAACTGCGGAATCAAGTCGGCCAGGGCCACGTAGATGTAACTGCCGCTGGCCGCCGTGAGCAAATACGGCAGCCACGTCTCGTGGCCCACGATCAGGGTGAAGCCCAGCAAGCCCCCCAACACAGTCACGGCGCCCGTCATGAGCAACTTGATCACGGCGTGGCGCGGCTTGGCTGTGCCTTGCCGCAACACCACCAGGTCTCCCATGTGGTGCGGCACCTCGTGCACCAGGACAGCCAGCGTGGCCGCCAAGCCCAAGCGCAAATCGGCCATGAAGGCGCCAGCCACCAAGACTCCGTCACCAAAGGCGTGCACACTGTCGCCCAGCAACACAGCCCAGCCGCCTGCCCCGTGGGCTGCGTGAGCGTGTCCCGAAGACGCGTGCTCAGCCATCGGGCTGTGCGAATGCTGATGAGCGTGCGGGTGCTCATGAGGGGTCTTGTGTGAAGGCTCTTGCGACTGCTCGTTGGAGTGTCCGTGTGAATGTCCCTGTGAATGCCCATGCGAGTGCTCGTGCCCGTGGTGCCACAACTCGGCCTTGTCGAGCAAAAAGAAAAACACCACGCACAGCAGCAGGGTGAGGAACAACTGTTGCGGCGGCGTCCCGGATTCAAAGGCCTCGGGCAGCAAATGCATGAACGACGTGGCCAGCAAGGCCCCGGCCGCCAGACTCAGCATGTGCTGGGTGTAGCGTGACAGCAGACCATACGCCAGCACCGCCGCGAGCAGCACACTGCCCAGTCCGGATGCCAGCGTTCCCAACACAATTGCCAATAACGTCATGTCTCGATCATCTCAGATGGAACCCACGCGGCCTGTCGCGACGCAGCAGGAGGGCGCAGGCGCTGAAACGGTGTGCCGGTCATTCAATGGGCCTCGTCCCAGTTGCGCCCCACCCCCACCTCGGCCAGCAGCGGCACCTTGAGGGCTGCCACCTGCGCCATGCAGGCCGGCACGTCCTGGCGCAACCAGTCCACTTCATCCTCAGGCACCTCGAACACCAGTTCGTCATGCACCTGCATGATGATGCGGCTGCGCCGCTGCTGCCGGTCGATCATCTGCTGCACCTGAACCATGCTCAATTTGATCAGGTCGGCCGCTGTGCCCTGCATGGGCGCGTTGATGGCGGCGCGCTCGGCACCGGCACGGCGCGGTCCATTGGGCGAATTGATTTCGGGCAGGTACAAGCGCCGCCCCATCACCGTTTCCACATACCCGCGCGACTTGGCCTGCTGCCGCGTCTCGTCCATGTAACGACGCACCCCGGCAAAGCGCTGGAAGTAGCGATCGATGTAGTTGCGGGCAGCGGTGTTGTCGATGCCCAGCGCCTTGGCCAGACCAAAGGCGCTCATGCCGTAAATCAAGCCGAAATTGATCACCTTGGCATAGCGACGCTGCTCGCTGCTGACCTCGTCGGGTCGCAGGCCGAACACCTCGGCCGCGGTGGCGCGGTGCACGTCCAGCCCTTCATGGAAGGCGCGCAACAGGGCCTCGTCCTCGCTCAGGTGCGCCATGATGCGCAGCTCAATCTGGCTGTAGTCGGCGCTCGCAATGCGCCAGCCTGCTGGCGCGATGAACGCCTCGCGCACCCGCCGCCCCTCGGCCGTGCGGATGGGGATGTTCTGCAAATTGGGGTCATTGCTGGACAGGCGTCCGGTCACCGCCACGGCCTGCGCGTAATGCGTGTGCACACGTCCGGTGCGGGGATGCGCCATGCCCGCCAATTTGTCGGTGTAAGTGCCTTTGAGTTTGGTGAGGCCCCGGTGCTCGAGAATCTTGGCGGGCAAGGGGTAGTCTTCGGCCAATTTTTCCAGCACCTCTTCGTCGGTGCTGGGGGCTCCGGTGGCGGTTTTCTTCACCACGGGCAGACCCAGCTGGTTGAAGAAGATGTCGCCGATCTGCTTGGGCGAACTCAGGTTGAAGGGTTTGCCGGCAATGTCGTGGGCTTCCTGCTCCAGTTTCAGGATGCGTTGTCCCAGTTCGGCACTTTGCGCAGCCAGCGTGGCGGCATCGATCAGCACACCGTTGCGTTCGATGCGGTACAGCGCCTCGGAGCTGGCGATTTCCAGCTCATACACGGCACGCAAGCGGTCATCAGCCTGCAACCTCGGCCACAGCACGCCGTGCACATCCAGCGTCATGTCAGCGTCTTCGCAGGCGTACTGGGTGGCGCGCGCCACATCGACCTGGCTGAACGGAATCTGGTGGGCCCCCTTGCCACACAGGTCTTCGTAGCTCAGGCCGCTTCGGCCCACATGCCGCTCGGCCAGGCTGGCGAGTCCATGGGGTCGGTGCACCTCCAGCACATAGCTTTGCAGCATGGTGTCGTGCACATAGCCACGTACCTCGATGCCGTGGTTGGCCAGCACGTGGCGGTCGTATTTGACGTTCTGGCCCAGCTTGGGGGCGTTCGGGTCTTCGAGCCAGGGTCGCAGGCGTTCGAGCACCTGGTCCAGCGGCAACTGCTCGGTCGCATCCGGGCCGGCATGGGCCAGGGGAATGTAGGCCGCCTCGCCCGGCTGCACCGACAGCGAGAGCCCGACGATCTGCGCCTGCATCTCGTCGAGCGAGGTGGTTTCGGTGTCGAACGCTGTCAGGGGAGCCGATTGGATGCGCTGCAGCCAACGGTCAAACGTCGCCCAGTCGACCACGGTGGTGTAGTCGCGCCCGTGTGCTTGCGAGGTGCCGGCAGGCGAATCAAACAGATCGCCCGACCACGAAGCGCCTGCGGGCGCCCCTGTCGATCCGGCCCCGGCGGAAGCACCGCCCCTTGCACCACTTTTTGCACCATCGCTCGTCGCCCCTGTCGGCTCGTCCAGGGCCTTGGCCAGGCCCTTGAAACCAAAGCGCAGGTAGAACTGCTGGAGCGACTCGAGCTCGGTGTCCTTCCAGGCCAGCGACTGCAGCGACGGCATGTCGGGCACGTACCCGTTGAGGTCACAGTCGGTCTTGATGGTCAGCAACTGGCGCGCCATGGGCAGCCAGTCGAGCGCCTTGCGCAGGTTCTCGCCCGCGACGCCCTTGATCTCGCCGGCTCGCGCCACCAACGCCTCGAGGGAACCGTACTCGCCCAGCCATTTGGCGGCGGTCTTGGGGCCCACCTTCTCGACCCCGGGCACGTTGTCCACCGCGTCGCCCACCAGGGTCTGGTAGTCGACCATCAGGGTGGGCGGCACGCCAAACTCGGTCGTCACGCCGGCCACATCGCGGCGCTTGCCATTCATGGTGTCGATGATGGTGATGTGCTCGTTGACCAGCTGGCTGAGGTCCTTGTCGCCGCTGGAGACGATCACCTCGATGCCCTGGCGCGCTGCGGTTACCGCCAGGGTGCCGATCACGTCATCGGCCTCGACGCCGGGCACATCGAGCACGGTCCAGCCCATCAGGCGCACCACCTCGTGGATCGGCTCGATCTGGCTGCGCAAATCGTCCGGCATGGGCGAGCGGTGCGCCTTGTACTCGGGGTACAGCGTGTCGCGAAAGGTCGGTCCTTTGGCGTCGAAGACGCAGGCAACCAAGGTGGCCGGGACCTCGCGGCGCAGGCTCTGCATCATGTTGATCATGCCGCGTATGGCGCCGGTGGCGGCGCTGGCCGGGTCGCCGGGCACGGCGCGCAGGTCGGGCATGGCGTGGAAGGCCCGGTACAAATAGCTGGATCCATCCACCAGCAACAGCGTGTCTTGACTCATCCTGGGATTGTGCCCTGAGCCGGGCGGGGCCGTGGGCCCAGGGCCCTACAATTCCCGCATGGCCGTTTACACCGAAGTGACCACAGACGAGGCCCAGACGCTGGCCCATGAACTCCAACTGGGCGAGGTGCAGTCCCTGCAGGGCATTCAGGGCGGTATCGAGAACACCAACTACTTCCTCACCACCAGCCAGGGCGAGTATGTGCTGACCCTGTTCGAGCGGTTGAGCCATGCGCAGCTGCCGTTTTATCTGTACCTGATGAAGCACCTGGCCGGCCAGGGCATCCCGGTGCCCGATCCGGTGGCTGACCGTCAGGGCGACATCGTGCTGACGGTGCAAGGCAAGCCCGCGTCGGTGGTGAACCGTCTGCGCGGAGGCAGCGAGTTGTCGCCCAGGCCTGAACACTGCCGGACCGTGGGGGCCACCCTGGCGAGCATGCACCTGGCCGGGCGCGGATTCGAACGCGAGCAACCCAATCTGCGCGGCCTCTCCTGGTGGAGCGAGACCACCCCCGTGGTGCTGCCCTACCTGAATGCCGAGCAAGCCACCTTGCTGCAAAGCGAATTGGCTTGGCAAGTGCATGTGGCCTCGGACAGTCTGTATGCCGCCTTGCCCCGTGGGCCCATCCACGCCGACCTGTTTCGCGACAACGTGATGTTCGACGGCGAAGCCCTCACCGGCTTCTTTGATTTTTACTTCGCCGGCGTGGACACCTGGCTGTTCGATCTGGCCGTGTGCCTGAACGACTGGTGCATCGAACTGGACACTGGCGCGTTTGACCCGGCGCGCGTGCACGCTTTCCTGCAAGCCTACCAGTCGGTGCGTGCGCTGGAGTACGCCGAGCGGCAAATGCTCAACCCGTTGCTGCGCGCCGGCGCCTTGCGCTTTTGGATTTCACGTCTGTGGGACTATCATCTGCCGCGCGAAGCCAACTTGCTCAAGGCGCACGACCCGGCTCACTTCGAGCGGGTGCTCAGGCAGCGTATTGAACAGCCGCTGGCGCTCTGAGCCAGCCACACCAGACACCATGAAACTCAACATCGTCCCTGCCAAGACCGGCGTGCTGTGGGTGCGCCAGGGCATTCAGACCTTTTGGCGTCAGCCCATTGCGCTGTCGGGGCTGTTCTTCATGTTCATGGCGGTGATGTCCATCGCTTCGTTACTCCCGCTGGCCGGCAGCGTGATGGCGCTGGTGCTGCTGCCCGCAGCCACCCTGGGCCTGATGGCCGCCGCGCGGGAGGCGAGCCTGGGCAAATTTCCCCTGCCCACGGTGCTGGTGAGCGCTTTGCGCGCGGGTCAGCAACGCAAGCGCGAGATGGTGATTCTGGGCCTGCTGTACGCGGGTGGCTTTCTGGGCATCATGGGTTTGTCGAGTCTGTTCGATGGTGGCACCTTTGCCCGGCTGTACCTGGTGGGGGGCACCTTCACCCGCGAGACCGTGCTGGACAGCGGTTTTCAAACCGCCATGTGGGTCTCCACCCTGCTGTACCTGCCGCTGTCGGCCTTGTTCTGGCATGCACCGGCCCTGGTGCACTG
>CANFMY010000091.1 GCA_947448375.1 Comamonadaceae bacterium | reverse complement strand
GTCCCACAAGGGGCTCAGATCGCGCAGCTTGGCCACATTCTGACGAATGGTCTCGATCGCGTAATCGATGTCCGCCTCGGTGGTGAAGCGGCCAATGGTGATGCGCAGGCTGCTGTGTGCCAGCTCGTCACTGCGGCCCAGGGCGCGCAGCACATAGCTGGGTTCCAGACTGGCCGAGGTGCAAGCCGAGCCCGACGACACGGCCAGACCCTTGATGCCCATGATGAGTGACTCGCCCTCGACATAGTTGAAGCTGATGTTGAGGTTGTGCGGCACTCGCTTGTCCAGGTGGCCGTTGATGAACACCTGCTCGATGCCCTGCAAACCCTTGACCAGGCGCTCGTGCAGAGCACGCGCATGGGCGAGGTCCTGCGCCATTTCCATTCGGGCGATGCGAAAGGCTTCGCCCATGCCGACGCACTGGTGGGTGGGCAAGGTGCCGCTGCGCATGCCGCGCTCATGTCCACCGCCGTGCATTTGCGCCTCCAGGCGCACCCGTGGCTTGCGACGCACATACAGCGCGCCGATGCCCTTGGGTCCATAGGTCTTGTGCGAGGCCAGGCTCATGAGGTCAACGGGCAACTGCGACAGGTCGATGGCGACCTTGCCGGTGGCTTGCGCTGCGTCCACATGGAACAATACTCCACGCTCGCGGCACAAGGCGCCAATCGCAGGAATGTCCTGGATCACACCGATCTCGTTGTTGACGAACATGACGCTCAGCAGGATGGTGTCCGCACGCATGGCGTCCCGCAGTGCCTGCATGTCGATCAGGCCGTCGGCCTGCACGTCCAGGTAGGTGACCTCGAAGCCTTGACGCTCCAACTCACGCATGGTGTCGAGCACGGCCTTGTGCTCGGTCTTGACCGTGATGAGGTGCTTGCCCTTGGACTGATAGAAGTGCGCCGCACCCTTGATGGCCAGGTTGTTGGACTCGGTGGCGCCCGAGGTCCAGACGATCTCGCGGGGATCGGCACCGATCAGGGCGGCCACATCGGCACGGGCTTTTTCGACGGCCTCTTCGGCCTCCCACCCCCAGGCGTGGCTGCGCGACGCCGGATTACCGTGGTGCTCGCGCAACCAGGGGATCATGGCGTCGACCACGCGCGGATCCACCGGGGTTGTGGCCCCGTAGTCCATATAAAGAGGTAAGTGCGGTGTGGTGTCCATGGAATCAGCAAAGAGGCATCAAAGGGGAAAGACGTCGGGACTCAGCCCTTGGCGAATGCATTGCCCAGGGCGAACACCGAATTGGGGGCGTTCACGCGGATGGGCTTGACCACAGGCGCAGAGGAAATGGCACGCTTGACGGCCGGCTTGTCCTCGATCTGCACACCTTTGGCAATTTGCTCATCCACCAGTTTTTGCAGCGAGACCGAATCCAGGAACTCAACCATGCGCTGGTTGAGCGAGGCCCACAACTCGTGCGTCATGCAACGACCGGTGTCGCCCAGGCAGTTTTCCTTGCCCCCGCAGTGGGTGGCATCGATGGGCTCATCCACCGACACGATGATGTCGGCCACGGTGATCTCGGCAGCCTTGCGACCCAGGGTGTAGCCGCCGCCCGGGCCGCGAGTGGACTCGACCAGGTCATGACGACGCAGCTTGCCAAACAACTGCTCCAGGTAGGACAGGGAGATTTGCTGGCGCTGGCTGATCGCGGCCAGGGTGACAGGGCCGCTGTTTTGACGCAGGGCCAGGTCGATCATGGCAGTGACGGCGAAACGACCTTTAGTAGTAAGACGCATGACAAGCTCCTTCAGGGCTTTGGCTCGACTTTGTTTAGTCGACTAGTTAAGTCAACTATAACTGAAAGCCGAATGATTTGCTCGGGTACTCTATTGTGCCGCATTTTTGTCCAAGACAACAAATCAGTAATAACCCTAGGCCTATTCCCCTCTCCCCTCGTCCTCCACACGCCCGGGCTATCGGCCCCCCGGGGTCGGCAAGGCGATCACCGTGTCGTGGCCCGGCCCGCCCAGGGCCTGTTCCCGCAGCCGCGCGAGTTGGTCACGAACCCGGGCCGCTTGCTCGAACTCCAGCTGCCTGGCGTGTTCGAGCATGAGTTTCTCGAGCCGTTTGACTTCTCGCGCCAGGTCTTTCTCGTCCAGCGCCTCGTACTGCGAGCGCTCCAGATCCCGACGCTCCGCCTCCTGCGTGGCCTTCTCGCTGTACACCCCGTCAATCAGGTCACGCACACGTTTGACGATGGTGCGAGGCGTGATGCCATGCTCGCGGTTGAAGTCGATCTGACGCTGGCGCCGCCGCTCGGTCTCGTCAATGGCCCGCCGCATCGAATCGGTGATCTTGTCGGCGTACAGGATGGCCATGCCCTCCTGATTTCGCGCCGCACGGCCAATGGTCTGGATGAGGCTGCGCTCGGAGCGCAAGAAGCCCTCCTTATCCGCATCCAGTATCGCCACCAGCGACACCTCTGGCAGGTCGATGCCCTCGCGCAGCAGGTTGATGCCCACCAGCACATCGAACGTGCCCAGTCGCAGGTCACGCAGAATTTCCACGCGCTCGACGGTATCAATGTCGCTGTGCAAGTAGCGCACCTTGACGCCGTTGTCGGTGAGGTAGTCGGTGAGTTGCTCAGCCATGCGCTTGGTGAGCGTGGTGATGAGCACGCGCTCATGCCGCTCCACACGCAGTCGTATTTCCTGCAACACGTCATCCACCTGGTGCACGGCGGGCCGCACCTCCACCAGCGGGTCCACCAGGCCGGTGGGACGCACCAGCTGCTCGACGACCTGACCGGTGTGCCGCTTTTCATAGTCGGCCGGGGTGGCGGACACAAACACCAACTGGCGCATGCGCCGCTCGAACTCCTCGAGCTTGAGCGGGCGATTGTCGAGGGCGCTGGGTAGACGAAACCCATACTCCACCAGCGTGGTCTTGCGCGCCCGGTCGCCGTTGTACATGCCGCCGAACTGTCCCATGAGCACATGGCTCTCGTCCAAAAACATCATCGCGTCCTTGGGCAGGTAGTCGGTGAGCGTGCTGGGCGGCTCGCCCGGCTGTGCGCCCGAAAGATGTCGGGTGTAGTTCTCGATGCCCTTGCAGTGCCCCACCTCGGAGAGCATTTCCAGATCAAAGCGGGTGCGTTGCTCCAAGCGCTGCGCCTCCACGAGTTTGCCCATGCCCACCAGCTGATCGAGTCGCTCCTTGAGCTCAAGCTTGATGGTTTCCACCGCCGCCAGGATGCGGTCACGTGGCGTCACGTAATGGCTCGAGGGATAGACGGTGAAGCGCGGAATCTTCTGTCGTATGCGGCCAGTCAACGGGTCGAAGAGTTGCAGGCTTTCAATCTCGTCGTCAAAGAGTTCGATGCGGATGGCCAGTTCGCTGTGTTCGGCCGGGAAAATGTCGATGGTGTCGCCGCGCACCCGAAAGCGGCCACGGGTGAAATCGTGGTCGTTGCGTTCGTATTGCATGCGCACCAATTGGCCAATCACTTCGCGCTGGCCAAGCTGGTCGCCCACGCGCAATGTCATGACCATGCGGTGATAGCTTTCGGGCTCCCCAATGCCGTAGATGGCCGACACGGTGGCCACGATGATCACATCGCGGCGCTCCAGCAAGCTCTTGGTGCAGGACAGGCGCATCTGCTCGATGTGCTCGTTGATGGCGCTGTCCTTCTCGATGAACAAGTCGCGCTGAGGCACATAGGCTTCGGGCTGATAGTAGTCGTAGTAGCTCACGAAGTACTCCACCGCGTTGTGCGGGAAGAATTCGCGAAATTCGCTGTAGAGCTGCGCGGCCAGGGTTTTGTTGGGCGCGTAGATGATGGCCGGTCGTCCCAGACGGGCAATCACATTGGCCATGGTGAAGGTCTTGCCCGAACCGGTCACGCCCAACAAGGTCTGGAACATTTCGCCATCGCGAACGCCCTCCACCAGCTTCTCGATGGCTTGCGGCTGGTCCCCTGCGGGCGGATACGGCAGGTACAGCTCGAAGGGCGATCCCTCAAAACGCTCGAAGTGGCCTGTCTCGGGCGCCGGGGCTGCTACAGCGTCAGCGGGGGGCGAGGACGGGGTGGGCGATCGGGTAGCGGGCATGTCTTAAAATCTCGGGCGAACCGTATAGCGTAGCGCACTTGCGCGCCTTGTTGTTGAGGCTCCCCGGCCTTAACCCCTTTCTCCTCTCTCCTTTGTGATTCAAGGAACGATGATGTCCATGTTTTCCGCCGTCCAGATGGCCCCGCGCGACCCGATCCTGGGTCTGAACGAGCAATTCGCCGCTGACACCAACCCCAACAAGGTGAACCTCGGCGTCGGGGTCTATTTCGACGACAACGGCAAGCTGCCCCTGCTCAAGTGCGTGCAGCAGGCCGAAGCCAGCCTCATGAAAACGCCCACGGCCCGCGGTTATCTGCCCATTGACGGCATCGCCGCCTATGACGCCGCTGTGAAGGGCCTGGTGTTTGGCGCCGACTCCGAACCCGTCAAGAGCGGCCGCGTGGCCACCGTGCAAGGCCTGGGTGGTACCGGCGGCCTGAAGATCGGCGCGGACTTCCTGCGTCACCTGTTGCCCGGCGCCAAGGTGCTCATCAGCGACCCGAGCTGGGAAAACCACCGCGCCCTGTTCACCCAGGCCGGCTTCACGGTGGAGACCTACGCCTACTACGACGCCGCCAAGCGTGGCGTGAACTTTGAGGGCATGCTGGCCTCGCTGCAAGCTGCCCCCGCCGGTACCGTGGTGCTGTTGCACGCCTGCTGCCACAACCCGACTGGCTACGACATCACCCCGGCGCAATGGGACCAGGTCATTGCTGTCATCCAGGCCCGCGGTCTCACCCCCTTCCTCGACATGGCCTACCAGGGCTTTGGCGAAGGCATCGCCGAGGACGGCGCGGTGGTGGGCAAGTTCGTGGCCTCGGGTCTGACTTTCCTGGTGTCCACCTCGTTCTCCAAGAGCTTCAGCTTGTATGGCGAGCGTGTGGGCGCTTTGTCGGTGCTGTGCACCCACAAGGAAGAAGCCGACCGCGTGTTGTCGCAACTCAAGATCATGGTGCGCACCAACTATTCCAACCCGCCCATCCACGGCGGTGCGGTGGTCGCCGCTGTCTTGAACAACCCCGAGCTGCGCGCCCTGTGGGAACAGGAGCTGGCGGAAATGCGCGTGCGCATCAAACTCATGCGCCAACAGTTGGTGGAAGGCTTGAAGGCTGCCGGTGTGAAGCAGGACATGAGCTTCATCGCCCAGCAGGTGGGCATGTTCAGCTACTCGGGCCTCAGCAAGGAGCAAATGGTGCGCCTGCGCAACGAGTTCGGCGTGTATGGCACCGACACCGGGCGCATGTGCGTGGCAGCGGTCAACACCAAGAACATCGCGCACGTGTGCGCGTCCATTGCCAAGGTTCTGCAGTAACCTAGATCAGGCCCACACCACCGAGCGCATGGCCACGGACCCGGCCTGAAAGCGGTCGTTGAAATAGCTGGGCGTGTCGTCCTCGCGTGAGGCGCCAGCGGCCACCAGCAACGGCAAGTAATGTTCGTGGCTGGGATGCGCCAGGCGCGCTGTTTCACCCAGGAGGGCGTAGTCGCACAGGGCTTGTGGCTTGCCTGCGCTGATCTGTGCGGCCACCCACTGGTCGAATTCGGCCGTCCACTCAAAGGCCTGGTCCGGGAAGGCAGACCACTGCATGACACGCAGGTTGTGCACCGTGTTGCCGCTGGCCACGATCAGCACGCCCTCGTCGCGCAGGGACACGAGTTGCCGCCCCAGGGCGAAGTGCTCCGTGGTGGGGCGGCTCATGTCAACGCTGAGTTGAATGACGGGAATATCTGCCTCGGGGAACATGGGCTTGAGCACGCCCCAACTGCCATGATCCAGTCCCCATTCGTGGTCATCGAGCATCAGGGGGTCGCCACTGGCTGGCTGACGCACAGCTTGCGCGATGCGAGCCGCCCAGACCGGGTCGCCGAGTGCGGGGTACTGCTGCTCGAACAAGGACTGCGGAAAGCCCCCGAAGTCATGGATGGTCCGAGGCTGCGCCATCGCGGTGAGGCGAAAGCCCCGGGTCATCCAGTGCGCTGAAATGCACACAATCAGGCGAGGACGTGGCCAACGACCGTCGTCCGAGAACTGCTGACCCAGCTTCACCCAGCCCTGGCGAAACTCGTTGTCCTCGATCACGTTCATGGGGCTGCCATGCCCCAAAAACAGGACGGGCTGGCGTGAGGGAGCGGCAAAAGAGGCGGTCATGGTGCGAAACCCGGTCAGAGCTAAGGTTCTACGACAAGTCAGGTGCCCTGACAGGGCTTCCACAGCGACGCTGTCGTTTTGACATCATGCCCGCTTTGGGGGTGACAAATTGGAGGCTGGCCCCCAATTACGCGGGGTCTAAAACTGCTATATTGCGCTGCAACAATCACAGGGAAAACCATTTCCATGCTGTATCAAATTTACGAAACCCAGCGCTCTCTCATGGAGCCGTTTGCCGACTTCGCTCAAGCGGCCTCCAAGCTGTACAGCAACCCCCTCTCCCCGCTGGGACAGTCACAGGTGGCGCATCGCATTTCCGCCACCTACGATTTGCTGTACCGCCTGGGCAAGGACTATGAAAAGCCGGCCTTCGGCATCGAGTCGGTCAAGGTGCACGGCGTGGATGTGGCCATCCACGAGCGCGTCGAAATCGACAAGCCGTTTTGCGAACTGCGCCGCTTCAAACGCTTTTGCGATGACGCCAACACGCTCAATCGCCTCAAGGGCCAGCCTGTGGTGCTGGTGGTCGCCCCCCTGTCGGGTCACTACTCCACGCTGTTGCGCGACACCGTGCGCACCATGTTGTCTGACCACAAGGTGTACATCACCGACTGGAAGAACGCGCGCATGGTGCCGCTCTCCGAAGGAGAGTTTCACCTGGATGACTACGTCAACTACGTGCAGGCCTTCATCCGCCACCTGCAGCAGCAGTACGGCAACTGCCACATCATGAGCGTGTGCCAGCCCACGGTGCCGGTGCTGGCCGCTGTGTCGCTGATGGCCTCGCGCGGCGAGAAAACGCCCCTCACCATGACCATGATGGGCGGCCCCATCGACGCCACCCGCTCACCCACGGCGGTCAACAACCTGGCCATGAACAAGAGCTACAGCTGGTTCGAGAACAACGTCATCTACCGGGTGCCGCAAAACTTCCCCGGTGCTGGTCGGCGTGTGTACCCCGGCTTCCTGCAACACACCGGCTTTGTGGCCATGAACCCCGATCGTCACCTGAGCAGTCACTACGACTACTTCCAGGACCTGATCAAGGGCGACAACTCGAGCGTCGAGTCGCACCGCAAGTTCTATGACGAGTACAACGCCGTGCTCGACATGGATGCCGACTACTACCTGGAAACTATCCGCACCGTGTTCCAGGACTTCAAACTCGTCAACGGCACCTGGGATGTCCGCTCGGAAAGCGGCCAACTCGAACGCGTGCGCCCACAGGACATCACCACCACCGCACTGCTGACGGTGGAGGGCGAGCTTGACGACATCTCCGGCTCGGGCCAGACCGAAGCCGCGCACAAGTTGTGCACCAACATCACCCGCCATGACTCGCATCACCTCGAGGTGAAAGGTGCGGGCCATTACGGCATCTTCAGCGGCCGTCGCTGGCGCGAGGTGGTGTACCCGCACGTGAGTGAATTCATCCTCAGACACCCCAACGGCGCCGTGCCTGCCAAGGGGGCATCCCAGCCACGCGGTGCAGCTGCGGCTGCCGGCAAGAAAGCCAAGCCTGCGGTCAAAACCGCGGCCCGCAAGGCGGCAACGTCCCAGCGCGTTTCGGCAGCCCGCAAGACCCCGGCGGCCTCTAAGACCCGCGCGGCACGCCGCGCCTGAGTCAGGCCTGTACCAGGCCTGGGACACGCTTGAGTCTCGAGCAAGACCTGCTCCACGCCCTGCCGCAGACGCAGTGCACGCGATGCGGCTATCCGGACTGCGCCGGCTATGCCCGCGCCCTGGTCCAGGGCGAGGCCCGAATCAACCAGTGCCCCCCGGGGGGACAGGCTGGCATTGAGCGGCTGGCAGCCCTCACGGGACAACCCGTGCTGCCATTGAACGAGGAACACGGGGTGGAAGCCCCGCGCACCGTGGTCTGGATCGACGAGAGCTGGTGCATTGGTTGCACCTTGTGCATCGAGGCCTGTCCCACCGATGCCATCGTGGGCACACACAAGCGCATGCACACCGTCATCGAGCCGTATTGCACCGGGTGTGAGCTGTGCCTGCCCGTCTGCCCGGTGGATTGCATCAACGTCGAGAATGCCAGTGGCGAAGATACCGGCTGGAACGCCTGGACTGCCGAGCAGGCGGATCTGGCGCGTTCACGGTATGCACAGCGACAGCAACGACAGGCTCGCACACAGACCGAGCATGAGGCACGTCAGGAAGCCAAGGCGCGAGACAAGTTGGCGCATCTGAACGAACTCACGCACACCGACCCGCAGGATCAGGCGGCCATCGATCGCAAACGCGCCATCATCGAGGCCGCGTTGGCGCGGGCCAAGTCGCGTCAGGGCTGAGCGCGAGAACGCCCATCACCGCCTGGCGGCGACGCCGAGGATGGGACAGCCTCTGCGGCCAGGGCCTCACTCCAAACGGGCGCCCGAGGCCTTGACGATCTGGCCCGCGGTGTCCCAGTCGGCACGCAAGATTTTCTGGAAATCGTCCGACGAGACGCTGGTGCTGTTTTGCTCAACGCCCAGACGAGACAGGCGCTCTTGCACCGCGGGATCGGCGATGGATTTTTGAATAGCAGCGTTCAGACGTTGAACCTCGGCCGCGGGCGTGCCGGCAGGCGCCAGAACGCCCAACCAGGAATCAAAGCGGTAGCCCGACACGCCCGCTTCCGCCACGGTGGGCACTTCAGGCAAATACTTCGAGCGCTGAGGGCCGGTGTAGGCCAGCAGCTTGATGCGGGGATCCTGCCGGTAGCCCACCACGCCAATGGTGGCCGATGTCACCCCTTGCACGCGCCCGGCGAGCACCTCGTTGACGGCGTCGCCCGTCGACTTCATGGGGATGTGCTGCATGTCTGCCCCAGCTTTGGCCAGGAACGACGCCATGCCCAGGTGGGTGGCGCTGCCATTGCCCGCCGAGGCGAAATTCATCTGACCCGGTTTGGATTTGAGCAGTCGGACATAGTCGGCCAGGGTGTTGACCCCGAGAGTGGTAGGGGCCGCGATCACATAGCCGGAATAACCGATCAAGCTGATCCCGACAAAATCCTTGATCGGGTCATACGCCAGCTTCGGGTACAGGTGACCCGCCAGCGTGTGACTCGCCGCGGCCAGCACCAGCGTGTTGCCGTCCGGCGCAGACTTTGCCACCTGACCGGTTCCCACCGTGCCGCCCGCGCCCGCTCGGTTTTCCACCACCACGGTGGCCCCCAGCTCACGACCCAGTTCGGCGCTGAAGGTACGGGCAATCACATCTTGCACCGCGCCTGGCCCAAAAGGCACGACCATTCGAATGATGCGCTCGGCCTGAGCCTGCGAGAAGGCCGTGGCCCCCAGCGCCAGGACCATCAGCGAACGACGAAAAGGTGAAGACATGGACATGCAGAGCTCCTAGGGACGGGCCAGCCACCGCTGCACCAGGCGCACGAAATACGTGGCCCCGATGGGAATGATGGCGTCGTTGAAATCGAATGAGGTATTGTGAATCACGCAGGGGCCGGGGCCGTGATCGGGCAAGCGATGTCCGCCATCCCCATTGCCGATGAAGGCATAGCAGCCCGGCTTGACCTTGAGCATGTGAGCAAAGTCTTCAGCAGCCATGACGGGGGTGAAGTGGTCATCGACCAGGGCATCGCCGACGATCTCACGCATCACCTCGGCAGCAAAACGCGCCTCCTGCGGATGGTTGATGACGGGCGGTGAGGCGCGGCGAAAGAACACCTCGGCGCTGCAGCCATGCGAGGCGGCGGTGTGTTCGGCGGCCTGACGCAGGCCCGCCTCGAGGGTGTCGAGCGTCTCCTCGGAGAAGGTGCGCAGCGTGCCGCCCACCCAGGCGCGATCGGGGATCACATTGGGCGCATCAGAGCCTTGGATCTGGGTCACGGCCAGCAGCACTTGCTCGGCCGGGTTGATGAGGCGGGTGGCCAGGGTTTGCAACTGTTGCGCCAGGCTGATGGTGGCGGCCACCGGGTCCACCCCGGTGTGGGGCAAGGACGCATGGGTGCCACGCCCGGTGATCACCACGCGCCAGGTGTTGCTCGACGCCATGAGCGCACCCGGGTTGAGGGCGAACTTGCCCACTTGACCGGTGGAGAAATTGTGCAGGGCGAACACGGCTTCGCAGGGAAAACGCTCGAACAGCCCTTCGTCGACCATCTTCTTCGCACCCGCCTTGCCCATTTCCTCGGCGGGTTGGAAGATGAAATTCACCGTTCCCTGAAAATCGCGGCTACGCGAGAGGTGCCAGGCCGCCGCCAGCAGCATGGTGGTGTGCCCATCGTGGCCACAGGCGTGCATGCGCCCGTCGTGTTGGGACCGGTGCGGAAAATGGTTGTCTTCCTGCAAGGGCAAGGCATCCAGGTCAGCGCGCAATCCGATGCAGTGAGGCCCATCCCCGCAACGCAGCACGCCCACCACGCCCGTGCCGGCGATTCCGGTGTGCACCTCCAGGCCCCATTCCCGCAGGCGATCCGCCACGAGTTGCGAGGTGCGGTGTTCTTCAAACCCCAGCTCGGGGTGGGCGTGGATGTCCCGGCGCAGGGTGACAAACGCCGAGGTGTCTTGCAAGCTGTCCAGCAGGTTCATGGTGTGTCAGGGTGAGTCGGCAGCCAGGGCCGTGAATGCCTGGACCACCTCAGGCGGTGCCTGCACCAACTCTATCAGGACTCCCTCGCCCCCAATGGGCAATTCTTCATTGCCTTTGGGGTGGATGAAGCAGATGTCAAAACCCGCGGCTCCCTTTCGGATGCCGCCCGGTGCAAACCGCACCCCCTGTTCGCCCAGCCAGGTGACGGCCGCGGGCAGATCATCGATCCACAGACCGATGTGATTGAGCGGGGTGGTGTGCACGGCGGGCTTTTTCTCGGGGTCCAGCGGCTGCATGAGATCCACCTCGACCTTGAATGGCCCTGTGCCGATGGCACAGATGTCCTCGTCGACGTTTTCTCGCTCGCTCTTGAAGGTGCCCGTGACCTCCAGGCCGAACAGGTCGACCCAGAGTTTTTGCAGCCGATGCTTGTCCGGGCCGCCAATGGCAATTTGCTGAACACCCAGCACTTTGAAGGGACGGTTCATGCGCAGCCTCACTCGAACTCGACGATGACCTGGTCCACGGCCAGCGACTCGCCCTTGGCCGCCACCACGTTCTTCACCACACCGTCTTGCGCTGCAAAGAGCGCGTTCTCCATTTTCATGGCTTCGATCACGGCCACGCGCTCGCCGGCTTGCACCTTCTGCCCCACTTGCACCGAGACTTCTGCCAGCAAGCCCGGCATGGGTGAGAGGACGAAGCGGCTCAGGTCCGGCGGCGCCTTGTAGGGCATGAGGCGGTGCAGTTCGGCCAGGCGAGGTGACATCACGAGCGCCTCGACGCGGGTGCCATTGTGTTGCACCTGCAGGGCCAACGGGTTCTGGGTTGTGCCACGCTCCACCTGCGCCGTGAAGGGGCGCCCATTGACCGTGCCATGAATGCGGATGTCATTCAGGCGTGAATGGCTTTCCAGGGCATAGGTGTTGTTGTTGACCTTGACCACCGCCACACCCGGCTTGGCCGGGGATTCATCCACATGCACGGGCACATAGCGGTGCTGCCCCTCAGCTCCCAGCTCCACCACCACGGCGTCGGTGCCCACCTTCACGTCGTAGCCCGGCAACTGGCCGCTCATGCCCGCCGCACGCTCGCGCGACTTGCGACGCACAAAGGCCGCCAGCGCCAGCAGAAAGTCGGCGTCATCGTGCGGCACGTCCTCGGCGCGAAAGCCCTGGCCGTAGTGCTCGGCGATGAAGCCGGTGTTGAATTGGCCGTTCACAAACTGGGGATGCGCCAGCAGCGCGGCCTGGAACGGGATGTTGGAGCTGATGCCACGGATCACAAAGCCGTTGAGGGCCTCGCGCATCTTGGCGATGGCCTCGTTGCGGTCCTTGCCGTGCACGATGAGCTTGGCGATCATCGAGTCGTAGAACATAGGGATCTCGCCGCCTTCTTGCACGCCCGTGTCCACGCGCACGCCCAGCAGGTTGCCGGTGTCACCCTGGGTCATGGAGGTGGCCGGTGTCTGGAAGCGCACCAG
>CANFMY010000090.1 GCA_947448375.1 Comamonadaceae bacterium | reverse complement strand
GTGGTGGTGGCTGCAAGTGGGGCACACGTTCTGGTTCTGCTCCAGATCATTGTTGTAGAGCACGGTGTCGCAGCTCGGACATTTGATCCACAGCCCTTCGGGAACACCGCGTCGGTCGGCGGGGTCGCTGGGCTGAATTTTGGGGGGCAGCAGTTTTTCGAGCCAACTCATGGGGGGAGTGTCTCCAAGTGGGGAGGTGTCCGATTATCCTACGGGGGGCGGCCTTTGCGGCCACGCCCAACGTGATTTACATCGAGTCCAGCGCTTGACGAATGTCGCGCATGAAGCTTTCCACCGCTGGCAGCGACTGGCTGGCGGGGCCCGATTCGAGCAACTGGATCAGCTTGGTGCCAATCACCACGGCGTCCGCCACCTTGCCCACCGCTGTGGCCGTCGCTGCATCACGGATGCCAAAGCCCACGCCCACCGGAATCGTCACATGCTGGCGGATGCGCGGCAGCATGGCCTCGACCGCATCGGTGTCCAGATGGCCCGCGCCGGTCACGCCCTTGAGCGAGACGTAGTACACATAGCCACTGGCGACTTGCGC
Organism: Comamonadaceae bacterium; assembly: GCA_947448375.1. Taxonomy (GTDB): domain Bacteria; phylum Pseudomonadota; class Gammaproteobacteria; order Burkholderiales; family Burkholderiaceae_C; genus Limnohabitans. The sequence goes on along the minus strand of CANFMY010000090.1, from coordinate 11,740 downwards.
CACCTGGGCCATGCGCTCATCGGTGCTGGTGGGCGCCAACAGGAAGATGAGGTCCATCTGGTGCGCGCGCAATTCGGCGGCAAAGTCGGCGCACTCTTCGGGCGGGTAGTCCACGATCAGCATGCCGTCCACGCCGGCTACTGAGGCGTCGCGCACAAAGGCCCCCGGGCCGTGGCGCAGGTTGTAGCTTTCCACCGGATTGGCATAGCCCATCAGCACCACCGGGGTGTGGGCGTCTTGCTCGCGAAAGCGTCGCACCATGTCGAGCACCTGCGCCGTGCCGATGCCCAGGCGCAGCGCGGCTTCACCGGCTTTCTGGATCACGGGGCCATCGGCCATCGGGTCGCTGAAAGGCACGCCGAGTTCAATCACGTCGGCGCCAGCAGCGACCAGACGGTGCATCAACTCGGGGGTGATGTCGGCTTGCGGGAAGCCGGACATGACGTAGGGGATCAGGGCCTTGCGACCCTGGGACTTGAGGGTGTCAAAGGTGGCTTGGATGCGGCTCATGCGAGTCCCCCTTTCACCATGACCACGGACTCGGTCTGACCTTTGACCGATTGGCCGCGGCAGCTCGGTCGGCAGTAGAAGTCGGCGTTGCTCAGATCGGCCACCGTGCCGATGTCCTTGTCACCTCGGCCCGACAGGTTGACCAGGATGGACTGGTCCGCACGCAGGCTGGGGGCGAGTTTCATGGCATAGGCCACGGCGTGGCTCGATTCGAGCGCAGGGATGATGCCCTCGGTGCGACACAGGTAGTGGAAGGCCTGCAAGGCTTCCTGGTCGGTGATGCCCACGTACTCGGCGCGCTTCGTGTCCTGCAACCAGGCGTGTTCCGGGCCCACACCCGGGTAGTCCAGCCCGGCACTGATGCTGTGGGTCTCGATGATTTGCCCGTCCTGGCTTTGCAGCACGTAGGTGCGGTTGCCGTGCAGCACGCCAGGCACGCCGCGTTGCAGCGAGGCCGAGTGACGGCCGGTTTCCAGCCCTTCACCGGCAGCCTCCACACCGATCAGGCGTGTGCCCTCGTGCGGGATGTAGGGGTAGAAGATGCCCATGGCATTGCTGCCACCGCCCACGCAGGCCACCACCGCGTCGGGCTGACGGCCCTGGTTGAGGTCGGGCATCTGGTGCAGGCATTCTTCGCCGATGACGCTTTGGAAGTCGCGCACCATCATGGGGTAGGGGTGCGGACCGGCCACCGTGCCGATGATGTAGAAGGTGTTTTCGACGTTGGTGACCCAGTCGCGCAAGGCCTCGTTGAGCGCGTCCTTCAAGGTGCGGCTGCCACTTTCCACGGGGACCACGGTGGCGCCCAGCAGTTTCATGCGGTAGACGTTGGGGCTTTGACGTTTCACATCTTCGCTGCCCATGTAAACCACGCACTCCAGGCCGTAGCGCGCGCAGATGGTGGCGGTGGCCACGCCGTGCTGGCCAGCGCCGGTTTCGGCGATGACGCGCGGCTTGCCCATGCGGCGCGCCAGCATGGCCTGGCCGATGGTGTTGTTGATCTTGTGCGCGCCGGTGTGGTTGAGGTCCTCGCGCTTGAGGTAGATCTGCGCGCCGCCCATCTCGCGGCTCATGCGGGCCGCGTGGTAGATGGGGGAGGGACGGCCGACGAAGTGGGCCAGTTCGCTGCGGAACTCGGCCATGAATTCGGGGTCGTTGCGGTAGTGCTCGTAGGCCGCACGCAGCTCGTTGATGGCGTGGGTCAGCGTTTCGCTGACGAAGCTGCCGCCATAGGGGCCAAAGTGGCCGTGGACATCGGGTTGCTGGTAGGTGGACATGGTGAACTCAGAGAATGGGAGAAACCGTTGGGAGAGACCGCGTGCGAGAAGGGCACGCAGGGCACGTGGGCATCAGCCCTGTCGATCGGCAGCACGCACGGCGGAGACGAAATCGTGAATGAGCGCGGCATCCTTGATGCCCTTGGCCGATTCCACGGCCGAGCTCACATCAACGCCCAGGGACCGTCCCCGCGAGCGCAAGGCGCGCAGACCATCGCCCACGTTTGCAGGTGTGAGTCCACCAGACAAAACGAGGTGAGCGTTGACGCTTGTTGGCAGCCGTGACCAATTGAATGCCTTGCCGCCCCCGCCATAGCCCTCGACATGGGCGTCGAGGAGCAGCGCGTGGGCGTGTTGATAATCTGCTGCGTATTTTACGAGGTCAAAGGCGGGCGCTGCATCGTCCAGGGGAATGCGCGCCGCCCGCAGCCAGCGCCGGCCCAGTCGTTGACTCACCCGCTGGCAAAAGGCCGGGTTTTCGTCGCCATGAAACTGCAGCCAGGCGCCGGGCACCTCGGCGCACGCGGCTTCAATGCGGGCTTCGGCGGCATTGACGAACAGCAACACGGGGTTGATGAAGGCGGGCAGGCGGCGTGCCAGCTCAGCCGCACGAGCAGCGCTGACATGGCGCGGGCTGCGCTCATACAGGACAAAGCCCAGGGCTTGCACGCCCGCTTGCACGGCGGCGTCGACGTCCTGCTCGCGGGTCAGGCCGCAAATCTTGATCGGGGTGAAGTGCGCGGGCAGGCTCATGGCAGCCAATCATACGCAGGCGCGTGGTCAGGCAGTCCCCACGCGGCGTCGTAACGCGGACCCAGGAAATACAGACCATCGGCGGCAAAGGTGGGGGCAGCCACGTCGCGCGAGCGTGAGGCCAGCACCTCGGCTATCCACGCGGGCGGGTGCAGGCCCTGGCCGACCTGGATCAGACTGCCCATCAGGTTGCGGATCATGTGGTGCAAAAAGGCGTTGGCCTCGAAATCAAAACGCCAGTAGGCGCTGCCGTGTGGCCCGGGTCCGGACAACGGATGAGCGGCGCGGCGTTCAATGTCCAGCCGCATCAACTGCTTCACCGGCGACAGCGCCTGGCAGGACGAGGCCCGAAACGCGCTGAAGTCGTGCTCGCCCAGCAGGTACTGTGCAGCCGCTCGCAAGGCCTCGAGGTCGAGCGGACGAAACACCCAGCCCACGCGCCCCGCCTCCACGCTGGGCCGAACAGGCGACTCGAGCAGGATGTAGGCATAACGCCGCGAGCGCGCGCTGGCCCGGGAATGGAAACTCTCCGGCACGGGGTGGGCCCATTGCACGGCAATGTCGGGCGGCAGGAAGCGGTTGGTGCCACGCACCCAGGAAAACGGTTCGCGCTCGATCGCGGTGTCAAAGTGCACCACCTGCATGAGGCCATGCACGCCGGCATCGGTGCGACCGGCACACAGGGTCTGGATGGGCTCGCAAGCAAAGGCTTGCAGCGCTGCTTCGAGTTTGTCCTGCACCGTCAAGCCGCTGGGCTGGCTTTGCCAACCCTGGTAGGCCTGACCGGCGTAGCTCAGCCCCAGGGCAACACGCATTTCAGGCCCGTGCCGCCAGCCACGCGCGGGCTTGTTGTTGCAACGCCCCCTGGGCCTGTTCGACCACGTCCTCGGCCAGCGCGCGGGCCGTGTGCGGCTGACCCGCCTCCCACAGGGCCTGCGCCAACTCGAGTCGCACGCGCAGCGCCGGGTTGTCGGTGGCGGGATCGAAGGGAAACTGGCCTGCTGGTGCGGCAGACGTGTCGGACAGCTCCAGCGAGAGACCAGCAAACGGCAACCCCGAGGTGGGCCGCGGAGCCGCGGGCGTTCCGGAGCCGGGTAGCGTGGTGACAGTCCCGGTGGGCGGTGGGGGTGTGGCCGGTGAGGCAGCGCCGGCCGAGCCGCCGCGCGCGCTGGCGATCTGCACCGAGGGGGTGTCATCCGCCAGGGGCGAGTCGTAGCGCGGCAACTCGAGGTCGACTTCGATGGGCAAGGGAGTCAAGGACGGCGAGGGCGGCAGTTCAGCGGGAGCCTTGGCCAACGCCGAGGGCGCGTTGCGCACGCGGGTGCGCCACAGACTCATCAACACCAGCACGGCCACCAAGGTGGCAGCACCGATGGGCGTCAGCGGGTGGTCGCGCAGGACGTCGATCAGGCGGCCATGGGGGGGCACGTCGGGTGACGGCAACGGAACTCCCGACGATGCGGTGCCGTCGCTGGCGTTTGCGCCGGCGATCTTGCCCAGTTCGGCGATGTTGCGGGCCAACTCGGCGGCCCGCTCGGCGGTGTCCTGGGCCTGGCGTTGCAGGGCAATGCGGTCTTCCTGGCCCGCGCCGGGTTTGGTGAGTTCAAGGCGGTCTTGCGGCGCACCGGCCGCGGGGCGCTGCCGGGACGGCATTTGCAGGCGGTTGCTCTCGGCGGCATCTGGCGCATCACTGGCCGTGACCCGCTGGGACAGGCCCGCGCGCCAGGCGTCAAAAGCGTCGGCCTGTTCGAGCAACGCTTCGCGGGCAGCATCCTGTTCGATGCCACCTGCCTCGGCCGCTGAGGGCAGTGCCAACAGCGCGCCCGCTCGCAGGCGGTTGACGTTGCCGTCGATGAAGGCATCGGGGTTTTGTTTGAGCAGCGCCACCAGCATCTGCTCGAGCGAGACCTGCTCGGTCTTGTGATCTCGGGCCAGTTGCCCGGCCGTATCGCCGGCTTGCACGACCAGCCCCGACGGGGGCAGGCTGGCAGGCTTGTCCGTGGCCTGCGCTTGCAGCAGGACGGTGAGGTCGCGCAACAGGCGTCCACCGTTCCAGCGCAATTCGACCAGCAAATCCACAAAGGGGGCGTTGACCGCTTGTTGCCCGCGCACGACCAGCACACGTCGGCCGTCAGGCCGTGTGTCCAGGCTCAGGTCCAGGCCCTCCAGCACGGAAGAACGCTCCAGGCGGGCGGCTGCGTAGGCCTTCTCGTCAGCCAGGCGAACCTGCAGGTTCTGGCTTTCGGTTGCACTCAGTCGGGTGATCGGGAACTCGGCCCGCAGGGGCTCGCCCAGGGAGGAGTTGACCACGGCAGGACCCAGCGTCAGCGCCTGGGCAACGCCCCCCCACAGCAGCAGGCAGGCGGCCGTGAGTCTCGCCAGTGGGCGAGTGTGCAGGCTCACCCGGGCCAGGCTGGGGCGGTGTTCGGCGGCAGCAGAACGGCGCAGGCGTTCAGACGGCAATCACTTCTCCAGCAGGATGCGCAGCATGCGGCGCAGCGGTTCGGCCGCGCCCCACAGCAACTGGTCACCCACGGTGAAGGCACCCAGGTAGTCGTTGCCCATGGCCAGCTTGTGCAGACGACCCACCGGCACGGTGAGCGTGCCCGTCACGGCAGCCGGGGTCAACTCGCGCTCGGTGATTTCGCGCTCGTTGGGCACCACTTTGACCCAGGCGTTGGCCTGGGCCAGGATGTCGCTCACCTCGTCGAGCGGCACATCTTTTTTCAGCTTGATGGTCAAACCCTGCGAGTGGCAGCGCATGGCGCCAATGCGCACGCACAGTCCGTCGATGGGGATGGAGCCGGCGCTGCGGAATGCGGGGTTACCCAGGATCTTGTTGCACTCGGCCCCGCCCTTCCACTCTTCCTTGCTCTGGCCGTGTTCGACCGGCACGTCGATCCAGGGAATCAGGCTGCCGGCCAGGGCGGTGTTGCGGAAGTTCTGGGTGGGGAAGGACGCGCCGCGCATGGTGGCGGCCACCTTGCGGTCGATGTCCAGGATGGCAGACGCCGGGTCGGCCAACTCGGCCTTGACGGCATCGTGCAAGGCGCCCATCTGGCTCAACAACTCGCGCATGTTTTGCGCGCCGGCGCCCGAGGCGGCCTGGTAGGTCATGGCGCTGATCCACTCCACCAGGTTGTGCTGGAACAACCCGCCCAGGCCCATGAGCATCAGGCTCACGGTGCAGTTGCCGCCAATCCAGTTCTTGCCGCCTTGGCTCAGGGCCTGGTCGATCACATGGCGGTTCACCGGGTCCAGGATGATCACGGCGTCATCGGCCATGCGCAGCGATGAGGCGGCGTCGATCCAGTGACCGTTCCAGCCCGCAGCGCGCAGCTGGGGGTACACCGCCTTGGTGTAGTCGCCGCCCTGGCAGGTGATGATGATCTCGCAACGCTTGAGCGCGTCGATGTCGTTGGCGTCTTGCAGCGTGGTTTCGTTCTTGGCCATCGCGGGGGCCTGGCCCCCGGTGTTGGATGTGGAGAAGAAGACGGGCTCGATCAGGTCGAAATCCTTCTCCTGCACCATGCGGTCCATCAGCACCGAGCCGACCATGCCGCGCCAGCCGACCAAACCTACCAACTTGCTCATTTCAGGGCCCCTTCAATTGTGTTGAAACAGTGCCAGACCTGGCTGTTCACCCGGCTCGTCGGCCGGAAGGGCGCACGACGAACCGGGCTGTGTCAGCCTTTGGTCGTGGTCTTGAGAATGCTTGCGCGCACCGCAACGCCCGCCAGCCGTGAGGCGAGGTGAGTGTGAGAACTCGGGTGGGCGCAAAACATGGGCAATATTGTATCGGAACGAACCTGAGGGGCGGCTGACAGGAGGGGCGCTGGCGTGCGACGGGGCCGGGTTGGCAAACGCGCACGGCCGAGCGCTCGAGTCAGCCCTGAGCTGTTGCCAGCCCCCGCGCAGGCATCAGCCCAGCGCCTTCACCACCGCCGCGCCCATTTCCTGCGTGCCGACTTGGGTGGTGCCCGGGCTGTAGATGTCCGGTGTGCGCAGACCTTGCGCCAGCACCTGCTTCACGGCGGTCTCGATGCGATCGGCCGCCTCGGCCTGGTTGAGCGAGAAGCGCAGCATCATGGCAGCCGAGAGGATGGTGGCCAAGGGGTTGGCCACGCCCTTGCCCGCGATGTCCGGGGCGCTGCCATGGCTGGGTTCGTACAGACCCTGGTTCTGGGTGTTCAGGCTGGCCGAGGGCAGCATGCCGATGGAGCCGGTGAGCATGGAGGCTTCATCGGACAGGATGTCACCGAACATGTTGCCGGTGACCACCACGTCAAAGGACTTGGGCGCTTTGACCAACTGCATGGCCGCGTTGTCCACGTACATGTGGTCGAGCGCCACGTCCGGGTACTGGGCGTGCACTTCGGTCACCACGTCTTTCCAGAACTGGAAGGTTTCCAGCACGTTGGACTTGTCCACACTGGTGACCTTCTTGTTGCGCTTGCGCGCGGCCTGGAAAGCCACGTGGGCGATGCGCTCGATTTCAGGTTTGCTGTAGCGCATGGTGTCGAACGCTTCCTCGGCGCCGGGGAAGTGTCCGTCCACAGCGGTACGCCGCCCGCGCGGCTGGCCGAAGTAGATGTCTCCGGTGAGCTCGCGGATGATGAGGATGTCCAGGCCCGCAATCAATTCGGGCTTGAGGCTGGACGCGCCAACCAGCTGCTCGTAGCAGATGGCGGGGCGGAAGTTGGCGAACAGACCCAGGTTCTTGCGCAGGCCCAGGATGGCCTGCTCGGGGCGCAGGGGACGGTCGAGCTTGTCGTACTTCCAGTCGCCCACGGCACCGAACAGCACGGCGTCAGCGTCCTGGGCCAGCTTGAGCGTGCTCTGCGGCAGGGGATGCCCGTGCGCGTCATAGGCGGCACCACCGACCAGGGCGGTTTCCATCTCGAACTGGAGATCAAGCGCCTTCAAGACCTTGACGGCTTGCTCGACGATTTCGGTACCGATGCCATCACCGGGAAGGACTGCGATTTTCATGGGGCTGCTCAGACAGTGGGGTCAACTCGTTGAGTCGACAGGTTGCAAGGACCCGGGCCGCTGGGCGACCCGTGGGCTTCAGGCGGTGTGTGCCAGCCAGGGCTTGGTGGCCAGGCGGTGGGCTTCGTACTCGCGGATCTTGTCGGCGTGGCGCAGGGTCAGGCCAATGTCGTCCAGGCCGTTGATCAGGCAGTACTTGCGGAATGGCTGCACGTCAAAGGGCATCTCCTCGCCGGGGTCCTTGACCACCACCTGGCGCTCCAGGTCGACGGTGAGCTGGTAGCCGGGGAAGGCGTGCACCTCGTCGAACAGGCGGGCCACGGCTGCCTCGGGCAGCACGATGGGCAGCAAGCCGTTCTTGAAGCAGTTGTTGAAAAAGATGTCGGCAAAGCTTGGGGCAATCACGGCCCGGAAGCCGAACTGGTCCAGGGCCCAGGGCGCGTGCTCGCGCGAGGAGCCGCAGCCGAAGTTCTTGCGGGCCAGCAGGATGCTCACGCCTTTGTAGCGCGGCTGATTGAGCACGAAATCCGGGTTGATCTTGCGCTGCGACTCGGGGATGCCGGGCTCGCCTTTGTCGAGGTAGCGCCACTCGTCAAAGAGGTTGGGGCCAAAGCCGGTCTTGCGAATGGACTTGAGGAACTGCTTGGGGATGATGGCGTCGGTGTCGACGTTCTCACGATCGATCGGGGCCACCAGGCCTTTGTGTACGGTGAATTTCTGCATGGCTGTTTACCGGGCTGATGTTCAAGAGAACTGACGAACGTCAACAAAGTGACCGTGAATAGCCGCAGCAGCGGCCATCGCCGGGCTCACCAGGTGGGTGCGCCCGCCGTTGCCCTGGCGGCCTTCGAAGTTGCGGTTGCTGGTGGAGGCACAACGCTCGCCCGGCTCCAGGCGGTCGGCGTTCATGGCCAGACACATGGAGCAACCCGGCTCACGCCACTCAAAGCCAGCGGCCTTGAAGATCTCGTGCAGGCCTTCGCGCTCGGCCTGCTCTTTCACCAGGCCGGAGCCCGGCACCACCATGGCCAGCTTGACGTTGCGCGCCACCTTCTGACCCAGACGCTTGACCACCGCAGCGGCTTCGCGCATGTCCTCAATGCGGCTGTTGGTGCACGAACCGATGAACACCTTGTCGATCGTGATGTCGATGATCGGCTTGCCCGGCTCCAGGCCCATGTAAGTCAGGGCGCGTTCGATGGCCATGCGCTTGGTGTCGTCCTTTTCCTTGTCCGGATCAGGAACCCGGCCCGCCACCGGCGCCACCATCTCGGGCGAGGTGCCCCAGGTGACCTGCGGCAGGATCTCGCTGGCGTCGAGTTGGACGGTGAGGTCGAAGTGGGCGTCAGCATCGGATTGCAGCGTCTTCCAGTAGGTGACGGCCTGGTCCCACTCGGGACCGGTGGGCGAGAGCAGACGACCCTTGACGTACTCGATGGTCTTGTCATCCACCGCCACCAGACCGGCGCGTGCACCCGCCTCGATGGCCATGTTGCACACCGTCATGCGGCCTTCCATGCTGAGCGAGCGAATCGCCGAGCCTGCAAATTCAATGGTGTAGCCGGTACCGCCTGCGGTGCCGATCTTGCCGATCACGGCCAGCACGATGTCCTTGCCGGTGCAACCGCGCGGCAACGTGCCTTCGACCTTCACCAGCAGGTTCTTGGCTTTTCGGGCCAGCAGTGTTTGCGTGGCCATCACGTGTTCGACTTCGCTGGTCCCGATGCCGTGCGCCAGCGCGCCAAAGGCTCCGTGGGTGGAGGTGTGCGAGTCGCCGCAGACCACGGTCATGCCGGGCAGGGTGGCGCCGTTCTCCGGGCCGATGACGTGCACGATGCCCTGGCGCTTGTGCAGAAACGGGAAGTACACGGCAGCGCCGTATTCCTGCATGTTGCTGTCCAGCGTGGTGACCTGCTCTTTGCTGATGGGGTCGGTGATGCCGTCGTAGCCGCGATCCCAGCCCGTGGTGGGCGTGTTGTGGTCGGCGGTGGCCACGATCGAGCTCTTGCGCCACAGGGGACGCCCGGCTTGCCGCAGGCCCTCAAACGCCTGCGGGCTGGTGACTTCGTGCACCAGGTGGCGGTCGATGTAGAGGACCGACGTGCCGTCCTCTTCGGTGTGGACGACGTGTTCGTCCCAGATCTTGTCGTAAAGCGTGCGTCCCATGGCGTTCTCGGCGGTGGTGTTGGGTGAGCGAAACATTGTAGGTGTTTCGAGCCCATCCCCCCCAGCACAGGGCCGTGCAGGTGACAGACGCAGCAGGCCCCAGCAAAAAGGGCGCCCGAAGGCGCCCTCAGAGGCAGATCAGCGTCAATCAGCGCTTGGCCGACTGGGGCATGTCGCGACGTGCTGCACCGGTGAACAGCTGACGCGGGCGACCGATCTTGTACTCGGGGTCGCCGATCATCTCGTTCAACTGCGCGATCCAGCCCACCGTGCGGGCCAGCGCGAAGATGCCGGTGAACAGGTTGACCGGGATGCCGATGGCGCGCTGCACGATGCCGGAGTAGAAGTCCACGTTCGGGTAGAGCTTGCGCTGGACGAAGTAGTCGTCTTCCAGGGCAATCTTCTCCAGCTCCTTGGCCAGGGCGAACAGCGGGTCTTTTTCCAGGCCCAGCTCGGCCAGCACCTCGTTGCAGGTTTCCTGCATCAGCTTGGCGCGCGGGTCGTAGTTCTTGTACACGCGGTGACCAAAACCCATCAGCTTCACACCGGAGTTCTTGTCCTTCACCTTTTCCATGAACTCACCCACCTTGGACACGCCGCCCATGGCCTGGATGTCTTCCAGCATGTTCAGGCAGGCCTCGTTGGCCCCGCCGTGGGCAGGGCCCCACAGGCACGCCACACCGGCCGCGATGGCGGCAAACGGGTTGGTGCCCGACGAGCCGCACAGGCGCACGGTGGAGGTCGAGGCGTTTTGCTCGTGGTCGGCGTGCAGGATGAAGATGCGGTCGAGGGCGCGTTCGAGCACCGGGTTGACCTTGTAATCCTCGCACGGGGTGCCGAACATCATGCGCAGGAAGTTGCCCGAGTAGCTCAGCTCGTTGCGCGGGTACATGTAGGGCTGGCCGATGCCGTATTTGTAGGCCATCGCCACCAGCGTGGGCAACTTGGCGATCAGGCGGATGGCCGCGATGTGGCGGTGTTCCGGGTTGTTGATGTCGGTGCTGTCGTGGTAGAAGGCCGACAAGGCGCCGATCAGGCCGGTCAGCACGGCCATGGGGTGGGCGTCACGGCGAAAGCCACGCAGGAAGAACTGCATCTGCTCGTTGACCATGGTGTGGTTGGTCACGAGTTTGTGGAAGTCGTGGCGCTCCGTGTCGTTGGGCAGTTCGCCATTCAGCAGCAGGTAGCAGGTGTCGAGGTAATCGCAGTTCTGGGCGATCTGCTCGATGGGGTAACCGCGGTACAGCAATTCGCCCTTGTCGCCATCGATGTAGGTGATGGCCGACTGGCACGACGCGGTGGAGAGGAAACCGGGGTCATAGGTGAACATGCCGGTCTGGCCATACAGCTTGCGGATATCGATGACGTCCGGGCCGATGGAGCCATGGTAGACGGGCATCTCGATATTGGGGCTGCCGTTGCTGAACGATAGGGTGGCTTTGTAGTCGGCGAGTTTCATGGCGGTTTCCTAGTAAAGAGGGGCGGGGGAGTCAGGCGCGAAGCAGGTTCAGGACATCGCGTGCCGGGGCTTGGGCGAGTGAGCCCTCGGGCTCACGGCGGCGCAGCAGCAGGTCCATCAAGTCGTTGTCGGACAGTTCCATCAGGTCATACATGCCCTGGGCCTGACCCACCGTGAGGGTGGGGGCGTAGCGGTCGAAAAAGCGCTCGATGAACAGGTCGTTTTCCAGCAAGCCGCGGCGGCAGCGCCAGCGCAGCTTGCTCAGGCCTCTTTCGTCAAGAGCCTGAGCCGGGTCCAGGGCATCGATGCGCTCGTCTCGCATGGTCAGACAGCGCGACGCACCATCAGTTCCTTGATCTTGCCAATCGCCTTGGTGGGGTTCAGGCTCTTGGGGCACACGTCCACACAGTTCATGATGGTGTGGCAGCGGAACAGACGGTACGGGTCCTCGAGGTTGTCGAGACGCTCGCTGGTGGCCTGGTCACGGCTGTCGGCGATGAAGCGGTAGGCCTGCAACAGACCGGCGGGGCCCACGAACTTGTCGGGGTTCCACCAGAACGAGGGGCAGCTGGTTGAGCAGCTG
>CANFMY010000089.1 GCA_947448375.1 Comamonadaceae bacterium | reverse complement strand
AGTGCGCGCGCGCGGTGGTGTGCTGTATGTGCTGGCTGACGCCGACTCGCGCATCGAGTCGGGCGAAGGCTTGCATGTGATCCGCATGCCCGAGCACTACGGCGAGCTGTCACCCCTGCTGCACGTGGTGCCCCTGCAGCTGCTGGCGTATCACACGGCGTGTGCGAGGGGGACGGATGTGGACAAGCCGAGGAACTTGGCGAAGTCGGTGACGGTGGAGTGAGCGTTCAAAAGAGGTGTCTGCTCGCCCCTCACTTCGTCGCCTCGCCTCCCTCCACAATCACGTTCTCCACGATCCCACCGCCATTGCGACGGTGCGACGCTGCCGCGGTGTACTCGGGTGACTGAAAGCAGGTGACCGCCGCCTCCATGGTGGGAAACTCCAGCACCACAAAGCGCTGAAAGGTATCGGGCCCTTCCATGATCTGGTACTTGCCTCCGCGTGCCAGCACGCGGGCGTTGTACTTGGCGATGATGCCAGGCACCTGGTCGGTGTAGCGCTTGTAGGCCACCGGGTCGTTGATGATGCAGCGCGAAATCCAGTAAGCCGCCATGAAATACTCCTGTGAAGAACGGGTTGTCGTGTGGCTCTATGAGTGGGCGGCGGAAGTGCTCTGCACGTTGGCAACCGGCTTTGCATTCACGCCTTCGTCGGTATAGGCCGGCACGCGGCCCATGCGCACGGCCTCGTCCCAGGCGAAATTCAGTTCCACCTTGATACCGTTGATGGGTTCACGCATGAACAGTTGGTAGAGGTGGGAGTTGTGCGCCTTGCGCTCACTGAACTCCACACCGCGGCGGGTGAGTCGCTCGACAAACTCGGCCATGCCATCGCAGTTGAGGCACAGATGGTCAATGCGACCCGAGCCCAGTGCGCCCGCTGCCGAATAATCCAGTCCGGCCTGGTCGGACGGTGTTTTGAGGTAGGTGTCCTGGTGCGTGGAGTGGCGCGCCTTGCCAATGTGAATCACATCCTGTTCGCCGATGTACAGCCAGTAGACCGGAAACCCAAAGTCGGGATGATCGCCGCTGCGAAACCCCAGGTTGTCGCAAAACCAGTCGCGTGTGCCTTCGGGGTCGTGTGTCAGGATGAGTACATGCTCTAGAAATCTCAGGCCCATGTCGTGTCCTTGTGGTTCAGCCCATCAACGCCCATCTCGGCGCACACTTCAATGCCGAGCGCAACGCCAACCGTGACTCTAGTCGCCCAGTATGCAACCCGATCCGGCTTGACCGATCAGGGCTTTCACCAGTCTAGAGGGGTGACCTTGCTCGGCGAGCGTTGGGCAGTCGCACAGGCGATTCACGGCCGACAGGTGATCGAACAGAATGGTCCACTTCACCGGAGGCATCGAGCATGAAACAGACCGTGGGCGTTGTGGGCTTGGGCATCATGGGGGGCGCTTATGCGCGCAACCTCCTGAGCAAGGGATTCGAGGTCGTGGGCTATGACGTGGAGGCTGATCGGCGTCAGGCCTTGGTGGCGCTGGGCCTTCAGCCTGCCACATCGCCGCGTGATGTGGCCCGCCAGTGCGACTGTGTCGTCACGTCTTTGCCCTCGCCGGCGGCGTTTCATGCCGTCATGACAGGGCCTGGCGGCTTGGTGGAAGCCGGGCGTGATGTGGTGGTGGCGGACACGTCCACCCTGGCCCTGAGTGACAAGGAGCAGGCGCACCAGGCGCTGGCCGCGGCTGGCGTGACCTTGCTGGATTGCCCGGTCAGTGGCACTGGCACCCAGGCGGCCAAGGGTGACCTGGTGTTTTTTGCCAGCGGCGAGAAAGCGGCTTACGAGCGCCTGCGCCCTGCCTTGCTGGCCATGGGGCGTGTGGCACACCACCTCGGCGCCTTTGGCAATGGCAGCCGCATGAAGTACGTGGCCAACCTGCTGGTGGCGATTCACAACGTGTCCACCGCAGAGGCCATGGCCTTTGGCATGAAGGCCGGCATCGCCCCTGAGACCATTTACGACGTGCTGTGCGGCAGCGCCGCCACGTCGCGCATCTTCGAGGTTCGGGGTCCGATGATGGTGCGAAACACCTACGACGAAAACGTCTCGGCCACCTTCCTGACCATGTCCAAGGATTTGTCGGTGATTGGTCAGTACGCACAGAGCATTGACTGCCCCACGCCCTTGTTCTCGCTGGCTTCCAACATCCATGCAGCCGCCGTGGCCCAGGGGATGGAGATGTCTGACACGGCGGCCGTGTGTGCCGTCATGGAGCGACTGGCTGGGGTGGACCGCAGCCAGGTACCTGCGCCGTCGCACAGCTGAAGCGTCAGCCAGACCGATGCAGTGATCATCGCCGCCATGCCTGGGCTCCTGGCGCTGTCGGTCAAGCTGCAAGTCCAGACAACTTGCGGAATCGACCGTTAGCCGACAGAATGCCCCACGAACAACAGGAGCCAGTCATGCAGCGTCGCAGCTTGGTCAGCGCAGTGGCCGCTATGGGCTTGGCCCCAGCGGCCTGGGGTCAGAAATACCCTTCCGGTCCCTCCACAGTGGTGCTGCCGCTGCAAGCCGGCAGCGCGTCCGATGTGGCGGTGCGGCACATGGCGGAGCGTTTGTCGCAAAAACTCGGACAAGGCTTTGCGGTGGAGAACGTGGCGGCTGCAGCGGGCTTGGTGGGGCTGGATCGACTCAGCCGCGCACGCATGGACGGCTCGGTGGTGGCCGCGCTCAACAACAGCATCATGACCATCCTGCCGCATTTGCAGGCGCGCAACATGAAGGTCGATCCGCTCAAGGATTTTGTGCCGCTGGCGGGCATCGCCAACATCCCCACTTTTTTTGCAGTGCCCGCAGCCTCGCCCATTCAGAACATTGCCGATCTGGTCAAGCGCGCCCGCAACCCCGCAAACCGGGTGACCTACGCCTCCGGTGGGGTGGGCAGCCCGCAGCACCTGGCCAGCGAAATGTTCAAGGCGTTTGCGGGGGTGGAGATGACCCACATCCCCTTTCGTGGAGCCAGTCAGGCCACGCTGGCAGTCGCCAGCGGCGAGGTGGACCTCATGTCCATGGCGCTGTCACTGGCCCAACCGTTTTTGCAGGACGGCAAGGTGCGCCTGATTGGCTATTGCGGGCCGCAGCGCCATGCGCAGTTTCGCGACATCCCCACCTTGCAGGAGCAAGGCGTCAAGGACTACGACTATTCTTCCTGGATCGGTCTGTTTTTTCACAAGGAGGTGCCGGCGGAGGTGGGGGCCGTGCTGGCGCGCGAAGCGCAGGCCATTGGCGAGGACCGCGATTTTCAGGTGCAGTTGATTCGCTCGGGGCTGGAGCCCTGGCCCAGATCGGCGCAGGAGTTGGGGCGCATAGTGCGAGAGGATTTTGTTCGCTGGAAATCCATCATCGAGCACGCCAGGATACAGGCCTGAGCATGACAACGCGGCTGCGTGCAGCGGGCTACCAGGGGCCCGCTTCCATCCTGAGTACGTCGTTGTCCTCGCTGTGTGAGCAGTGGCGAGAACACGCCGATGGGCCCATCACACTGGAGTGGACGCCCAACGTCACCAGTGCCGGCGAATCGGCAGCCAGTCTTTTTGCCTCGGTGGAAGCCGGTGAAAGGCAACTCTGCTACATGGCCTCAGGCTATTTGTCGGCACGCGTCACCGCGCTGCAGGTGCTGGACCTGCCGTTTTCGGTCACAGACCGAGCGCATGCCTTGTCCTTGCTGGACGGCCAGGCGGGCGAACTGCTGCGCCAGGCCGTGGAGCAGGGCAGCGGCTACAAGGTGCTGGGATTTTGGGACAACGGTTTTCGGCACCTGAGTAATTCACAACGTCCGTTGCGTCATCCGGACGATGTGCAAGGACTGCGGGTGCGCACGCTGGACAGTGCGCTGTACCGAGACAGCCTGAACGCCATGGGGTTTGAAGCGCTCACCAGCGATGTGAAGGAGTTGGTGCAATGGGTGCAAACCGGTCATGTGCAGGCACAGGAAAACCCGCTCACGAACTACCTCGGATTCGAGTTGTGGCGTCATCATCCGCATATGAGCCTGAGTGGTCATTTTTGGGGCGTGCTGTTGCTGTTGTGCCCGATGCGCTGGTACCAGGGGCTCTCGGAGGTTGCGCGACAACAGTTGGATGAGGCTGCATCAGAGGCCACGCGCCTGCAACGCGATCTGGCCGCACGGGAGGATGCCCGAGCGCTCACGCAACTGACGCAACTGGGGGTGCAGGTGGTGTTGCCGCAGGACATGGACCTGGCGGCATTTCGTGATCGCGTGCAGCCGATTCGGCAGCGAATTGAAAGCCAGTTGTCGCCGGCGTTGGTTGAGGCTTATTTGCGTGGTTGATGTGTAGGTTTCTACATAAGGAGAGTTACCACGCTCAGGCGGCCTCACCCGGAAAATTGAGTGGCCCAGGTTGGAATTTGGTTCGCGTAGCAGTGGAGGCCTTCATTGATACTGCCAAATTTTAGTTGGTGTTGGGCACCCAACAGTGACAGACTCTTGCGTGTGAACAAGTTGATGTGACCGTTACGTGGTGAGCAGTACCACCAATCAATTCGTGCATTTCGTTTGAGCGAATTGTCCGAAGTCAACGTTGAAAACAAAACCAGACAGGACTCGCTCATGAGTTGAGTGATGTTGGTCAACAGTTGTTGTGGATGAGGGACGTGCTCGAAAACTTCAAAGGCTGTGATCAGGTTAAACCTGCCCAGGTGGTTCGGTTCAAAGGGAGTTTGCGGGAACGGGTCGAACGAAGTGGAGTTCCAACCATGTTGTTGCAGATGGCGGGAGAGTTGCCCGTTGCCGCCGCCATAGTCAAGGTGCGCGATGGATGATGCGTGCGCCCCAAATAACTGCAAGAGCAATTTCGCATTACCCACAGGCCTTGTCTCTAGATAATCCGGGTCGAGACTGATGTAGTCGTCGTTGTAGATCTTCTGGGCAAAATCACTATCTTCCCATTCCCAGAAGTCGGGGCTGAAAACGTGATCACAGTTGTCGCACATGTGGTAGTAGACGGGCCGGCGAGCCAGTGGCAGAAAATGCCCCTGGGGCTCCAGGCAGTTTTTGTTGAAGTCCACCACATCAAGTGCCGGTGCATTTCCGGTACAAACTGGACAGGGAAAAGTTTGTGACTTAGCGGAGGGTTCGTGATCAGGCAGTTTAAGCATGTGTAAATTTCAATTCAGCCCGAACAGGATCCGATTGATGGATGGCCAGGATATTGATCCCGATGGGGAGCAGTTGATACCCAGCATCAATCAGAAATTCAGAAATCTCTCCTTCATCGGATTTGATCTTCTCAATCAACATCTGCGGGCGATGACGTTCGATGGAGCGTGCTGCACCAAGAATGGCCTCCATCTCCATCCCCTCGATATCAATTTTGATGAAATCCAATCTGGGTAGATCCATGTCGTCAATCGCGATCATGGCCGTAGGATGCGTCGTTGAGTAGTCAATCGATTGCCCAATAAATTCCGTACTGGGTTTGGAGCGAATTTCCAAGCTGCCAAAACTTGAAGGTGTGAAATAGTCGGGTACTGGGACGCCGATGTTCCCTGCCTCCGAGCCTACGGCTGCCCAGATCGCCCGTGCATTGAAACAGTTGTTGAGCGTGATGTTGCCTGCCAAGGCGTAGAAAATCCGCTCCTGCGCCTCAAACGCCAGGACACTGCCCCATTGATGCATGTGCTTGGCCCACTCCACCGTGTGAACCCCCAGGTTGGCGCCGCAGTCCAGTGCGACAACACCATCGCCATGATGCTGTCGTCGAAACGTCAGCAGTTGCAATACCAGATCAACTTCAGGCTGATCGAAAGACGAGGTCCCCAGCAGTTGATAGCCCAGGCCATAACCACCTTGCTCGGTGATGCGGTAATCATGCCGATTCACCAGCAGGGTGCCTTGGTGCGTGGAGGCCAGAACGAAAGCAATGGGTCTGTGCGTGGTGTGATTCATCATGAAACCCGACGTGGACTGATAGCTATGCAGTTCGCTCAAGCGGCCACTGCCCATTTCTGATGTGTCGCAACCGGCGTGCTTGCAAGCTGCAATTCTCGATAAAGATCCTGGCTAAGAGTTGCCAGCGCTTGCGCCCATGAGCCTGGTGTCGTTTGTCTATACAGGTGCATAGATCGGTACCAGTGGGTATCTGCTCCTTGCTGCATCCAGCGCCAATCAGGAGAGTGCGGAATCAAGACCCATGTCTTTTGACCCAAGGCCGCGCTGAGATGGGCAACGCTGGTGTCAACTGAGATCACAACGTCCATGAGTTCGCACAATGCCGCCGTATCTTCAAAGTCCTTCAGGTCTTGCGCATAGGTCCGAATCCGGTTTGTCCTTTCAACGATTTGCATATCGTTGAACTGAATCTGGTTTTGTAAACAGATGTAGTCAGCTTCTTGAGGCAACGCCTTGAGTAAGGTGTCCAGCGACATGGAGCGGCTGCGATCATTCTGGTGAGCCGGGTTTCCACGCCAGACCAGACCGATACGTGGTCGCTGTGCGCTACCAAGTCGCTGTTTCCATTCGGTTATTTTTTCCGGGGCGGCGCGCAGATAGCCAGTCGGTGTGGGTATGGTGGATGCGTTGCAATGCAGGATGCCTGGCAGGCTGAGTAATGGTGTATGCAAGTCGAATTTGGGCGATTGCCCCCCCGCTGCATAGATATGAGCCAGGGGGAGGCAACGTGCCAGCAGCGAAACCAGCGGAGGCTGTACTTCAAATGAGACTTGCGCCCCTAGCTCGATCAAGCGAGGAATGAATCGTGCAAACTGCAGCGTATCCCCAAGCCCTTGCTCGGCATAAATCAGAATACTTTTGCCCTTCAATGATTCTTGCCCAGTCCACTTTGACTGGGGATAATCGCGCAGGGTCAGGTTGAGCTTTTTATGTTGCCAACGTGCTTCATACGCGGGCCATGCCCGCGCGAAGTCACCCTGGAGTAACAGGCAAATCGATTGATGCCAGAGGGCAAGCGTACTCTGCGGGTCTATCGCTAATGCTTTATCGTAGCAAGTCATGGCGTCATCGAGTCGACGCAGGTCATGCAGTATCAAGCCCTGATGGCAATACGCATCGACATTTTGAGGCTCCAACTTAAGCACCTGGTCGAAGGCATTCAACGCGGGTTCGAATTGATACAGCTTCATCAGCGTAGCGCCCAGATTGCTCCAGGCATTGACCAGTTTGGGGTCAATATCGAGCGCCGCTTGTAAGGTCTGGAGAGCATCTTCAAAACGATTCAATTCAAACAACACGGCGCCGAGATTCGAATACGCCTCGGCCTTGGCGGGGTTTTGTGCAATCGCCTGTGTATACAAGCCAACCGCGGCTTCATGCCGTCCCATTTCTTGTGACATGACGCCCAGGGTCATCAAGGCGTCTGCATGCTGTGGGTCCAGCATCAACGCTGTTTCCAAGTCGTTGACGGCCAACTCCAACTGCTTCAGTTCTTTGTGGCAGTGAGCTCGGTTGTGATAGATGTCGGCCGTTCTGATGCCCAGTTCAATGGCACGGTCCAGTGCAATCAGTGCGGCGGCCGGATCCTTGAGGTTGATCAGCAGCAAACCCTTGCTGATCCAGGCTGCTGAAGATTGCGGTTCACTCTTCAGCGCCGCATTCAAGCATTCCAATGCCGCCTGCTTGTCATCTTGGCGCATTTTAAGAAGAGCCTTGTGATGGTGCGCGATCGACTGGGTAGGGTCGATCTCCAGGGCAATCTTGCAACACCCAAATGCAGCGTCCAAGTGACCGAGTTCTGCCATCGACACGGCCATTTGCGCATAGGCTTCGGCATGGTCTGGCTCAAGACCGATGGCTTGCTCGTAGCAGTCGATAGCCTCATCGTGTCGTTGCAACTCCCGCAGCAGATTGCCGGCCTTGACCAGGTAGCTGTGTTTGTGAGGGGCCAGTTGCAGAGCTTGCCCATAACTGGCCAGTGCCTGTGCAGAATCTTGGAGTTGCCGATAAGCTTCTGCCTGGTTGGCGTACACCAGATCCGAGTCAGGTTGCAACGTCAGGGCAGCCTGATAGGCCGCCAACGCGTCCTGGCTGCGTTGCACTTGCAGATACGCATTGCCAAGGTTCAGGAAAGTGTCGAACATTTGGGGGCCATGCCGGGTGGCGGCTTCAAATGCCTGAAGGGCTCGGTTCTCGTGTTCGTGCCGTATGTCAGCAGATGCGGCCGTGGCAGCCAGTTGCACATGAATCAACCCGAGCAGTTGATGGACCTGGGCATCCTGAGCGTCGAGTTTGAGTAGCCGCTGGCAGTGGTGCTTCGCCTGGTGCCATTGTTGTTGCTGAATGCAACGTTGCACTTTGTGCGTCAGTTCCAGTTGCTGTTGAGCGGCAGTCATGTTCGAGGTCCGAAAAAATTGAGAAATTACTCGGGCTGGTTCAGCAGTTTGCATGCCAATATTTCCTTGCAAAGGCTACTCTCGATGAGTTGTATTTAGTTCTCATTTCAAACGACGGGCGCATGAAAATCTTGCCCATAACTTTCTTTGGGCGGCAAAAATTGCCGGCGCCACTTGCTTTCTGTTATCGTTCCCGGTGGGATAACAAATCGCCGATGACATGCTGGCATCTCATACTAGACGGAGTCTTTTCGCGTGAGCGAGTCTTCCCCCGCCGCCCTGGATCTGGCCGGCGCCTTTGACCTGTTTGTCCAGGCTTCCCAGAACCTGGAGAAGCAGCACGCAGCCCTGAGCCAAAAGGTCGATGCCCTGAGTGCCGATCTGGTCAAGGCCAACCTGCGGTTGCACTCGCTGCTTGATGCGCTGCCGGCAGCGGTTATTCTGGTTGAGCAAGGAATCGTCACGCACGTGAACCCCGCAGCTCGACAGTTATTGCCGCAACTCGTGACGTCCTCTGCCTGGCGGGTGCCGGACACCTGGATGGCTGGTGAGGGCCCCAACGAATACCAGTTTGTCGACCAAGGCACCCGCCGCACGGTTCAGATGCAACAGATCGTCAATCCGCACGGCAGCGTGATCCAGATTCAGGACATCACGGACAACTTGCGAACCCTGGAGGAAAGCGAACGCGTGGATCGTCTAGCCGCCATGGGCAAGATGTCGGCAGCCATTGCCCACCAGTTGCGCACACCGCTTTCCACTGCCTTGCTGTATGCATCGCACCTCACGAGTGCGGATCTGCCAGCGGCTGATCAGCAGGACTTTGCCCGGCGATTGCAAGGTCAGTTGCTGAGTCTGAACAAGTTGTCGAGCAACATGCTCCAATTCATTCGCACGCGGCCCCTCAAGACAGGCCAGTGGCCGGTTGACGACCTGGTGCGCGAGGCGGCGCAGAGCGTCGAGGCCTTGCGCCAGGAACGTGGCATGACACTCGCGCTGGAGCTCGGTGCCCCGGGGTATCTGGTGTCAGTTGAGAAATCATCCCTCGTGTCGGCCCTGGTAGGCATTGTGGAAAACGCCTTCCAGGTATGCACCGCCGGGCAAGCCATCGTGGTTCGTACCAGCACCGATGCTGCGCACGTGCGTATCGTGATCGAGGATGAAGGCCCTGGCATTGCTGCCGACATGATCGACCATCTGTTTGACCCCTTCGCGACCAGTCGCATCAGTGGCACGGGGCTGGGACTGGCGATTGCGCGCAATACCATTCGCAGCCACCGGGGCGACATTGCCGCACACAATCGCCCCGAAGGGGGCGCCTGTTTTACCGTTGTATTGCCCAGCCTGGAGCATTTTTGAACATCATCATGGACATTCCACACGTACTCCTGGTTGAAGACGATCCTGATTTGCGTGAGGCCATCAGTGTGACCCTGACCCTGGGGCGTATTCCTTTTCAGGCATTCGAGTGCGCCGAGGATGCCTTGCCGCTGGTGGGGCATGACGATGGTCAGTTGCTGATCACGGACTTTCGCTTGCCGGGCATGAACGGTTTGCAGTTGCTGGACAGCGCCCGCGCCCGCAACCCCCAGTTGCCGGTGGTGGTCATGACGGCCTACGCAGATACCCAGTTGGCCATTCAGGCATTGAAATCGGGCGCACGGGATTTCCTGGTCAAGCCGTTCATGCCGCAACAATTGCTCGAGGTGATCGCTCGCTGCCAGCCGCGGCCCACACCGGCAAATCCTGCCGCAAAGTCGGAAATCATTGCCGCCGATGCGGCAACGCATGCCGTCGTGCAACGTTGTGAGCGCGTGGCGCCCACCGATACCACGGTGCTGCTGACAGGCGAATCCGGAGTGGGTAAAGATATTTTTGCGCGTCATATTCATGCCAAATCCAAACGCCAGAGCAAGCCCTACGTGGCCATCAATTGCGCGGCCATTCCAGACAACCTGCTGGAATCCACCCTGTTTGGATACGAGAAAGGCGCCTTCACGGGAGCCACCAAATCCCAGCCCGGCAAGTTCGAGCAGGCCGAGGGCGGCACCCTGTTTCTCGATGAAATTGGCGAGATGCCCCTGGAGTTACAAGCCAAGTTGCTGCGCGTGCTGCAGGACAAGGTGGTGGAACGGTTGGGCTCGATGCGCTCGATTCAGTGCGACATTCGCATCCTGGCGGCGACCAACCAAGACTTGCAACAGCGCGTGAAGGATGGGCGCTTCCGGGAGGATCTGTACTTCCGGCTTGCGGTAATTCCGATTCGAATCCCCGCCTTGCGTGACCGACCTCAGGACATCCTGCCGCTGGCCAACGCTTTTTTGCAGCGCTATGGCAGCACCATGGGGCTAACCGGCTTGCATTTCTCAGCGGCGACCGAGCAGGTCCTGTTGGCGTATCCGTGGCCGGGCAATGTGCGCGAACTGGAGAACGCCATGCAGCGGGCGCTTCTGATGTGCGATGGGCGGTTGATCGAGCCGGAACATGTGGAACTGGACGTGAGTGGATCGGTCGGTGTTTCGCCACTGGCTGGGCAGGCAACGAGCCTGGGAACGGGGGGGGATGGCGACGCGCAGCCAGCAGGAGGGCAAGGTGGCACCGATCTTGCAAAAGAAAAAACACCCCAGGACATCGAGTCCATCGAACGGGACCATATCCTGAAGGTGCTGGCCCAGGTGGGCGGCAACCGAAAGGAAGCGGTCGCCATTTTGGGACTGTCCGAACGGGCCTTGCGCTACAAGCTGAAGGCCTACAAGGAAGCCGGTTTTGAGTTTGACTGAATTTGATCTACCATTGAACCCATGAGTGCGGATAACGTCCAGAATTTGTTGAGCCAGATGCGCGTCATGTCAGACATGGCGGCAGGGCAGCTCACGCCGGTGACGTCCACGGCACCCGCGGTCAATGCGGATGGCAACGATTTCCAAAACCTCTTGCGCCAGGCTGTACACGAGGTGAACCAGGCGCAAAACACTGCGCAAGACAAAGTGCAGGCTTTCTCCACCGGGGAAAGCAACATGACCCTCGAAGAAGTCATGGTGTCGCTTCAAAAGGCCAATCTCTCGTTCCAGTCCATGATTGCCGTGCGCAACCGACTGGTCGATGCCTACAAAGAAGTCACCAATCTGCAGGTCTAAGCGGTCTGCAGGCACTTATACGTTAGCGTTGAATGGGTGGCTGCCTGTGGCGCGATATGTCCTCCCTGTCAAAGGGTAGCGGCTTGCCATCGACCTCATAAGCCCAGGCCAGTACCTGGGCCACGGCGGCAAAGAGTTCAGGCGGCACCCAGTCATTCACATCCAGTTGCATCAGAAACTCTACCAACGAGGGGTCTGTTTTGGTGGGGATGCCCAATTCCTGCGCGCGTCTGATGATGGCTTCGGCCAGTACGCCCCGTCCCTGACTCAGTAGCCTGGGCGCTGGTGCGCCTGCCTGATAGCCCAGTGCCACCGCCTGTTGTGTGTCGGTGTTGGCGTTGGTGCTCACGGTGTCTCCCCACGTCCCACTCGCAGATCGGGGAGATTCATTTGTGCTAAACGGTCTTGTAACAGCGGCCAGGCTGCCTGGAGCGGGCTGTCTGGTGCGGCCGACATGTTCACGCGCAGGTCGATGTGCGTGCCCCACTGGGATGCCGTGACCGTCACGCGTCCCGATCGGGGCAGGTCGATCTGCGCTCGCAGTGCAGCACCCTTTTGCACCTGTCCGGGGTGTGCGGGGTCTTCACGCCAGGCATCCTCGCGGTTGAGTTGAACCGCGATACCGGGTAGCAACTCACCCTGCCATTGCATCTTTCCCTCCAGCAGCAATCGGGTGATCTGCTCGGCGGTTGGACTGTCGGGCGACAAGGCCAAGACCCAGCGGGACAGTGTGGCCGAATCGGGCAGGGAGGGCGTTGCAGGTGACGGGCCTGGTGGAGCGGATGCCTGGAACCAGTGTCGAATCAGGTGCTGGTGCGCAAACAGATCGGACTGGGTCAGTTGGCGATGGAGGCTGTCCAGTGCTCGTAACAAGGCTGGGGTACCCGCATCAGGTGCGCCCTGGTTGTCTGTCTGATGTCTGGGCGCCT
>CANFMY010000088.1 GCA_947448375.1 Comamonadaceae bacterium | reverse complement strand
TCTCCGACCACGCGCCGGTGGAGGGTGACGCCAAGGCGTTGCCCTTTGCCGAGGCCGAACCCGGTGCGAGTGGTCTGGAGTTGCTGCTCAGTCTGGCCCTCAAGTGGGGGCAAGCCCAGGGCCTCACACTCGCGCAAACGCTGGCGGTGGTGACGCAGCGTCCTGCGCGTGTGCTGGGCGTATCCGTCGGCGCTGCCGTGACCGGTCTGGGTCGATTGACGGTGGGTGGCGCAGCCGATGTGTGTGTATTCGACCCCGAGGCTCAATGGAGCGTCACCCCGGAGGCCTTGCGCAGCCAGGGCAAGCACACGCCCTTTGCCTTTGAGGTCAGCGGCATGTCGATGACGGGTCGTGTGCGAGCCACGGTGGCAGGTGGTCATTTGGCGTACCAGGACGCGGCTTGAGGCTGCTGCGCATTCCGTTTCGTTTGCTGGCCGTGCTGTGGCAGCTGGCGGTCGGCTACTGGACGATTCGGTTCCGTTTTGCCGGATTGAACAATGCCCAGCGCTCGGATGAAGTGCAACGCTGGTCGCGCCGGATGCTGCGTGCGTTGGGCATTTCCCTTCATCTTGAAGGCGAGGCTCCGCAGCAGGGTCCGTTGATGCTGGTGGCCAACCATCTCTCGTGGCTGGATATCCTGGTGATGCACGCTGCGCGGCATTGCCGCTTTGTCTCCAAGTCGGAGGTGCACCACTGGCCGCTGATCGGGCCGATGGCCGCTGCAGGGGGCACGCTGTTCATCGAGCGCGCGTCGCGCCGGGACGCCATGCGCGTGGTGCACCAGATGGCCACCGCACTGCAGTCGGGCGACATGCTGGCCATTTTTCCGGAAGGCACCACGGGGGATGGGTCGGTGCTGTTGCCATTTCACGCCAATCTGATTCAAGCGGCCATTTCAGCGCATGCGCCGGTGATGCCGGTGGGTGTGCGGTATGTGCAGGCGGACGGACAGCCGAGCCGGGCGGTGCTGTACATCGGCGACGACACCCTGGTGGGATCCGTGTGGCGTACCCTTGGCGCGCCTGCCTTCACCGCGCGTGTGCGCTTTGGGCATCCGCAATCGGCCGAGGGACGCGATCGACGTCAATGGGCGCTGGATCTGCATGCGGCCGTTGACTCGTTGTGTCACTGAGTGGCGTGAATCCCAGGCGGTTGCAAGATGTTGCCTGGGTACAATGAATTGCGTGGGGCGTTAGCTCAGTTGGTTAGAGCAGAGGACTCATAATCCTTTGGTCGTTGGTTCAAGTCCAACACGCCCTACCACGGAGACCAGCCACTGATGTCTGTCAGTGGCTTTTTTGTTTGAGCAGCCAGGACGGCATATCCCACGAGAAAAGCCCCTTGTTTGTGCGTTG
This sequence comes from Comamonadaceae bacterium, assembly GCA_947448375.1. Lineage (GTDB taxonomy): Bacteria > Pseudomonadota > Gammaproteobacteria > Burkholderiales > Burkholderiaceae_C > Limnohabitans. The sequence continues at coordinate 11,069 of CANFMY010000088.1, read as the reverse complement.
CCCCACTTGGGGCCCGGTCGACCCTCGCCGCGACAGGCCTGACCGAGTAGGGTGCAAGGAGCGGGGCGTTTGCCCGACCCCATTGGTATTGCCTATCACCGTCATGAAGACAATTCATGGGTGACCCCCCTCAGCCGCAGTTATGATTCGTGCCAATGAATCTTGACGGGTTCATAGTTTTTATCAACCAACCGGAGCACTCTCATGTCCCTCATCAACACCCAGGTCCAACCGTTCAAGACCCAGGCTTTCCACAACGGCAAGTTCATCGAAGTCACCGAAGCCAGCCTCAAGGGCAAGTGGTCCGTGCTGATTTTCATGCCGGCCGCTTTCACCTTCAACTGCCCCACCGAAATCGAAGACGCGGCTGACAACTACGCCGAGTTCCAGAAAGCGGGTGCCGAGGTGTACATCGTCACCACCGACACCCACTTCTCGCACAAAGTGTGGCACGAGACCTCCCCCGCCGTGGGCAAGGCCAAGTTCCCCCTGGTTGGCGACCCCACCCACCAGCTGACCAACGCCTTTGGCGTGCATATCGCTTCCGAAGGTCTGGCGCTGCGCGGGACTTTCGTGATCAACCCCGATGGCATCATCAAGACCATGGAAGTGCACTCCAACGAGATCGCCCGTGACGTGTCCGAGACCCTGCGCAAGTTGAAGGCTGCCCAGTACACCGCCGCCAACCCCGGCCAGGTGTGCCCCGCCAAGTGGAAAGAAGGCGCCAAGACCCTGGCACCCTCCATCGACCTGGTTGGCAAGATCTAAGTCTTGCCCCTCATGCCCTGCGCTGCAGGGCGTTGAGCGCAACGCATGCCAAGCCCCAGGCCAACGTGCGTTGCCCCCAGCGAATTTCCCTATCCCTTGAACCCCAAGGGCCGGCACCACAAGTGAACGGCTCTGGCCACTTGCACCCTGAAACAGGAGAACAACATGCTTGATGACACCCTCAAAGCCCAGTTGCAGCAATACCTCGGCTTGCTGCGTCAACCCATCCGCCTGATTGCCTCGCTCGACGACAGTGAGACAGGCGTGGACATGCGCAATCTGCTCGAGACCATCGTCAGCCTGTCCGACAAAGTCACGCTGGACACGTCCGGCAACGACGCACGCAAGCCCTCGTTTGTGGTGGCGCGCGAGGGCCAGACACAAGGTGTGCGTTTTGCTGGTCTGCCGCTCGGGCACGAGTTCACCTCGCTGGTGCTGGCGCTCTTGTGGACGGGGGGTCACCCGCCCAAGGTGGAGCCGTCGGTGATCGAGAGCATCCAGGCCCTGGACGGCGACTTCCACTTCGAGGTCTACATGTCCCTGTCCTGCCACAACTGCCCGGACGTGGTGCAGGCGCTCTCGCTCATGGCCATCCACAACCCCAAGATCAAGACGGTGGTGATCGAAGGCGGTGCGTTCCAGCAAGAGGTGGAGCAACGCCAGATCATGGCCGTGCCCATGGTGTTCCTGAATGGCGAGGTGTTTGCCTCGGGCCGCATGTCGGTCGAAGAAATCGTGGCCAAACTCGACACGGGCGCTGCAGCGCGTGATGCCGTCAAGCTCAACGCCAAGGAAGCCTTTGACATGCTGGTGGTGGGCGGTGGCCCTGCTGGCGCAGCGGCGGCCGTCTACGCGGCTCGCAAAGGCATCCGCGTGGGCGTGGCAGCCGAGCGCATGGGCGGACAAGTCAACGACACGATGTCGATCGAGAACTACATCTCCGTGCTCGAAACCGATGGCCCGAGGATGGCCGCAGACATGGAAGCGCAGGTACGCCACTATGGGGTGGACGTGATGAACTTGCAGCGCGCGACCAAGATCATCCCGGCCGCCGAGGTGGGCGGCCTGGTGCAGGTCGAGCTGGAGAACGGCGCCATTCTCAAATCCCGCAGCGTCATCCTGAGCACGGGTGCCCGCTGGCGCAATGTGAACGTGCCGGGCGAGCAGGCCTACAAAAACAAAGGCGTGGCCTACTGCCCGCACTGCGACGGCCCCTTGTTCAAGGGCAAGCGTGTGGCGGTGATTGGCGGTGGCAACTCGGGGGTGGAAGCCGCGATTGACCTGGCTGGCGTGGTGGAGCACGTCACCCTGATCGAGTTCCTTGACCAACTCAAAGCCGATGCCGTGCTGGTGAGCAAGTTGAAGAGCCTGCCCAACGTCACCATCCACGTCAATGCCCAAACCACCGAAATCACGGGCGACGGCAGCAAGGTCGATGGTCTGCGCTACAAAGACCGGGTGAGTGGCCAGGAGCATCTCGTGCCCTTGGCTGGTGTGTTCGTGCAGATCGGCCTGGTGCCCAACACCGAGTTCCTCCAGGGTTCACTCGAGCTCAGCAAGTTTGGAGAAATCGTGATCGATGCCAAGTGCCACACCAGCATGCCCGGAGTGTTCGCGGCCGGTGACGCCACCACGGTGCCGTACAAGCAGATCGTGATTGCAGCGGGTGAGGGCTCGAAAGCAGCGTTGAGCGCGTTCGATTATCTGATCCGCACGCCGATTCCTCAGGCACAGCCCGAAGAAGCGCTGGCTTGACGCGGCAGGGTCAGTCCAGGCGGATGTTGTTGTCTCGAGCCACTTTGCCCCACTTGGCAATTTCGGCTTTGAGATAACGGTCAAACTCCTCGGGCGTGGAGCCCACAATGTCGGCTCCAAGCGATGAGAGTTTGTCTGCCACGTCCGGCTGCTTCAAGATGCGCACGATCTCGGTGTTGAGCCGCTGAACGATGTCGGCGGGCAAGCCACCCGGCCCCATCACCCCGCCCCAGGAGACGGCATCAAACCCGGGGATGCCGGCTTCACTCACGGTGGGCAGATCCGGCAGCGAGGAGCTGCGGCGCGAACCTGTCACGGCGATCGGGCGCATCGAACCACTGCGGATGTTGGGCATGCCGGCGATGATGGTGGGGAACATCATGCTCACGGTGCCCGAGATCACGTCGGGCATGCCGGGCGAGTCACCCTTGTAGGGCACGTGCGTCATCTGCACACCCGCCATGGCCTTGATCATCTCGCCAGCCAGATGATTGGCCGCACCATTGCCCGCCGAGGCATAGCTGAGCTTGCCCGGATTCGCCTTGGCATACGCAATGAGTTCGGGCATGGTTTTGACCGGCAGCGAGTTGGTCACCAGCACGACCAGTGGCACCACCGAGGTGAGCGTGATGGGCGTGAAGTCCTTGATGGGGTCGTAGGGCAGCTTGGCGTACAACCCGGGGTTGATGGCATTGGGGCCGAGGTTGGCCATCAGCAAGGTGTAGCCATCCGGGGCGGACTTGGCCACACTCTCCAGTGCCACGATGCCGTTGGCGCCGGGCTTGTTTTCCACCACCACGCTTTGCTTGAGCGAGTCGGTGAGCTTGTTGGCCAGCACGCGTGCCGTGACATCGGAGGCGCCACCGGGGGGATAGGGAATGACGATCTTGATCGTGCCTTTGGCTGGCCACGATTGCGCCAGGGCGCTGCTGCAGGCGAAAAAAGCGGCCGCCAGCCAGCAGGCGGTGCGACGGGTGAATAAGGGTGTCATGGCGTCAGGCCTTTTCGTCAAGAGTGGACTCAACCTGCGATCTCGTGCGGGAGATCGAGCGTGGTGGTGCGGCACAACTCGCGCCGGTATTTCTTGTCCTCGAACGGGCGTGCACGGTGCATGGTGGTACGGTTGTCCCAAATCACCAGGTCGTGTGGCTGCCACTCGTGGCGGTAGGTGAAGGGCGCCTGGGTGGCGTGCTCAATCAAGTCACGCAGCAGCAACCGACCTTCGGGGACCGGCATCTCCTCGATGTGTTGTGCATGCGAGGCCAGGTACAACGAACGCCGGCCGGTGGAAGGCAAGGTGCGCACCAGCGGGTGCACCGCTCCCTTGAGCCTGGCGCGTTCTTCTTCGCCAAATTCAAAGCCGAGGACATGGCGTGAATAGACGATGGAGTGGTGCACGTGCAAACCTTCCAGTGAACGCTGGGTGTCGGCGTCCAAGGCGTCGTAGGCGGCTCGCATGTCGGCAAATTCGGTGTCAGCGCGCACGGGCGGCAGCACCCGCGCCGAGAGCATGGAGTAACGGCCCGCCGGGTTTTCAAACGACGCATCGGTGTGCCACAACCGGTTGCTGACAGTGCTGGCACGCAGACGGTCAGTGGCCGCCATGATGTCGCCCTGGGCATTCACATTCGAGATATCGGTCAGGGCCTCGTTGCCGTATCGGTTTTTCGTCAGCACGGCCACCGAGGTCTTGGCGTGCAACTGGCCGTCAAAACGCTGAGCAAAATCCAGTTGCTCCTCGTTGGTGAACGGCTGGTTGCGAAACACCAGCACGGCGTACTGGTCCATCCCGGCACGTAACTGCATCAGGGTGTCGCGGTCTCGAACCTGTCGCAGATCGAGGGGACTGACCTCTGCGGCAAAGGCCGAGCCCAGGGGTTTGAACGTGACAGTCATGGCATTGAATCGACAAAATGGGGACTTGGACATGATCCGGGGCTGCGCAGACCTGAGCACCCGTGTAAACCCTGAGGCCGGGTGGTTCGCAGTCGCCCGTGCGATACCCCGGCGGCGGGCGGGTCCCCGCAGAGGAAACCAAGGCCAATGCCGAGCACACGGCGCAGGTGGGCAAATAATGGCCTGACGACAGACGCCCCCTCCGGGACTGTGCCACCCTGGGCGGGCTCTTTTTTGTATGCTCTTGTCTTGTCATGACCTCATTGCCTCGATTCACCCAAGCGCATTGCGACCTCACTCGCCAGATTGAGGTGGTGGACGAGCAGGGCGTTCGATCGCTGGTGGCCATTCCCGCCGAGAGAGCGCTCACGATCTATGTGGACAAGCAAGAGGTGGTCACCTTGATGACCCTGGGCGCCAACCCCGAGCTGTTGGTGCTGGGCTATCTGCGCAATCAGCGCCTGGTGTCGGAGGTGACCCAAGTCGAGTCGATCACCGTCGACTGGGAAGCCGGAGAGGCGGGTGCAGGTGTGGCGGCTGTGCGGACTCACACGGGCATTGCCGACCTGCGAGCCCTGACCGACAAGCGGGTGATCACCACGGGCTGCGGGCAGGGCAGTGTGTTTGGCGATGTGATGGCCCATCTCGACTTGCTGCAGGTACACAACGCCTCAATCACGCAAGCGCGCCTGCATGCCTTGCTCAACACCATTCGCCTGCAGGAAACGATCTACAAGTCGGCTGGCACGGTGCATGGTTGTGCCTTGTTCACCGGCGACACCCTGTCCATTTATGTGGAAGATGTGGGACGACACAATGCCATCGATGTGATTGCCGGCTGGATGTGGATGCAGCAGCTTCGCGCAGGGATCGATGCTGTCTTCTACACCACGGGCCGGTTGACCAGCGAGATGGTGCTCAAGTCCGCGCAGATGGGCATTGGCGTGGTCGTGTCACGCAACGGCATCACGCAAATGGGCTACGACTTGGCCCAGCGCCTGGGTTTGTGTGCCATCGGACGTGCCAGGAACAGACGCTATCTGGTTTACACCGCGCACGAGCGCGTGTTGACTGATGCCTGAAGCACTTCCCACCCTTGTTGCCTCTGCGACAAGACCCGGTGGGTGTTGGGCCCCATGATCTTGATAATGAGTTTCGTCGCATATCGTTGGTGCCTTGCCGGCGAAACGTAAACATTGGCTGAAGGATTCCCATGTTGTCCATCCGACTTTCGACCCTGTGTTCTGGTGCATCCCTGTTGTGGCGTGGTGCCATGCTGTTCGCGGGACTTGCCCTGGCTTTGAGTGTCCAAGCCCAGGCCCCCTATCCCAACAAACCCATTCGCGTGGTGGTGCCCTTTGCTCCCGGTGGTGCCACCGACATCATGGCGCGCGTGGTCAGCAAGCGACTGGGCGAAATCCTGGGGCAGACGCTGGTGATCGACAACAAGCCCGGTGGCAACACCGCCTTGGGGGCGGATCTGGTGGCCAAGGCCCCAGCCGACGGTTATACGGTGCTCTTCACCAATGACGCCACCTTTGTCCTCAACCCCATCCTGTCGCCGCAACTCAGCTACAACGTGGCTCGTGACTTTGCGCCGGTGGCGACTGTCGCCTACCTCAACCTGGCCATGGTGGTCGCGAACACGCTGCCAGTGAACAACATGGCCGAGATGGTGGCCTGGTCACAGGCCAAGTCGGGCACGATCAGTTACGGCTCGTATGGCGTGGGCAGCCAGGCCCACATCATGGGCGAGATGTACAAAAAGCTCACCAATACCGACATCGTGCACGTGCCCTACAAAGGCTCGGCACCTGCAGTGGCCGATGTGATCGGGGGTCAAGTGGTGTTCACCTTCCCGGCCATTCCCACCATCCAGGGCTTTGTGCAGGCGGGCAAGGTCAAGGTGCTGGCCATCTCGGGTGACAAACGCTCGCCGCTCATGCCGCAGGTGCCCACGTTCACCGAAGCCGGACAGAAGGATTTGAACATCGGTGCCTGGTATGCCTTCCTGGCGCCGGCCCAAACACCGCCGGCGGTGGTGGCCCGACTCAATGCGGCCGTGGCCACCATGCTCGCTGGCCAGGAGTTTGTAGATCAGCAACTGGTGCCGCAGGGCATGAGCGCCATGACCATGACGCCGCAGCAGTTCGCCCAGCACATCAAATCTGAAACCGAGCGGATGACGCGCATCATCCAGTTGTCAGGCGCCAAAGTCGACTGAGGATCACCAGGCCCTCAGCCGTTGAACTCTGTCAAGAGTTCACCGGCCAGGGGCGGTTGGGCCACCAGGCCCTGCTCATTGGCCACCAGCTGACCATTCACCCACACGCCGTGCACGCCCACGGCATCGGTGTTCAGGCGTGCGGCGCCACCGGGCAGGTCAAACACACGCTTTTTGGCTGCGCGGTTCACTGTGGCTGGGTCAAACAGCATCAGGTCCGCCGCCCAGCCCACTTGCAGTCGCCCCCGTTCCTGAATGCCCATCACCTCGGCTTGCAGCGAGGTGATTTGTCGCACGGCTTCGGCCATGCTCATCTTGCCCAGCTCTCGGGCCCAATAGCCCATCAGGTGCAGGCCAAATCCGGCGTCGTTGAAGAAGGTCAAGTGTGCGCCGGCATCGCTGAGTGAAATCAGGCTGTGCGGGTGGTTCAGCATGCGGCCCACGGCCTCGATGTCGCTGTTGAGCAACTGGGCGGTGAAGACGGTCTGGAGGTCTTCGGACAACGCAATGTCCAGTACCGTGTCCAGCGGATCTTGGTTCAGCTCGCGGGCGATGTCGGCAATGCTGCGTTGCTCAAACCGGGCGTTCTTGGCGCTGAAGGTTTCCACCACGTGCACCTTGTCCCATTCATTGTTGAACAGGCGGAAGGTGGAGGTGCTGGCCAACTCGGCTCGCACACTGTTGCGGAACGACGTGTCAGCCAGAACCTGTCTCAGTGCTTCGCCTTGGATACCCAGCGCCGGCTTCCAACTCTGCAGGCCTTCAACAGGGTAGGGGGAGACGAAGGTGAAGTCCATGGTGAGCGGACAACACGACACCTGGCCAATGAGCTTGCGGCCGCGCTGGTTGGCGTCGGTGATGCCTTGCAAGTCATTGAACACGGTTTGCGGGTTGGTGCTGTTGTGCAGCAAGGCGGCAATCATCACCGGGCGGCCGGATTGCGCGGACATCTCTTCCAGGAACGGCACAGGCATTTGACCGCCCTTGGTCACCATGTAAATGCCCCGGCCTTGCTCGCCCATCGCCTTGATGAGCGCCATCATTTCGTCGTCGCTGGCCAGGCGCGAAGGCATGGGCATGCCGCCTTCGCCGTTGTGGGCGGGGCTGGTGCTGCTGGCAAAGCCGACGGCGCCGACCGCCATGGCCTCGCGCACGAGTTGAGCCATGCGCTCGATCTCGTCAGGTGTCGCGGCGCGCCGGGTGGCGTCTGCGCCCATCACCCAGGTACGCACCGACGAATGGCCCACATAGGCGGCCACGTTCACGGCGCTGCCTTTGCGGCGCAGCATGTCGAGGTACTGCGGAAAGGTTTCAAAATTCCACTCGATGCCCTGGCGCAGCACATCCAGCGACATGCCTTCCACCTGCGTGAGGTTGCGCATGGTGATGTCGCGGTCAGCCGGCTTGCACGGCGCGATGGTGAAGCCGCAGTTGCCAATGACCGCCGTGGTGACGCCCAGCGCCGGCGAGGGGCGCACACAGGGGTCCCAGGTAATTTGCGCGTCAAAGTGGGTGTGGCTGTCGATGATGCCGGGCATGAGAGCCAGCCCCGTGCCATCGATCACCTGTTTGGCCTCCAGCGCAAGTTGTGCACCCATGGCGCAGATACGTCCCTCGCGCACGGCCAGATCACCCAGCACCGGCGGGGCCCCTGAGCCATCAAAGAGTTGAACATGACGGAAGAGAAGATCGGCGGTCTGGGGCATGGCAGATAAGGCGTGACGACCTGCAGGATCGAGCACAAAAAAACAGTCAACAGGGTGACATCGTAACGCCAACCCTCCCGTCAAACCGCTATCCTCGGTCGGGTTGAATCTTCCAGGAGACACCCATGCCCTTTGTTGATACTTCCCTGCTACGCGTGGGTTATGAAGACCTGAACCCCCAGGGGCGGCACGCGGTCGTGCTCATCCACGGCTGGCCGGATAGCCCTCGTACCTGGAATCACGTTGCCCCCCTGTTGGTGCAAGCGGGTTACCGCGTCATCGTGCCGGCACTCAGGGGGTTTGCCCCCACCACCTTCCTGCGTGCAGAGACGCCCCGCACGGGTCAGCTGGCCTCGTTTGGACGTGACCTGCTCGAGTTCATCGACGCCCTGGGGTTGGAGCGACCGGCCCTGGTGGGTCATGACTGGGGTGCGCGCGCCGTGGCCATTGCCAACGGCTTGCGTCCCGGCGTGTCCAGCCACATGGTGATGATCTCGGTGGGGTATGGCACCAACGATCCCAACCAGCCCCTGAGCATGGATCAGGCACGCAACTACTGGTACCACTGGTTCATGAACACCCCACGCGGGCGAGACGCCGTGCGCAACGACCGTCGCGGAGTGGCCAAAATCATGTGGGACACCTGGGCCCCCGAGGGTTGGTACGACCCGGCCGAATTCGAGGAGACCGTCAAAGCCTTCGACACACCCGACTGGGCTGACATCGTGATCCATTCCTACACCCAGCGCTGGAACCTCTCGCCTGCCGACCCTGCCTATGACGACGATGAGCGCCGCCTCCACCCAGCGCCCGTGCTGTCCGTGCCCACCCTCATGTTGCACGGTGAGGCCGACGGCGTGACCTTGCCATCGAGTTCGGCCAACAAGGAGAAATTCTTTGCGGGCCCCTACCAACGCACGATGCTGCCCGGTGTGGGGCACTTCCCGCAACGCGAGGCGCCGCATGCCGTGGCCGAGGCGGTGCTGGCCTGGTTGAAGGCGCACTGAGATCGTCCCTGATGGGCTTGCCTGGGCAGGGTCAGGCAGTTGGAAAAGTCATGCTACAATGCTTTTCTTTAGCGGCTGTAGCTCAGTTGGATAGAGTACTTGGCTACGAACCAAGGGGTCGTGGGTTCGAATCCTGCCAGCCGCACCATTTACGAAATTGCCTCGAGAAATCGAGGCTTTTTTCGTTGGGACCCTGGCCAATTCTGGCGCCCATCCAGGGGTCAATTCACTCTCCTTCACAGGCGACTGAAAGAGCCGCCACAGCAACCATGGTGCAGTTGCGATGAGCAAAGCGTTTACTCGAGAAAACAGCGACGCCGAAGACGACGATGACGGCGGCGCTGCCCCGTTGCCGCCTTCGGGTAAAAACTACATCACGCCCGAGGGCTATGCCCGCTTGCGGGCAGAACTGCTCGAACTGATCGACAACGAACGTCCCCGCATCGTCGAGATCGTGCATTGGGCCGCCAGCAACGGCGATCGCTCGGAAAACGGTGACTACCTCTACGGCAAGAAGCGCTTGCGCGAAATCGACCGCCGAATCCGCTTTTTGACCAAACGGCTTGAAATTGCCGAGGTGGCCGATCCGCGCCTGCATCACGGCAGTGATCAGGTGTTTTTCGGGGCCACGGTCACCTACGCCGATGCGCGCGGCGAAGAGCGTACCATCACCATCTTGGGCATTGACGAAGCCGACAGTCTTCAGGGGCAGGTGAGCTGGGTATCGCCCATCGCCCGGGCCTTGCTCAAGGCCCGAGTCGGAGACGAGGTGCGTCTGGTCACCCCCCAGGGCGTGCAAGACATCGACGTGTTGGACGTGCACTACCCGGCTTGAACCGGCGGCGTTTCAATCCGCTTCGGCGTGACGGGTGGAAATGACGCGCCTGGCTTGCGTGACCGAGGGTGTTCGCCGCAGGTTCTTGAGCACGGAATCCAGATGCGCCAGGTCGCGAACCGACACCACGAAGCGCAGATCGATCGCGTCCTGACCACTGACTTCATCGACCATGTTGACCAAGGTGATGTCGGCCTCTGCCTGCGCAATGGCAGCAGCCACACGGGCCAGCACGCCTTTGCCATTGCTCACGGTGACCAGCACCGGCGCCTCGAAAGACCGCACGATCTCCTCTGACCACTCCACGCCGATGAAGCGTTCGCGGTCCTTGTGCAAGAGACGTTGTCCCACCGCGCAGGATTCGGTGTGCACCACCAGGCCTTCGCCGCGCCCCAGATAGCCAATGATGGCATCGCCTGGAATCGGGTGGCAGCACTGCGGGTATTTGACCGACGCATTCTGGCTGCCGTCCAGCACCACGCTGCCTTGCGACACCGTCTCGTGCGCGGTGAAGCGCTCTTTGCTCATCAGCAGGGCATCAGGCTTTTCGCCCAACTCGGCCAGCAGCACGGTCAACCGCTTGGCCACAATGCTGGCCACACGCTTGCCCAGTCCGATGTCGATCAGCAACTCATCGCGGTTGCGACTGCCGGTGAAGCGCAGCAAGCGGTCCCAGGTGCTCTGATGCGCAGCATCCAGGGCCGGCAGGTGCTCGATGCCTTCAGCGCGCAGTGCCTGGGCCAGCAATTTTTCGCCCAGCGTGAGAGACTCGGCGTGGGCCATCGTCTTGCTGGCACTCTATCCATTGGAGAGACTCAAATTCGACGCCGCGAACAACTGGGGTTATATGGCTTGGGTGGTCGGGGTTGGGATAGGGT
>CANFMY010000087.1 GCA_947448375.1 Comamonadaceae bacterium | reverse complement strand
TGCTGGGTGTGAACACCTGCCCCATGCAAGATGAGGCCAAGCCCGACACCCCTTAAATCGGGGAGCCTCTGCCAAGGGGACATCGCATGAATGCCTCGAGTCGCAGGCCTCCCGCCGAGCTGTCCGAAACCCTTGCGTGTGGTGGACTTGCCAGGGCTCAGGCGTAGGTCGTTTGGGCTGTGTCGAGTAGCACCGCTAAAAATTTTCGGGAGGCCCCCGAAGGCGCCCGTGACTGCGGCGTGATGATGTCGATGCTGGCCGCCGAACACAGCGGGTCTTTCAAGGGACTGGCCGCCAGGGTCCGATTGGCAAGTTCCCGTTCAAAGACGATTCGAGGCAAACAGGTGAGCAGGTCTGTTTGAGAAACCAGCTGTTTGATGAGTTGCAGCGAATCCGCTTCAAAGGCAACGGTGAGATCGGTCTGCGAAGCGCGCAGGGTTTGATCGATCAGCCGACGAATGCCAAATCGACGATTGGGCAAGGCGAATTGAAGGCCTTGGAGTTGGGAAAAGCTTGTTGCACCGCTTTGCAAAATCGGGTGGTTGGGGCGTGCGACCAGATTGAGGGGCTGCGGAATTCTTGACCGCAGAATCACGTCATCCCGCGAGGGACAGTTAAAGGCCAGCCCGATTTCGCTGTCGCCTCGGCCCACCCGGTGCACGACATCGTTTGAGCCGCAGACGACGACTTCAAACTTGATGCCAGGAAACGAGGCCGAGAACCGCGCCAGGGCATCCGGCAAAAAACTGGTGGTGGCGCCTTCGATGGAAGCGATCCGGACTGCACCATGTCGGAGCTCATCAATGTCTTCGATGCGCTGTAACAGTGCATCCACGCCCCGATTGTTTTCCTCGACAAACCCATAGAGCTCTCGCCCCACTTCGGTGAGTTGCATGCCTTTGGCGGTTCGCTCAAATAACTTGGCGTCCAGATACTTTTCAAGTTGGGTGATCTGGCGGCTCAGTGCGCTGGGCGCAATGTCCTGTTCATCGGCCGCCATGCGCAACGAGCCATGGCGGGCCACTTCAGCAAAATATTTCAGGACATGTGGCTGGAGCATCGGGGAAACCCTGTTCTCGAAATTAGAACACCTGACTGAAGTATAGAGAATTCCCGATAGCGGGTGGTCTGGGTACACTGGGTCGGCAATTCATGGTGTCTTGGTTGATCCACAAGGAGAATGGCATGAGAAACAGTACGTCGGCTTTACTTCGCTCCACAGCGAGCAGCGGTCGAAGAGCGGCCACGCTCTTACTGGCTGCAGTTGCTGCGGCCTCCGTATTCGGTGTTCAGCCTTTGCGGGCTCAGGAAACGATCAAATTCGGCGCACCGCTGCCGATCACCGGCCCTTTGGCGCCCGAGGCCTTGAAACAGCAACAAGGCTATGACCTGTGGGCCAATCAGGTCAATCGTGCCGGAGGCATCAACGTCGCGGGCAAGAAGATGAAAGTCGAGATTGTGTATGTCGACTATCAATCCAACACCCCCCGCGCCGTTCAGGCGACCGAGCGTTTGATCACGCAGGACAACGTTCAATTTGTTTTCGCGCCGTTTGGCTCGGGCGCAGCCAAGGCGGCCAGCACCGTGGCCGAGCGCTATGGCGTGCCCATGATCGCGGCGACCGCCTCGTCCGCGCAGGTCTATGACCAGGGCTACAAGTTCTTGTTTGGGACCTTCACGCCCAACGACACGCTGACCAATCCCCTGGCCGCCATCATTCGTCAGCGGGCACCTGAAGTGAAACGTGTGGCGATTTTGGCTCGCAACGATCTCTTCCCCTTGGCCATTGCCCAGGAGATGGAGAAATCTGCCAAGGATCTCGGGCTTGAAGTGGTGTTTTTTGAAAAATACGCCATCAACACCCTGGACCACTCGTCAGCGTTGGCCCAGATCAAAGCGGCTAACCCCCAGTGGATATTTGCAACCGGCTACACCAACGACCTGGTGTTGATGCGCAAGCAAATGACCGATCAGCGCATCGAGGCGCCTGTGGTCACGATGATCGCTGCCCCTGCCTATCAGGAGTTTATTGATGCCGCAGGCAAAGGTGCTGAGAACATCACCAGCGCAGCCTGGTGGCATCCGGCCGTTCGCTACAAGGGCGCAGATATTTTCGGTACCACCGAAAACTATGTGAAGCTCTTCAAGGACACCTACAAGGCGGACCCTGATTACGCTCACGCATCGGCGTCGGTGTCGGGAGCCCTCTTTCAGATTGCCATCGAAAAATCGGGCACGATCAATCGCCAGAAAGTCAGAGACGAACTGGCCAAGATGGATGTCACCACATTCTGGGGCCCCGTGAAATTTGGTCCGACAGGTCAGATCACATCACTGGAGCCGCCGGTTTTCCAGATCCAGAACGCCAAGCCGATTGTGGTTCACCCCGCAGCCATCAAGCAGGGCGATTTGAAAATGGGCGTCAAGTAAGCAGGCCTTGGGCTGTGGTGCAACTCACCGCCACAGCCCCATTGAGCCAACTGCGTTTTAAGAGAGAAGCCTAGATCATGCTGGCTTTACAAGTTCTCACCAATGGCTTGGTGCTGGGGTGTCTGTATGCCTGCATCGCCGCGGGTTTCTCTCTGGTGTGGGGGGTGCTCAACGTCATCAACATCATGCACGGCGGGTTTATCGTGCTGGGGTCTTACCTGGCCTGGATGTCCTACACCCGCTTGGGCATTGATCCGTGGTTCACCCTGTTGCTGGCTGCGCCGCTCTTTTACGGCATTGGCTTTCTGATTCAGCGCGGAATATTGAACCGCGTGATTGCTGCGCCGGTGTTGGTCACCCTGACGCTCACCTTCGGGATGGATCTGATCCTCAACAACGGCATGCTGATCGCGTTCAGTGCCGACTACCGAAAACTGCTGCTGTCTCCCCCGTTGGGCACCGTGTCGCTGGCGGGGATTGTGGTGCCGGTGGACCGATTGCTGGCCATGGTGCTGGCACTGGGCCTGACCCTGGCGCTCTATGTCATTTTGCGGCACTCGCGCATTGGCCGCGCCATCATTGCGGTGCGCATGGACCGGGATGCGTCCTTGCTCATGGGCGTGGATATCCAATCCATTTATGCAGTGGCCTTTGGGCTGGGTGCCGCCATGGCGGGTTGTGCTGGCGTGTTGTTGGCACTGATTTTCCCGATTTCGCCCTTGTCGGCCGGCGCTTATCTGGGCAAAGCCTTCGTGGTTTGCGTTCTGGGCGGACTGGGCAGTGTGCCTGGCGCTGTGTTGGGCGGATTGTTTCTGGGCATCACCGAAAGCATTGGCGCAGTGGCCTTTGGACCTGAGCATTCCGTGACGCTGTCGTTTGCGCTGTTGATTGTTTTCCTGATACTTCGCCCACAAGGCATTCTGGGCAAGAAGGGCTACGAATGAACCGCAAAAGCCTGGGGATCATGGTGGTCTTGCTGGGGACGCTCAGTCTTCTACCCCTGGTGGGAGGCGCCTATGCGTTACGTATTGGCACCTTTGCCAGCATGTATGCGATCCTGGCTGTCTCGTGGAATGTGATTGGGGGCATGGCGGGCTACCCGTCGTTTGCCACCGCTGCCTTTTTCGGATTTGGCGCTTACGCAGGCGGAATTCTGCTGGCGGGTGGCGCCTCATTGCCCACCGCCATGGTCGCTGCAGGGGGCATGGCCTTCGTGGCGGCGGTCTTGCTGGGTGCGATCTTGCTTCGGCTCAAGGGCCACTACTTTGCCATTGCCAGCCTGGCAGTGGCCGAGGTGCTGCGCGAACTCACCAATGCGGCGACTGAACTGACCGGTGGCGGCATGGGCCTGAACATTCCGTTGTCATCGGTGGTGACCAGTGTCGAAGGCGAGGCGCGGTTTTTCTTTTATGTCATGTGGGCTTTGCTGCTCGTGACTTTGGTGGTGGTCATCGGCATCGAGCGCTCGAAGCTGGGTTTCGGTCTGCGCTGCATTAGCCAGAACGAGTCCGCAGCCGACATGATTGGCGTGAACTCGACGCTCTACAAAAGCCTGGCCTTCGGGTTCTCAGGCATCTTTGTTGCCATGGCCGGGGTGATTTACGCCGGCTGGGCTCATTACATTGAACCCCCTGATGTGTACGACATTCTTTACTCGGTCAAGCCGATCGTGATGGCCCTGTTGGGTGGCCTGGGGTCGACGCTGGGTGCCGTCATGGGCGCCTTTCTGTTTCTGGGCATTGAAGAATTTGTCTGGCGCAAGCTGCTGGACCTGCACACGGGCGTGCTGGGGCTATTGATTGTGCTGTTGCTGCTGTTCCTGCCCAAGGGGCTGGTGTCCTTTGGCAGCAGCTGGCTGGGCAAGCGACTCACTCGGCAAAACGGAGGCTCTCGTGGCTGAGCTACTCAAGCTGAATGCCGTGAGCCGGCGTTTTGGAGGCCTTCAAGCCTTGCACAACGTCTCGCTCACGATTGGCACGGGCGAAGTCTTGGGCCTCATTGGCCCGAATGGCGCTGGCAAGACCACCCTGGTCAATGTCATCACCGGGGTACACCCGGCAACGGGCGGGCAAGTGGTCTACCAGGGCAAAGACATTTCGCGCTGCAAGCCTTATCAAACCGCGCGAATGGGGTTGGCCCGAACCTTTCAGATTGTGCAGCCGTTTCCTGAGCTGACAGTGCTGGATAACGTGAGTGCAGCTGCGTTGTTCTCCAGGTCGGGCTCGTCGATTCGTCAAGCACAGGAGTTCGCTCGAGAGCAACTCGAGTTTGTAGGGCTATCGGCCCAGGTCAATTCGCCGGCAGCGAGTCTGACACTGGCCATGCGCAAACGACTTGAGCTGGCCAAAGCACTGGCCATGCAACCCAAGCTGCTGTTTCTGGATGAAGTCAATGCAGGCCTGAATTCGGCAGAGGTCGAGCAGGCGATGTCGCTGATTAAAAAAATTGCAGCCACCGGAACCACCATTGTGCTGATCGAGCACCTGATCAAAGTGGTGGTCACGGTTTGCAGCCGAATTGCTGTGCTGCATAACGGTCAGCTGATTTCCGAAGGGGATCCACGCCAGGTGGTGAATGATCCCAAAGTTGTCGAGGCCTATCTGGGGCTACGGTATTCGCAGGCAGCAAAGGACCATTTGAAGAATGCCGAGGCGAGCCATGACTGAGTTTCTTAAAGTAGGGGCACTTCGTGCGGGCTACGGAGAAATCAATGTCCTCTGGGGCGTTGATTTCTCCATTCGAAAGGGCGAGATCACGGCACTCATCGGCTCCAATGGCGCGGGCAAGTCAACACTCATGCGCACCTTGTCGGGGTTGATTCGCCCCACGCAAGGCGAGATCCTGTTTGAGGGCGCCTCCATCGGCAAAGAGACGCCAGCACAGATTCTGTCCCGTGGAATTGCCCACGTACCAGAGGGCCGCAGGCTTTTTGGCGCCATGTCGGTCGAAGAAAACCTGTTGATGGGCGCCTATCTGCGCACGGAGTTGTCGCGTGCCGAACTGGCGCGCGATCTGGACCGCGTTTATCAGATTTTTCCCAAGCTCTACGAGAGACGCCGACAGGCCGCCTCGACCATGTCGGGCGGTGAGCAGCAGATGTGTGCCATTGGCCGTGGGCTCATGAGCGCCCCCACTTTGCTGATGATCGACGAACTCTCGTTGGGGTTGGCCCCTGTGCTGGTCGAGCAGCTGATCGCCTCGCTGATCCAGCTGAACTCTGAGGGTTTATCGATTTTTGTGGTGGAACAAGATGTCGTGACCGCGCTGGAGGTGTCTCAGACCAGCCTGGTGATGGACCAAGGACGCATTGTTCGCCAAGGCCCCAGCGGAGATCTGCTGGCTGATCCTTCGATTCGTGCAGCCTATCTGGGCGAATTCGTCTAGGCGAAGCGATAGGGGATTCAGTGATTCCTGGGTCATTGTTTAATTTTTGAGGGAGAACCCTATGACAGCGACTGTGTTTGAGCCTGGTGGCTATCGTTATGCGCCAGGTGTCTCGCAATATTCGGCAGGCATTGCCGCGCAGCCTGGCTACGCGCTGCATCGCGTTCGGTTTACCCAGCCGGTACCGCTGGCCCAGGGTTTTGATCTGGCCCAGGCGCATCTGACAGCGATGGGCCGACCGGTCCAGGCCTTTGGTGCCTGCGAACTTCGCTCGCCAGCCCCCTTCACCGAGCAAGGATTTCGTGACTTCAATGAAATTTATATTGGCACGCTCAAGCGCTGGGGTATTGTTCTCGATGGCGTGAATCCCGTTGCCCGCAGCAACGTCTGCCCGCAGATTGCTCCCCCCGACGTTCCCAGCATGCACGCCTTCTCCTATACCGTGCCCGAGGCCAATGCCCGCCCGTCTTTTGTCGTTGCCGGCAGTGCCGAGGCGCCCGAGGGGCACGGCTCATATCGCGAGGTGGCGATTGCGCTGGGTGATGTATCGATTGAAGGTCTTCGCAAGAAGATGACGTTTGTGATTGGCGAGATGCGTCGCCGGATGCAACAACTGGGCTTTGACTGGCCGGATGTCACCGCCACGCAAATTTATACCATTCATGACTTTCACAGCCTGCTGGCCGAGCAGTTCACGGCCACCCAGGCGTTGCGGCAGGGACTGACCTGGTACTTCAATCGGCCGCCGGTCGTCGATTTGGAGTACGAGATGGATTGCCGAGGGGTGTTTCAAGAGCATGTCATCAAGGTCTGAGGGCCTGAACATGCAAGCCCAAAAGGTCGCACTGCTGGGCTATGGCGCCATCGGCCAGGAGATCATCCAGGCCTGTCGGCGCATGCCCGCCGGACCGCAAATACATGCGGTGATGGTGCGGCCCGCAGCTGTTGAAGAGACTGCTCGCGTCCTGGGGCCTGGCATCCAGGTGTGCTCGGAACTGCCCCCCGACACCACCTTGCTCTTGGAGTGCGCGGGACACGAGGCCGTCAAAACCACGGTGCTGAAGGCCTTGCGTTCGGGCATTGAATCCGCCATTGTTTCGTCTGGCGCGCTATCCGACGCCAGCCTGGCACTCAATCTGGATCAGGCAGCCATCGAGGGACGGACACGCCTGCATATTCTGTCAGGTGCCATTGGCGGCATCGATGCCTTGTCTGCGGCCGCAAGCGCAGGCTTGGATTCGGTGGTGTATGTGGGGCGAAAGCCCCCGCTGGCGTGGAAGGGGACCGATGCGGAGAAGTTGTTGAACCTCAATGACTTGCGCGAGCCCACGACTTTTTTTACAGGCAGCGCTCGACTGGCCGCGTCCGCATTCCCCAAAAATGCGAATGTCGCCGCCACGGTCTCGCTGGCTGGCATCGGGTTTGACCGCACGCAGGTGCAACTCATTGCAGATCCCGGCATTACCGAGAACATGCACGAGTTTCATGCCAAGGGTGTCTTTGGCGAGATGCAGGTGCGTCTGTCGATCAAGCCGCTTGCGCACAATCCCAAGACATCCGCGTTGACCGTTTGGTCTGTCGTTCGATTTCTTCAGTCGACTGGCCTGGGTTTGATGACCTGAATGTGGTGGAAATCAGCGGGCGCCGTGAGCACGCGGCACACCTCCTTTTCCGTCGATCTTCCGTTCGCTGTGGATGCAGTTGAGCCCATGAGGGGATAGCACGGGTAGCGAGACTGTGCATGATGTACTTAGAATGGTCCGACGGCTACCCCCATCGTGGAACAGCCGATTCCAATCATTCAAGGAGACCCCATGCTTGCCTACCCACTGCCCCGAAGCCTGTTGATGGTGTTGTTCATCTGGCTGGCTGGCTGCGCCAGTACGCCCAGCGGGCCGGGTTGGACCACGTTGATCGATGGAGACCAGGGCTTGACCCAATGGAACGTCATCGGTGACGCCAATTGGCGCAGTCAGGACGGGACCGTGATGGCTGACAAGGGCACAGCGGGATTTTTGGTGTCGCCAGCCAGCTACCAGGACTTCACGATCTACGCTGAATTTTGGGCCGCGACGGACACCAACAGCGGGATTTTCATTCGCGCACAAAATCCAACCAAGATTGGTGCTGACACGTCTTATGAAGTCAACATTTGGGATATACGCCCCGATCCCAGCTACGGTACGGGAGCCATTGTCAACTTCGCCAAGGTGCCCGTGCCGCTGGTCAACAAGGCGGGGGGGCAGTGGAACACCATGGAAGTCACTGCGAAAGCTTCCATGATCACGGTCAAGCTCAATGGCGTTGTCACCAGCACGCTGAACGACAGCAAGTTCGCCAGTGGCCCGATCGCCTTGCAGTTTGGCCCGGGTGTCAACAACGCCACGGGCGGCCCCATCAAATGGCGCAAGGTGATGATCAAGCCGCTGTGATGGGCGGGCACTGACGACTCAGCCAATGCCCGCGCCAGAGCAGCCCTCAATGGGGTTGATGGCTGGGTCGCTCAACCACTTCGCCCCAGCATGGCGTGCAGCAGCACGTTGCAACCTGCGGTGACATGCTCGGGCAGCGCGTCTTCAATTTCGTTGTGGCTGATGCCGTCTTTGCACGGAATGAAAATCATGCCGGTCGGTGCGAGACGTGCGGCATAGACGGCGTCGTGACCGGCACCAGACACCACGGGCATGTGCGTGTGGCCGAGCATGATGGCTGCGTTTTGCACCGCCTGGACGCACTCGGCGTGAAACTGCTGGGCGGTGAAGCTGACCACCAGGTCGAGATCAATCGCCATGCCCGTTCGCACGGATAACGACTGTGCAAAGTCGCGCATTTCCTGGGCCATCTGCTCGACCGATGCATCGCTGTGGCTGCGGAAGTCAATGGAAAACTTGACCATGCCCGGGATCACGTTGCGACTGTTGGGGTGGACATGCACCATGCCGACGGTGCCGCGTCCGTGCGGGGCGTGCCGGTTGGCAATGGCCACCACCTCTTGCATCACGACCGTGGCCACTTGCAAGGCATCGCGCCGCAGCCCCATGGGGGTGGGGCCTGCGTGGGCCTCCATGCCGTGCACCACGCAATCGAACCAGCGCTGCCCCAGCACCCCTTGAACCACCCCGATGGTGACATCGGCGTCTTCCAGCACCGGGCCTTGCTCGATGTGCGCTTCGAAATACGCCCCGATCGGGTGCTGTCCGGGCACTTCGTCACCCAGGTAGCCAATGGCCGCCAGCTCTTCACGCACGGTGCGGCCTTGTGTGTCGGTGGCGGCGTACGCATGATCCAGGGTGAAGGCGCCGGCAAACACCCCGGACCCCATCATGACCGGCACGAAGCGCGAGCCTTCCTCATTGGTCCAGACCACCACCTCGATGGGGGCCTCGGTTTCAATGCCGTGGTCGTTCAGCGTGCGGATCACTTCCAGTCCTGCGAGCACGCCGTAGTTGCCGTCAAACTTCCCCCCGGTGGGCTGCGTGTCGAGGTGACTGCCGGTCATGACAGGCGCCAGGCTCGGGTTGCGTCCCGGGCGGCGCATGAAAATATTGCCGATGCGGTCCACCGTGACCTGCAAGCCCATCTCACGTGCCCATTGCACCACCAGGTCCCGGCCTTGGCGATCGAGATCGGTCAGCGCCAACCGTGCCACGCCCCCTTTGGGTGTGGCGCCTATCTGCGCCAGGGTCATGAGCGATTGCCACAGGCGTTCGCCATTGATACGCAAGCCTGCCAACTGAACCGTGGTCTCTGACATGGGAATCTCCTCGTGAGATGGACAACTGAAGGATGGGATTCGGACTATTATGGCGAGATATGAATCGCCAGAATTCCAGTCCGCCTTTGTCTGAAGCGTTGCTGTTGCCAGCCCAGCCCCTGAGCGCCAGCGCGATGGCGCCGTATGGCTGGGTGCTCGACATTGACGAGGCCTTCGCAGCCCATCAAGGCCAGCCCATCAACGCGGGGACGAGCCGTCGGGCCGATCTGCCAGGCACGTTGGCACTCGATGACCAGGACGGGCGCCCGCTGGTGTGTGTGTTTCGTGCGCAGGCCCAGGCCGCTCGCGGCCCCTGGCACACAGTGGAGCGTCATCGTCTGGGCACGCAAACGTTTGTCCCCTTGGCAGATCGCGTGTCGCCAACAACGACCACGCCTGGCGCGGTGTGCATCTTGTTGGTGGCCTTGGGCGACGAGTCGCCGGATGAGCACACACTCCGGGCCTTTTGTGTGAACAGCCAGCAGGCCTTCACACTCAAGCCGGGCGTCTGGCACCACCCGCTGATTGCATTGCGCGACAGCGATTTTCTGGTGGTTGAACGCTCGGCAGAGCAGGTCGATTGTGAGCTCAGGCCGTTGCCACGCCCCGTGGAGGTGAGTCTGCCCTCCATCACCCTTTAACCCAGACGAGGGCTCTCGGATCGGGCCAGCGCGTGTTCCGAGTGCAGGCAGCTGACGACCTGCGTGTCGCTGCAGCGAACAGCGTCAGGCGTGCGCTGAAGACAGGCCTCGGTTGCCAGGGTGCAACGCGGGGCGAACGAGCACCCGGGGGGCAGGGCTGACAGATCGGGCGGGTTGCCGGCAATGGTGGCCAGTCGTGTGCCCCGAGCCAGTGCGCCATGCGCCCGACTGGCCAGGAGCGCCCGGGTGTAGGGGTGCTGGGGCGAGCGGATCAACTCGCGGGTAAGACCTTCTTCCACCAGGCGGCCGGCGTACATGACGGCAATGCGATCCGCCACTTCAATGGCCGCACCAATGTCGTGGGTGACAAACATCACAGTCAAACCCAGATCGCGTTGCAACTCGCGCAGCAGCAGCAGAATCTGGATCTGCACCGTGGCGTCCAGCGCGGTGGTGGGTTCGTCGGCGAGCAGCACCTGCGGTCGACACGCCAAGGCCAGGGCGATCATGGCTCGCTGCCGCATGCCACCACTCATCTCGTGCGGGTAGGCGGCCAGACGGCGTTCAGGGCTGGGAATGCGAACCCGCTCAAACAACTCGAGTGCACGCTGGTGGGCTTGCTGTTCCGTCACCGAGGGTTCGTGTCGACGAATCGATTCGACAATTTGCGCACCCACGGAATACACGGGGTCCAGGGCCAGCAGGGGTTCCTGAAAAATCATCGAAGTCACCCGGCCGCGGTGATCGGCCAACTCGCGCGGGGTCATGGCCATGACATCCTCGCCCCCCACCCGAATCTGACCGCTCATGAGCGTTTGCTTGGGAGAATGCAGGCGCAACAGTGAACGCAGCGTCACGCTTTTGCCAGACCCCGACTCGCCCAGCAGCGCCAGGACTTCGCCACGTCGGACTTGAAGGTCGACCCCGTTGACCGCACGCACCGGTTGCCGACCCCCGGTGAAGGTGACTTGCAAGTCGCGAATGTCGACGGCGATGTCGTGTTCAGTGCTCATGCCGGTTCTTCCAACATCGGTTCAGCTGCAAGGGAGTGGCCACGACCAGGCTCAAACATCAGGCAGGCCACCGGATGGCCGTGAGGAGGAGAACGCAAGACGGGCACCTGCTGGGCGCAGGCGGCTTGCGCCATGTCGCAACGGGTGTGGAACCGGCAGCCCGACGGCGGGTTGATCGGGTTGGGCGGATCACCCGCCAGCGGGGGTGACTGCGTGCGCTGGTCCGGGTCCATGGTGGGCATCGAACTGAGCAACGCGCGCGTGTAGGGATGCTGCGGATGGTTGAACAGGTCTTCACTGGCGCCAATTTCAACCACTTGCCCCAGGTACATCACCATGACCCGATCGCTCATGAAGCGGACGACGTTGAGGTCATGGCTGATGAAAATGTAGGTGAGCTTGAACTCATCCTTGAGGTCGAGCAACAGGTTGAGTACCTGCGCTTCCACCGATTTGTCCAGCGCTGACACGGCTTCATCCAGAATCACCAGCTGCGGTTGCAGCGCCAGTGCGCGCGCAATGTTGACACGCTGACGCTGCCCCCCCGACAGTTCGTGGGGATAGCGTGCCGCAAAGCGATGCGGCTCGAGCCCCACCCGAGCGAGCAAATCACGCGCACGCTCGACGGCTTCCTGGCGGGGCAAGCCGTGCACCTGAGGAGAAAAAGCGATCGAGTCTTCGATGGTCAGACGTGGGTTGAGCGAGGCATAGCTGTCTTGAAAGACCATTTGCGCCTGGCGTCGAAAGTCTTTCATGGGCAGGTCGCGCCCGCCCACCAGGGCTCCATCAAACAGGATCTCGCCCCGGTCCGGCGCCAGCAGGCTCATGAGCAACCGGGCCGTGGTGCTCTTGCCGCAACCGGACTCGCCCACCACCCCCAGGGTCTCACCCTGGCGAACCGTGAAATCGATATCGTCGACCGCGCGCACCACATCACCACCGCGGCCGAACAGGCTCTTTTGCAAGGGGAAATGTTTGGTCAGACCCCGGACCTCAAGAAGATGTTTGTGAGTTGCCGTGCTCATTGCTTGATTTCCATGGCCGAGCGCAAACCGTCGCTCAGCAGGTTGAAGGCAATCGAGGTGATGAAGATCATCGCCCCGGGCAACGCGGCCACCCACGGTTGCGAGTAGATGGCGGTTCGCAAGGTGTTGAGCATCAGCCCCCACTCGGGCTCCGGTGGTTTCACACCCAAGCCCAGAAACGACAGGCCAGACGCCAGG
>CANFMY010000086.1 GCA_947448375.1 Comamonadaceae bacterium | reverse complement strand
GCCGATAGCCAGAGACTGCCAGCGGAAAACCCCCAGGCGTAAAAGCTGATATCCCAGGTGCGAGGCCAGAGGTTCAGCGTGTCGATTGTCAGCAACCAGCCCAACGCGCACAGGAGATACCAGACCATGGCCGGCGCACGGCTGTGGTCACGCGGGGGCTCTATCCATCTTGCAGCCTGACAACCGCACACGACGGCCCAGGTCAGCGTCAACAGGCTGGGGGATTGCAGGGCCAGGGCGGCGTAACCGGACCAACCCCCGTGGGGCCAGACGGCCAGACACGCCACCATGCCTGCCGTGAAGGCCGTGAGCCATGGTGGACCCTTGAGTTTTCTTTGTGCTCGGGATGGGCTGGTTGCCAACCTCAAGGGTGTGGCACGAGCTGGGTGACGGTGAGCCTCACGTGGCCATAGCCACCACACGCAGGCAGCAGCAACCACAGCCCATGAGAACGGCCAGGCCCAGGCGGTCATCACCGGCCACAACATCCAGTCTATGGTCATGGTGTTTTCCTGCAATCGGCTGTCCAACGCTCCACCGCAATGGCCTGTCGGCGATGGGTGTAGCTCAACCACAACTCGCCGGGTGGGGCTGCCGGTGATAGGACCGGCAACTCCGCCACACTGGGGTAGGAATATTCATCGCCTGTCCCCCCCTCCACCACGGGGCGTGTTTGCCAGGCCGTCGGGTCTTGCGGTTGCGTGGTTTGGCTCAGCCACAGCGCTTGTCGTCCGCTCTCGGCAGGGTTGTGCAGCAGCACCACGGCGCCGCTAGCGGTACGCAGTGCGGCCACGGACGAATCGGCGTTGCTGAAGGTGGCATCGGGCAGGTCCTGCCAGTGGGCACCGGCGTCGGTGGTGGCAGATACGGCGAGTCGATTCGATGGTCCCTGGTTGCGATGAAAAGCCAGCCAATGCTGGGACGACAGCGGCACCAACGCGGGTTGCAACACATCGTGTCGGCGGGTGATGCGCTGCAGGGCTTGCATGTCACCCGTTGGCCCCAGTCGCACCACCGCACTGTGCTTGAGCCCCAACTCGAAATACACCGGCAGCAGCGCGCCCCCATCGTCCAGGGGCATGGGCGCGGTGCGCACCAGCACGCTGGTGTTGAGGGACGGCACCAAGGGCGTCAGGGGAAGAATGCCGCGCGCAAGCCACAGGCCTTGGCGATGGTTCACATCCTCTTGCAGATGCACCACCCGCGACGCGGCCCAGCCCCCCAGGCCCGTCCCCACCACAAACAAATGCAAACGACCCTGCGCATCGGCCCACCCCACCGGATTGCCGAGTCGACGCAAACGCACGCCCAGGGAACGGCCCGCCTGCTCTCGATCCACCACCGTGAAAGCCGGACTCCATTCGCCCGTGGATCGGTCCAGCCGGGACGCCACGATGCTCACATCCGCCGCACTCTCACGCGTGCCGGCAAACCAGAACGCCATCATCGACGTGCGTGCATGATCCGGATGCGAAGGCGGCAACACCAGCAGACTGCTGGCATGCGCAGCCCCCACGCCCTCCGGCATGGGCAAGACGCTACGCGATCCGGGTGACCAGACACAGGTCTGCGGGTCATGGGTCGCTCGCTCCAGCTGGGCCGATGCCGCTGGCAGCCCAGGCTGTTGCGCACGGCGAAACGCATCCACGCCCAGCACCATCGCCAAGGACACAGCCACCAACGCCCATCGATGCAGAGTCACCATGCACGAATTATCCCCAAGAACTTCTCACGGCCTGACTGGCGCCACATCGGCGCCTAATTGGGGTCACGCCTAATTGGGGTCAGATTCCAATTGTTTTTAACGTCGCGTCAGTTGGCTAGCCAAAAGAATGGGGATCTGACCCCAATAGATCCAATGGATCAATTGACTACACTTCGCGCATGGATGTGTATCTGGTGGGCGGTGCGGTGCGAGATGGTCTGCTCGGGTTGAGTGGGTCTGACCGCGACTGGGTGGTGGTGGGAGCCACGCCGCAGGGGATGATGGACCAGGGCTATGAGCCGGTCGGTCGGGATTTCCCGGTGTTTTTGCATCCGCGCACGCATGAGGAATACGCGCTGGCGCGAACCGAGCGCAAGACAGCGCCCGGGTATCGCGGGTTTGTGGTGCACGCAGCCCCCGACGTCACGCTGGAGCAGGACTTGTCGCGGCGCGACCTCACCATCAACGCGATGGCGCAGGATGCGCAAGGCCACCTCATTGATCCCTACGGTGGTCAGCGGGACATACAGGCCCGGGTGTTGCGCCACGTGACGCAGGCGTTTCGCGAGGATCCGGTGCGTATTCTGCGGGTGGCGCGCTTTGCAGCCAGGTTTCCGGATTTCACCGTGGCAGCGGACACCCTGGAACTCATGCGCGAGATGGTGCAACAGGGCGAGGTGGATGCGCTGGT
This sequence comes from Comamonadaceae bacterium, assembly GCA_947448375.1. Lineage (GTDB taxonomy): Bacteria > Pseudomonadota > Gammaproteobacteria > Burkholderiales > Burkholderiaceae_C > Limnohabitans. Next base: position 10,067 of record CANFMY010000086.1, on the reverse strand, counting down.
GGGCGAGCGTGTCTGGCAGGAGCTGGCACGGGGATTCATGGCCGCGCAGCCCACGCGCATGATCGATGTGTTGACCCAATGCGGTGCCTGGCAGCGGTTATTGCCGCAGCACCCCCCCCTGCGCCAGGCCTTGAGGCTGGCGGCCCGGTCCGAGCTGGCACTGCCGGTGCGAGCTGCCTGCGTGTTTGCCAGCGACGAGGACGAACTCGCCTCAGACAGCGTCCAGCTGACATCGCCACCCTGGTCGCTCTCGCCCCTGATCCTGCCCACGGACGTTCGCGAGGTGATTGAACTCGCCCGGCAGTTGCGATTGCAATGGCACGACGTGCCCAACTGGTCGGTTGCGCAATGCCTGTCGTGCCTGCTGAAGGGCGATGCAATGCGCCGCCCAGAACGTTTGCACGAAGCCCTGGAAGCCTTGTCCTGCATTGCCACAGCCCAGGCATCCACTCAACACCCATCCCCCGTAACCGACATAGCAGGTCCTCAAGCCTTGGAGAACTACCCAGCGCTTCGCGCCGTCGAGCGCCTGAAGCGCCAGTTTCAGCGGTTGCAATCGGTGGACACCTCGTCCGCGTCGGCGCAAGCACTGGCGCAAGGGTTGACTGGACCAGCCGTTGGCGAACACATTCGGCGCGTTCAGGAAGCGGCGCTGTCAGGAACCTGAGTCCCCGTCTCTCAGCCCAGCAGGTCAAGCGGAGCTAATGCGAACCTGCGAGTGCTCGTGACAAGCAACCACAGGCCACAGCCCGTCCTGTGTCAATACGCACCCGCCACGTTTTTCATCAACACCGTCAAGGCCAGCACCCGACGGCTTTGCACATCCAGCAAGCTGCGCTCCGCCGTCAGCGCCGTGGTCTGCGCCTGCACCACGTTCAGATAGCTCACGGTACCCGCCTTGTACTGCTCTTGCGTCAAGGTCAGATTCCGCTGTGCCGCCACCCGGGCTTCGTTCAGCGCCTGCGCCTGCTCTTGCAACTGCGAGGCCGACACCAGGTTGTCCTCCACCTCTTGGAACGCCGTCAGCACCACTTGCCGATAGGCCAGCGTGGCCTGCTCGAGCGCCGCCTCGGCGTCGGCCTTGGCAGCACGCCGCTGCCCGCCGTCAAAGACCGAGAACGCCAGTGATGGACCCAGGGACCACGCACGACTGCTGGTGCTGATGAGCGACCCCAACTCCGGATTGCGGTAGCCCGCATTGGCAGAAAAATTCAACGCCGGAAAAAACGCTGCACGGGCTACGCCAATCTGGGCGTTGGCTGCCACCACCCGTTGTTGGGCCGCCCGGATGTCGGGGCGGCGTTGAATCAAGTCGCCGGGCAACAAGGTGGGCAAGACCGCCACGGACGGAGGCCATGGCGCATCGACTGCAAGCGGGTCGATCTGCAACTCGGCGGGTGTTCGACCCAAGAGCACCGCCAACGCATGCTCCAGTTGTGCCCGCTGTGTGCCCACCTCAATGCGTTGTGCCTGCGTGGACTTCCACTGTGATTGCGCCTGGGCCACATCCGCCGCCGAGACCACACCCGCTCGATAACGAGCCTGTGTCAACTCCAGCGAACGTTGCTGCGCAGCCTCGGCCTGGCGCAAGACCTGCTCTTGCCGTTCTGCGGTTCTCAAACCCACGTAGGTGGACACCAGAGTGGCTTGCAAGGACAGGCGGGCAGCGGCGAGATCCTCCTGCGAGGCCTGCACACCAGCCCGTGCCACCGTGGAGAGGGCATCCACCCGTCCCCACAGTTGAACCTCCCAGCTCACCGGCGCACCCAGGCTGTAACTGGTGCCTGGCGCTGCCCCCAACTGGTTGGCGCTGCGCGTCACGCCGGTGTTGAGGTTGACACTCGGCCACAGACTGGCCTGCGCAGTGGCCAAGGCCGCCTGCGCACGTCGCACCTGAACCGACGCCGTGGCCAGCGACAGATTGCCTTGCAACAGCTGCGATTGCAGACGGTCGAGCGCCGGGTCGTTGAGCACCGTCCACCGGGTCGACTGGGCAGGTGCTGTTGGCTCCGCAGCGGCAGCGGGCGAACGCTTGAAGGCGGCGCCCGATTCATTCCCCAACTTGGGCAAGGCCGGGATGAAGGAGCACGCCCCCACACTGATCAGAACAGCCCCCAGGGCCCCGGCTTCACGCAGCCTGACTTGCCACCACATGCTCTCTCCTTCGTGCGCGCAGCCAGCGGCTGCGCAGACGCTCCAGCGTCACATACACCACCGGTGTGGTGTAGAGCGTCAACAATTGACTCAACACCAGCCCCCCCAGCACCGACAACCCCAAGGGTCGGCGCAACTCGGCACCATCGCCACTGCCCAACGCCAACGGCAAGGCACCCAGCATCGCAGCCAGTGTGGTCATCAGGATCGGACGCACCCGCAACAGGCAGGCGCGGTAAATGGCCTGCGTGGGGGTGAACCCCATGCGTTCACGCGTGATGGCGAAGTCGATCATGAGAATCGCATTCTTTTTCACGATGCCAATCAGCAAAATCACACCGATCAGCGCGATGATGGAAAACTCGGTGCCGCTCACAATCAGCGCGAGCAAGGCCCCCACGCCCGCGGACGGCAAGGTGGACAAGATGGTGAGCGGGTGCAACAGGCTCTCGTACAACACCCCCAGCACCAGGTACAAGGTGATCAAGGCGGTGAGGATCAGCAAGGGCTGTGTGTCGAGCGATTTTTGGAAAGCATTGGCGGTCCCGGAAAAACTGCCCCGGATGGACACCGGCGTCTTGAGTTCCGCCATGGCGTCGCGAACGGCCTGCGTGGCCTCGGACAGCGACACGCCCGGGGCCAGGCTGAAGCTGAAAGTATCCGACGGCACACCACCTTCGTGGCTCACGGTGAGCGCTGTGTTGGTGAGCTCGATCCGCGCGAAAGCCGAGAGCGGCACCGACTGCCCCAGGCTGTTGATGAACTGCATGCGCGCCAGTGACTCATCCCGCTGCAAATGCACCGGCGCGAGCTCCAGCACCACACGATACTGGTTCAGCGGGTTGTAGATGACGCCCACCTGGCGCTGGCTGTAGGCATTTTGCAAAGCCGTGTCCACATCCCGCATGGTGAGGCCGAGTCGAGCCAGCGCATCCCGGTCAATCACCAGCGAGGTCTGCAGGCCGCGGTCCTCGTAATCGGTGTTGATGTCTTCGAGCTGGGGCAGGCGGCTCAGAGCGCGTCGAATCTGGGGCTCCCATTCGCGCAGCTCGCGCAACTCATCGGCCTTCAAGGTGTACTCGTACTGCGAGCTCGATTGACGCCCCCCGATGCGAATATCCTGCCCCGGCACCAAAAACAAGCGCGCCCCAGGCTCACGTGCCAGCTTGCCGCGCAGACGTGCCACCACCTGATCGGCGCTCGCATCGCGCTCGGCGCGGGGCTTGAGCGACACAAACATCTGGGCCGAGTTGCGCTGCCCACCCCCGGTGAAGCCGGTGACGTTGGCCACCGCCGGATCGTCGCGCACAATTTTCATGAAGGTGTCCAGGCGTTGCTGCATGGCCTGAAACGACGAGCTTTGGTCAGCGCGAATCGCACCAAAGAGTCGACCCGTGTCCTGCTGCGGGAAAAATCCCTTGGGAATGCTGCGGTACAAGGTGACGTTGAGGGCAATCACCGCCAGCAAGATCAACCACAGCACAGGCCCGTGTCGCAATGACCAGGCCAGCGACCGCCTGTACCACAGCGCCCAGCGCACGCGTTTGCGCCCCCTGCGCGGTGGCTCGGGTCGCAACAGGCCGGCACACATCATGGGCGTGGTGGTGAGCGAGACCACCAGCGAAATCACAATGGCCGCCGACAGCACGATGGCGAACTCCTGAAACAAGCGCCCGAGTACACCGCCCATCAGCAGGATCGGGATGAACACGGCAATCAGGGACAGGCTGATCGAAATGACGGTGAAGCCAATTTCCCGCGAACCGGCCAGCGCCGCCTGCCAGGGCGAGGCGCCGCGCTCCAGGTGGCGTGTGACGTTTTCCAGCACCACGATGGCGTCATCCACCACAAAGCCGGTGGCAATGGTGAGCGCCATGAGCGAGAGGTTGTTGAGGCTGTAGCCCATGAGGTACATGACCCCGAAAGCCCCCGCCAGCGACACCGGCACCGCCACGCTGGGGATGATCGCCGCACGCAGACGTCGCAGGAACAAGCCCACCACCAGCACCACCAAGGCCACTGACAGGGCCAAGGCACGCTGGATTTCCAGAATGGAGGACTTGAGCGATGGCGTGCGATCGGACACCACCTCCATCTGTAGTGCCTCCGGGATGGTGGACTGCAAACGCGGCAGCAAGGCCCGCACACGTTGCACCGCCTCGATGACATTGGCACCTGGCTGCTTGTTGAGAATCAGCAAAATGGCGGGCTTGCCATCGGCCGAGCCATAGTTGCGCAAGTCCTGCACCGAGTCGACCACCTCGGCCACATCGCCCAGGCGCACCGCACGGCCTTCGCGATAACGCAGGATCAGGGGCAGATAGTCCGCCGCCGTGCGCGCCTGGTCGTTGGCCTCGATCTGCCAGGCACGCTCGCCGTCTTCCACCACGCCCTTGGGTCGGTTGGTGTTGTGCGCCACCACGGCCGTGCGCACCATCTCCAGCGACAAGCCGTGCGAGGTCAATCGCTCCGGGTCCAGTTCGATGCGAACCGCTGGCAAGGCGCCACCCCCCAGCGTCACTTGCCCCACCCCGTCGACCTGCGCCAGTCGCTGCGCCAGCACGGTGGAGGCGACGTCGTACATCTGGCCGCGTGTCAGGGTGTCCGAGGTCAGCGCCAGGATCATGATGGGCGCATCCGCCGGGTTGACTTTGCGGTAGGTCGGGTTGCTGGGCATGCCCGAGGGCAGCAATGGCCTGGCGGCGTTGATGGCCGCCTGCACGTCGCTGGCAGCCCCGTTGATGTCGCGATCGAGTTCAAACTGCAGCGTCACCCGCGTGTTGCCTTGCGAGGAGAACGAGGTCATCTCGGTCACACCGGCAATCGCACCCAAGGCGCGTTCCAGCGGCGTGGCCACCGTAGCGGCCATGGTCTCGGGGCTAGCGCCCGGCAAGGAAGCTTGCACCGAGATGGTGGGAAACTCCACTTGCGGCAATGGCGCCACCGGCAATTGGAAGTACGCCAGCAACCCCGCCAATGCCACGGCCAGGGTGAGCAAGGTGGTGGCCACCGGCCGGGTAATGAAGACGGCGGAGACGTTCACCTCACTCGTCCTCTCGCACAGGCTCGATGCGAACCCATTTGGCAAACGCCAGATAGATCACCGGCGTGGTGAAGAGCGTCATCAACTGACTGACGATCAAGCCCCCCACCATCGTGATGCCCAGCGGCGCACGCAGTTCACTGCCCACGCCCTGACCCAGCATCAGGGGCAAGGCACCCAGCAAGGCACACAGCGTGGTCATCAAAATGGGCCTGAAACGAAGCAGGCACGCCTGGATGATGGCGTCTCGGGGTGCCAGGCCCTGGTGCCGTTGCGCATCCAGGGCAAAGTCGATCATCATGATGGCGTTCTTTTTGACGATGCCAATGAGCAGGATGATGCCAATCACCGCAATCAGGCCCAAGTCCTGACCCGATACCCCCAAGGCCAGCAGCGCCCCCACGCCAGCCGAGGGCAAGGTGGACAAGATGGTGATGGGGTGGATGTAACTTTCATACAGCACACCGAGCACGATGTACATCGTCACCACCGCCGCCAGGATCAGCCACAAGGTGTTGGCCAGCGAGGCCTGAAAGGCCAGGGCTGCCCCCTGGAACTGGGTCTCGATGCTGGCGGGCAAGCCTTGCGCCAGCAACTCGCGCTGCGCGCCCTCGATCGCCTGCACTGCCTCGCCCAGCGACACACCAGGCCGAGGGCTGAAGGAGATCGTCACGGCCGGCATCTGCCCCATGTGCATGACCCCCAACGTGGCGGGCCGCTCCACCACCTGCGCCACGGCGCTGAGGGGCACCTGCACGCCATTGGTGGACGGCACATACAGCCGCTCCAACGCACTCAACCCCAAGCCGTTGTGTGGCGCCACCTCCAGCACCACGCGGTACTGGTTGCTCTGGGTGAAGATGGTCGAGATGAGGCGCTGACCAAAGGCGTTGTACAAGGTGTTGTCGATGGCCGCCACCGACACGCCCAAGCGCCCCACCGCCTCGCGGTCGATGCGAACATAGGCTTGCAGGCCCTGGTCCTGCAAATCGCTGACGGCTTCGGACAACACGGGCAATTGCCGCAAGCGTTCCAGCAAACGGTTGGACCACAGGCCCAGGACTTGCGGATCCGGGCCGCTCAGCATGAACGCATACTGCGTGCGAGACACGCGGTCTTCGATGGTGAGGTCCTGCACCGGCTGGATGTAAGCCGTCATCCCCTGCACGCGCTGACTGGCTTCGCCCAGCCGCTCCAGAATGCGCGCCAGCGGTGCATCCCGTTCGCCCTTGGGCACCAGGGTGACCAGCAGTCGGCCCGTGTTGAGGCTGTTGTTCTGACCATCGATGCCCATGAAGGAGGTGAGTCGGCTCACCGCCGGGTCTTTGAGGAACTCGGCCGCCAGCGCCTGCTGCCGCTCGGACATGGCGGCAAAGGACGTGGACTGCGTGGCCTCGGTGATGACTTGCAAGGCCCCCGTGTCCTGCAGCGGAAAAAAGCCCTTGGGCACCCACAGATACAACAGCACCGTGAGCACCAGCGTGCCGCCAAACACGCCCAGCGTGGCGCGCGGTCGGTCCAGCACCCAGCGAAGGGCGTGACCGTACTGCTCGATCAACCGATCGATGGCAGCACCCGTGCGGGCCGACCAGTCGACGGGATTTCTGGACGCCGATGACGACTCAAGGATCGCGGAGGTCGAGGAGGTCGCGGAGGTTGCAGGGGCTGCAAGCCCATCGCTCACCGACGGACCGGACGTCTCTGGACCACGGTGTCGCAACAAGCGAGCGCACATCATGGGCGTCAGCGTCAAGGACACCACCGCGGAAATCAGTATCGACACCGCCAGGGTGATGGCAAATTCATGAAACAACCGACCCACCACGTCGCCCATGAAGAGCAACGGAATCAATACCGCAATCAGCGAAAAAGTCAGCGAGATGATGGTGAAGCCGATTTCGCGTGCGCCCTTCAACGCGGCCTGCAGGGGCTGCATGCCCATCTCCACGTGCCGCGCAATGTTCTCGATCATCACGATGGCGTCGTCCACCACAAAGCCGGTGGCAATGGTGAGCGCCATCAGCGTGAGGTTGTTGATGGAAAACCCCATCAGGTACATCACGCCAAAGGTCCCCACCAGCGACAAGGGCACCGCCACGCTGGGAATCAGCGTGGCCGAGGCGCTGCGCAGGAAAACGAAGATCACCATCACCACCAGGGCAATGGCCAGCATCAATTCAAACTGCACATCGCGCACCGACGCGCGAATCGTCTCGGTGCGGTCGCTCATGACCTGGAGGTCCAGCGCATCGGGCAAGGTGGAGCGCAGCGTGGGCAGCAGCTTGTGAATGCGGTCCACGGTCTCGATCACATTGGCGCCGGGTTGCCGCTGGATGTTGAGAATGATGGCCGGCGCTGTGTTCGCCCAGGCGGACAGGCGCATGTTTTCGGGTGCGTCCACCAGCGTGGCCACATCGCGCAGACGCAAGGGGTTGCCATTTTTAAAGGCGATGATGAGGTTGGCGTAGTCGGCGGCCGAGCGGAGCTGATCGTTGGCGTCGATGGTCGAGGCCCGCGCCGGCCCATCGAAGCTGCCCTTGGGCATGTTGACGTTGGCCTGGGTGATGGCCGTGCGCACATCCTCCAGCGAGAAACCCGCCGACGCCAGCGCCAGCGGATTGACCTGCACCCGCACCGCAGGACGACGTCCACCGGCGATGCTCACCAAGCCCACACCCGCCACCTGCGACAGGCGTTGGGCCAGTCGGTTTTCCACGATGTCGTGCACCTGGGTGATGGGCAAGGTGGGAGAACTGATGGCCAGCGTCAGCACCGGCGCATCGGCCGGGTTGACCTTGCTGTACACCGGCGGCATGGGCAGGTCGTTGGGCAGCAGACTGGCCGCCGCATTGATCGAGGCCTGCACCTGCTGCTCGGCCACATCCAGCGTCACGTCCAGCGAAAAGCGCAAGGTGATGGATGACGCCCCGCCCGAGCTGACCGAGCTCATCTGGTCCAGACCCGGCATCTGCCCAAACTGGCGCTCCAGCGGCGCGGTGATGGACGAGGTCACCACATCCGGGCTGGCCCCGGGATAGAGGGTGGTGATCTGGATGGTGGGGTAGTCCACCTGCGGCAAGGAGGCAATGGGCAGCAAGCGGTAGGCCAAGGCGCCCACCAGCAGCACGGCCACCATCAGCAACGAGGTGGCCACCGGCCGCAGGATGAAAATCCGCGAGAGGTTCATGCCAACTCCCGGTCCGAGGGCCACCCACTCATGGGCCGCCGCCGGCACGCTGCTCGCGCATCTTCTGGAAGAAGGCGCGGCGTTCCTCGGGGCTCATGTTCTTGACCTTGTCGGCCACCTCGGGAGGCAGTCGATCCATCCAGGGGGGACGACCACCGGCGGCACCGGGACCCCCGGGGCCGCCAGGACCTGCAGACCCGCCTGTAGCGTTCGCCGCTGAGGTGCCCGGGCCGGCTGTACCCGATGCTGTGGATGATCCGGAGGAGGTGGCGTCACGCGCACCAGACTGAGGGGTCGACGCCCCGGCTGAGCCCACTGTCGATTTCTGCGGCCTGGATGGGGCGCCCGGTGACATGCTCGGTGTGCCGCCCAGCATCGGGCTCTGGCTGGGCAATGGCGGCGTGACGGTGTTGCGCACCTCCACCCGGCTGCCATCACGCAAGCGGTCGGCGCCATCGGTGACCACCCGTTCACCGGCCTGCAGCGCGCCTTTGACAGCCTGCCATTCACCATCCACGGCCCCCAGCTCCACCGTGCGTATTTGCGCTGTGCCGTCGGCCTGCACCGCCACCACGAAAGTGCCCACCGAGCCGCGTTGCACGGCGGTCACGGGCACGGCCAATTGGTCCTTGAGTGTGTCGAGTTGTAACCGGATGTTGGCAAACTGGTTGGGAAACAAGGCCCCCTCGCGGTTGTCCAGCAAGGCCTTGAGCTTGAGGGTGCCGGTGCTGAGATCAATGGCGTTGTCCGTGGTCGTCACCTGGCCTTCGGCCAGTTTTTCTTTCAGGTCGCGGTCCCATGCCTGCACGACCAGGGACTGACCGCCCCTGAGTTTGCGCTGGATCAGGGGCACGTAGGCCTCGGGCACGGCAAACAACACCGCCATGGGCTGGGTTTGCGTGATGGTGACCAGCCCGGCCGCATCGCCCGCGCGCACCAGACTGCCGAGCTCAACTTGCTTGAGGCCCAGGCGCCCACTGATGGGCGCGGTGACCTGGGTGTAGGACAGCTGCAGGGCCGCGTTGTCCACCTGGGCCTGGTCGGCCTGCACCGTGCCCTGCAACTGGCGCACCAAGGCTTCCTGGGTGTCGACTTGCTGGCGGGCAATGGCGTCCTGACTCAGCAAGTCACGATAACGCTTGAGGTCCAGCTGCGCATTGCGCAACTGCGCGGTATCGCGCTCGAGCTGCCCTTTGGCCTGGGCCAGCTGGGTCTCGTACGAGCGGGCGTCGATGTCTGCCAGCACGGCGCCCGCCGCGACCATCTGCCCTTCGGTGAAACGCAACGCCTTGAGTTCACCGTCCACCTTGGCCCGCACCACCGCGGTGTTGAGTGCCGTGAGCGTGCCGATGGCACTCACGGTTTGGCGCAAATCGAGTTGTTTGACTTCGCCCACGCTCACCGGCTGTGGGCGTCCCCCCCCCGTGCGCCAGGCAGCCGCCCCTCCTCCCGGAAAGCGGCCAGGCCCTGCACTCGCGTCGGCGTCGGGCGTGATCCAGACCCGCCAGGACGGATACCACCAGACTGCCGTCACAACCGCAGCAACGACCAGCATCCAGATCAAGGGACGGGAAGCCGCTCGACCGCGCTGGCCGTGTCCGTGCGAGCGTCTGCGGGGCCCCTGCAACGGATCGCAACCGCAGGACGGGCTGCAAACCTGAGAACGGATATCGGTCATAAAAG
>CANFMY010000085.1 GCA_947448375.1 Comamonadaceae bacterium | reverse complement strand
TTTGTCGGGGCCACGCACCCGGCCACCTGATTCCTTTCGGCCATCCTGGCCAGCGCAGCGGGCCGGTGGTGTGTCATCCCCTCGGGATGGGACGATCACTGCAGGGGCGGCGTGCCCAGATCGAAATCATCCGGCGGCGTGGGGTCGGGCATGCGGTGCTCTTCGCTCGCCCAGGCACCAAGGTCATGGTTTTTGCAACGCTCGCTACAAAACGGTCGATAGCGATTGCGGGGCGCGTACACGCTGGGCCCGCCGCAGCCGGGGCACGTGACCATGCGCTCAGGCGTGTGGTTGCTCATGCTGTCCATCCCGCACGCACCCGAGCTCAGCCGCACAGGCCCATTTCAAAGGGCACATCCTGGGTGCAGGCCTGCAGGTGACCGCTCTCATCCTGCACCATCAGGCGTATCGACACCATCATGCGGTTGCCACTGATCTCGGGCACCACGTTCAGGCTGGGGTCGATGCGCAGTCGCATGAGCTGAAAGCGTCCTTGCGGCAGGTTTTGCTGGAACTGGCCTGCGGTGGCCATCACCTTCTGCGCCGAGCTGCCTTCGCGCAACAACCCCATCAACAGGTCGACGCACGCATGCAGCGGGCGCAGGGGTTCGCTCCAGCGAATGATGTCGTCTCGACGCTGTTGCGGGCTGTGCTGCTGCCAGCAGTGGTAGCTGGGCAGATCAAAGCTGCAGGTGCCGCCCGGAATGGCCAGGCGGTTGCGCAGCGCCGAGAGCCATTCGTTGTCATTCACGAACTGGTTGATGCGGGTGCTGGCGGTGTTGAACGCTTCAAACGACTCGTCGATGCGGCCGAGCAGCTGGTCCAGCATGGCTTCCGAAACCGACGGGTTGCCGCGGTAGGACTGGAACTGCTGCTTGTGTCGCTCCAGATCCTTCAGGATGTCCGACTTCAGGTCGCTGCGCCCGCCCACCTCGACAATTTCAAACAGCGTGGCGAAACCGAAATGGTGATCGATGGGGTGATCGCGCTGCACCAGGACTTCGAAGCGTCGAAACAGGTGCTCGAGTCGCAAATAGGTGCGGACGCGTTCGTTGAAGGGGTGTTCGAAAAGGATCACGGGCGGCGCGCTATTCGAGTGGTCGGGGACGTGGTGAGGATCATACCCCGCTTGGCGGGGTGGGCAGCGGCGTGCCGGCCATCTGTTGGCGAGCCGATTGGAGTTCTTCCATCAGTGCGTCGATGCGCTCGTGCAGCTGCGCCAGGCTCAGGTCTTCGTTGAGCAGCACCCAGTCTGCGATGGCGCGGCGTTGTTCGCGCGTGGCCTGAGCCGCGATGATGCGCTCCACGGCAGCAGGCGCCAGGGCGCTCCTGGCCACCACCCGCTGGATTTGTGTCGCGGGCGAGCAATCCACCACCAGAATGCGGTCCACCCGCTCGCGCCAGTGCGCCGACTCGACCAGCAGCGGGACGTCAAACACGATCACCGGTGGGTGCAGGGCCAGCGCGGCGCGGGTCTGGCGCGCAGTCTCCTCGCCCACCAGGGGGTGCACGATGGCTTCGAGTTGCTGCTTGGCCTGCGGGTCGCTGAACACGCGCTCACGCATGCGGTCGCGGTCCAGGGCACCGTCCGGGGTGACAAACCCGTCGCCGAACTGCGCCCGGATGGCTGGCATGGCCGTCCCCGCTGGAGCGGTCACGCTGCGGGCGATGGCGTCGGCATCGATCACCACGGCGCCGAGTTCGGCCAGGCGACGCGACACCGTGCTTTTGCCACTGCCAATGCCGCCGGTCAGACCCAGCAGCAGGGGGCGAGAAGTCGTAGATGCAGAGGCAAGCATGGCCGACAGTCTATGACACCCCCCAGGCCGTCTGGATCAGACGGTCCAGGCCCAGGCGCAAGGCCACGGCTGCACCAATCAGGAAGGGGCCAAACGGAATGTACCGGCCGTCCCGTAATTGCCCCCTCGCACGCAGCACCACCCCCACCAGCAACCCCAGTACCGAGGCCATGAGCACCAGCGGGATCAACAGCATCGGACCGCACCAGGCCCCCAGCGCGGCCAGCAGCTTGAAATCTCCACCGCCCATGCCCTCTTGCCCGGTGACCCACTCAAACCCGGTGGCCACGCTCCACAGCGACAGGTAGCCGAGCACTGCACCGGCCAGTGCCTGGGGCAGCGGCAGCCCACTCCACCCCAGCCCCGCCGCCACCAGACCGCCCCACACCAGGGGTTGGGTCAGGCCATCGGGCAGCCAGGTGCTGTCCCAGTCGATCCACGCCAGCGCCAGCACCGCGCTGCCCCACAGCGACCAGGCCAAGGATGGCCCCCAGTTGTGCACGCCCGGCAATCCCACCATGGCGCCCGGCAGCGGTATCGGCGCCAGCCAGGCCGGCAGGGCAAGCCCGCACCAGAGCCACCACGCCGTGTTGAGCAACTCAACCGCTGGGTAGCGCCAGGCGATGGGCTGGCGGCAGTGACCGCAACGTCCCCGCAGCCAGACAAAGCTCAGCACGGGAATCAGTTGCAGGACGGTGAGTGGGGCGTGGCAATGGGGGCAGTGTGAACGTGGACAGGCCAGCGTGAGTTGTCGCGCGTGCGCCTCGTGCTCAGCGTCTTCCAGGTCAGCGGCGAGCATCAAGGGCCAGCGATGGATCATGACGTTCAGAAAACTCCCGCTCAGCAGGCCACCCACGGCCCACAGCCAGGGCCACACCGCTTCGATCGTCATCACAGAATTTGTCCCAACTGAAACAGCGGCAGGTACAGGGCGATCACCAGGCCACCCACCAGCCCTCCCAGCACCACCATCAAGGCCGGCTCGACCAGGCGCGAGAGCGCGGCCACGCGCCGGGCCAGGTCGTGTTCGAGTTGCTGGGCGGCACGCTCCAGCAGCACGTCCAGCGATCCGGATTCTTCCCCGATGTGTGTCATCTGCAGCATCATGCCTGAAAACAACTCGGGCTCACGCCGCTGCACCCGCTGTGGCCCAAAGCGGGCCAGCGCCCGCGTGAGGCTTTGTCCCTGGACCAACGCGCGGCGGATGTGATGGGTGGCTGCATCAAAGCGCGGGTGGCCTGCGAGACCTTGCAGGTGGGTCAGGGCATCGGTGAGCGGCAGGCCCGCAGCGCTCAAGGTGGCCAGGGTGCGGGTCCAGCGGGCCAGGCAGCCCAGCCGGTGCAGGGGGCCCCAGCCGGGCACTCGCCACCACGCCTCCAGCAACAGGCGACGACCCTGCGGGTGACGCCAACTCGCCAGCCAGGCCAGCACCACCAGCGCCAGGCCACTCACCAGGCCAGGCCAGTGCGCCGTGACCCCGTGGCTGAGCGCCAGCACCCAGCGTGTGGCGGTTGGCAGCTGCCCGCCCAGCGAGCTGAACATGCCTTCAAAGGCTGGAATGACCCACACCAGCATCACGCTCACCACGGCCAGGGCCATCAGCAGCACCACGAGCGGGTACGTCAACGCCGCACGCAGTTGCCGCGCCAGCGTGAGCCGTGATTCCAGCTCGTCGGCCAGACGCTGCAGCACCTGGGGCAACGAGCCCGAGGCCTCGCCCGCCGCGATGGTGTGGGTGTACGAGCGCGGCATGTGGGCCAGCGCACCCAGGGCCGCGTGCAGGGAGCGCCCCGCCATGATCTGACGCCGCAGGTGGCGCACCAGCTGACGTGTGTGGTGCGGCGGGTTGCCCTGGGCCATCAGGTCCAGGCCCGCCAGCAAGGGCAGTCCCGCTTGCAGCAACACCCGCAGTTGCCGGGTGAATTCCAGCAGTTCGGGCTCAGGCATGTGCCACCCCTTGTACCTCGCCCAGGGTGGTGAGGCCCTGGCGCGCCTTGTCGCACCCATCTTCAAACACGCTGCGAACACCCTCGTCGTGGGCCTGCCGGCTCAGGGTTTGCACATCGGCCCCGGCACTGATGAGGCCTTGCATCGTGGCCGATATCGGCATTACCTGAAACAGCCCCACCCGGCCGCGGTAGCCCTCGTGGCAGTGGAGACAGCCACCCGCTGTCCAGGTGCCGTGCTCGTTGTCGGGCGGTACCCGGCAATGCGGACACAAACGCCGCACCAGCCGTTGCGCGACGATCAGGTGCACCGTGTGGGCCACTTGTGTGCGCTCCAGGCCGAGTTGCACCAGCCGCCACAACGCGCTGGGCGCATCGTTGCTGTGCAGGGTGGAGAGCACCAGGTGACCGGTTTGCGCGGCCTGGAGTGCAATGCTGGCGGTTTCGCGGTCGCGCATCTCGCCCACCATGAGGATGTCCGGGTCCTGTCGCAACAAGGCGCGCAGGGCTTGCGCAAACCCCAGGCCCGCCCGTTCATTGACCGACACCTGGTTGATGCCGTCCAGCGGAATTTCGGAGGGGTCCTCCACGGTGGCGATATTCACCGCCTCGTGCTGCAAGTGGGCCAGACAGCTGTAAAGCGTGGCCGTCTTGCCCGACCCGGTGGGGCCGGTGAGCAGCACCATGCCGTGCGGACGCGCCAGGGCCTGGGTGAGTTGGGCCAGATCGTGTGGCGTGTAGCCCAGGGCGGGCAGCGACAGCGGCAATTGCCGGGTGTCGAGCACCCGGAGCACGATTTTTTCGCCCTGCAGGGTGGGGAGGGTGCTGACCCGCAGGTGCACCGTCTGCCCCTGCTGAGACCAGTTGAGCTGCCCGTCCTGGGCGATGCGCTTGTCGGCGATGTCGAGTCGGGCCAGCACTTTCAGGCGCGAGAGCAGCCGCTCGCGCAGCCCGGGCGAGGGCGATGGCATCAGCCGAAGTCGGCCATCGACCCGGCACCGCACCCGCAGGCCGTGCTCGAACGGCTCGAAATGGATGTCCGAGGCCTGCCAGTGCAGCGCCTGTGCGATCAGCGCGTCCAGGCAGGCCGTGGCATCGGTCTCGAGGGCTGCGCGCAGGGCGGGCGTGGGCTTGGCCAGGATGAGTGAGGAGGTGGGTGTGGTGGGCACGGTGGTAGGAACGGTGGTAGGAACGGCGGTAGGTGGGGCGGTAGGTGGGGCGGTAGGTGGGGCGGTAGGTGGGGCGGGCATGGTGCTGGGATGGCGGTGCAGGGTTGGCGGTGCAGGGTTGGCAGTGCAGATCGCGCGGGTAGGCAGGCCGCGGATTGTGCGAGCCCATGGGCGAGCCGGGTGTGAGTGCCACGTCCACTGGGCCGGCAGTGCCGTGCAATCCCTGAGCCACCCCAGGGTGAAGGTTCGTTAACATCAGCCTATGCTTGTTTTCATGCTTCGCAGGATGTTCCAGGCCACCCTGGTCATGCTGGTGGTGGCGTTCATCGCCTTCATGCTGTTCCAGTATGTGGGTGATCCCGTGTTGTTCATGCTGGGTCAGGACGCCACCCCCGATAAAGTGCGCGAGTTGCGGCAGGAGCTGGGCCTGGATCGGCCCTTCATCGTGCAGTTCGGACACTTCGTGCTGAATGCCGCGCAGGGCGACTTCGGGATCAGCCTGCGTCAAGGCGCCAAAGTCTCCACCCTGATTGCCGAGCGTTTGCCCGCCACGCTGGAACTGGCGGTGTGCGCAGCTGTGCTTGCCCTGTGTGTGGGCATTCCCATGGGTGTGTTTGCGGCCCTGCGTCCGCGTCACATCATGACGCGCGTGTTCATGACGCTGTCCTTGCTCGGGGTGTCGCTGCCCACTTTTCTGATTGGCATTTTGCTGATCCTGGTGTTTGCGGTGTGGCTGGGCTGGCTGCCCAGCTTCGGGCGCGGGCAAGTGGTGCAATGGGGCACCTGGAGCACCGGCATGCTGACCCGCGACGGCTGGCTGCACCTGATACTGCCGGCGCTCACCCTGGCCATTTTTCAGCTCACGCTGATCATGCGTCTGGTGCGTGCCGAGATGCTGGAGGTGCTGCGCACCGACTTCATCAAGTTTGCGCGTGCGCGCGGCTTGCCCGAGCGCACCATTTACTACGGCCACGCCTTGCGCAACACCCTGGTGCCGGTCATCACCATCACGGGTTTGCAACTCGGCTCGTTGATCGCCTTTGCCATCATCACCGAGACCGTGTTCCAGTGGCCTGGCATGGGCCTGTTGTTCATCCAGGCGGTGTCGCATGCAGACATTCCGGTCATGGCCGCCTACCTGTGCCTCATTTCCCTGATCTTTGTCACCATCAACCTGGTGGTCGATCTGCTCTACCTGCTGGTGGATCCGCGTCTAAAGGAGACACGCTGATGTCGGCTCAAGACGCCCACTCGTCGTGGCGCGACACCTGGGCACGCGCCTGGGACAGCGACCTGGCCTACCACTTCCGTGGCACGCCCACCGCCTGGGTGGCCTTGGCCGTGGCCCTGGCCTGCCTGTTCGGCGCGCTGCTCGCGCCGTGGATCGCACCTCACAACCCGTTTGACCCGGCGAGTCTGCAACTCTCCGATGCCTTGTTGCCCCCGGCCTGGACCGATGGCGGTCAACTGCGCTATCTGCTGGGCACGGATGACCAGGGGCGGGACATCGTGTCGGCTCTGTTGTACGGCTCGCGCATCTCGCTGCTGGTGGGGTTGGCCTCGGTGTTGCTGTCGGCATTGCTCGGCGTGTCGCTGGGCCTCGTGTCGGGATTTGTCGGCGGGGCGGTGGACAGCCTGGTGATGCGCATCTGTGACGTCATGCTGTCGTTTCCCGCGATTCTGGTGGCCTTGCTGATTTCAGGCGTGGGCCGGGCCCTGTTTCCGAATGCGGACGACTCGCTGGCGTTTGGCGTGCTCATCCTCTCGATCAGCCTGACCGGCTGGGTGCAGTATGCGCGCACGGTGCGCGGCGCCACCCTGGTCGAGCGTAACAAGGAATACGTGCAGGCCGCGCGCATCACGGGGGTGGGGCCACTCAGCATCATGCGGCGACACATCCTGCCCAACGTGCTGGGGCCGGTGCTGGTGCTGGCCACCATCCAGGTGGCCACGGCCATCATCACCGAGGCCACCTTGTCGTTTCTGGGGGTCGGGGCGCCACCCACCTCACCGTCGCTGGGCACGCTCATTCGCATTGGCAATGACTTTTTGTTTTCAGGCGAGTGGTGGATCACGGTGTTTCCCGGCGCGATGCTGATGCTCATCTCGCTGTCCATCAACCTACTGGGGGATTGGCTGCGCGATGCGCTCAATCCTCGTTTGCAGTGAGGCGGTCCATGGCATTGCTGGAAGTCCGCAACCTCAGCGTCGAGTTTCCGCAGCGACGCGCGGTGCTCAAGGCCCTGGACCAGGTCAGCTTCAGCATTGAAGCAGGCGAAATTCTCGGTCTGGTGGGCGAGTCGGGTGCAGGCAAGTCCCTGACGGGTGCGTCCATCATCGGTTTGCTCGAACCCCCCGGGCGCATCAGCGAGGGGCAGATTCTGCTCGGTGGCGAGCGCATCGACGATTTGCCCCCGGATCGCATGCGGCACGTGCGCGGCAAGCGCATTGGTGCCATTTTTCAGGACCCGCTCACTTCGCTCAACCCCTTGCTGTCGGTGGGGCATCAACTCACGCAAACCATTCAGGCCCACTTGCCGTTATCCGCCCAGGAGGCCTGGCAGCGTGCCGTGCAGTTGCTGCAAGACACGGGCATTCCCGCAGCGGCCGAGCGCATGACGCATTACCCGCACCAGTTTTCGGGCGGCATGCGGCAACGTGTGGTCATTGCGCTGGCCCTGGCGGCCGAACCCGAACTCATCATTGCCGATGAACCCACCACGGCACTGGACGTGTCCATTCAGGCCCAGATCATCGAACTGCTCAAGCGACTGTGTCATCAACGCGGTGCGGCGGTCATGCTCATCACCCACGACATGGGCGTCATCGCCGAAGCCTGCGACCGCGTGGGCGTGATGTACGCCGGTCGTCTGGTGGAAGTGGGGGCGGTGCAGCAGGTGATCCACGCCGCGCATCATCCGTACTCGCGCGGTCTCATGGCCTCGATTCCGTCCACGGACGTCACGCGTGAGCGTTTGCACCAAATTCCGGGCAGTATGCCGCGCCTCACGGCAATACCCGGCGGCTGCGCCTTTCACCCCCGGTGTGAGCGCGCGTCGACCCGTTGCCTGGCCGAGCGACCCGTGCTGGCGCAACCCGAGGCCTCCCTGACTCACCACCCCGTGGCGTGCTGGCACCCCCTGCACGCCGACCCTGCGGTGTCGGCGGAGGTGTCGACATGACGCGCCAACCCTTGGTACACGTGCGGGGCTTGAGCAAGCAATTTGACGTGTCGGCTCCCTGGCTCAACCGGGTGATCGAAGGCAAACCCCGACAACTGTTGCAAGCCGTGAGCGAGGTGGACTTTGACATCGAGCGCGGACAAACGCTGGCCTTGGTGGGCGAGTCCGGTTGCGGCAAGAGCACGCTGGCGCGATTGCTGGTGGGGCTTTATGCACCCAGTCAGGGCGAGGTGCAGTTTGAGGGCGCCAACTTGCATGACACTCTCGCACAACCGCAGGGGCGGGCGTTGCGTCGGCGCATGCAGATGATTTTTCAAGACCCTTATGCCAGCCTCAACCCGCGCTGGCGGGTGCGGGACATCGTGGCCGAACCCTTGTGGGTTCACCAGACGGTCAAGACGCAAGTGCAGTGTCTGCAGCGGGTGGGCGAATTGCTGGAATCGGTGGGCCTCAACCCGCTGGACGCCAACAAGTTTCCGCATCAGTTTTCCGGGGGGCAGCGGCAGCGCATTTCGATTGCGCGTGCGCTGGCGTCACAACCCGAGTTTCTGGTCTGCGATGAACCCACCTCGGCACTGGATGTGAGCGTGCAGGCGCAGGTGCTCAACCTCATGATGGACTTGCAACGCGAGCGTGGCCTGACCTATCTCTTCATCTCGCACAACCTGGCCGTGGTGCGTCAGGTGAGTGATCAGGTGGGGGTGATGTACCTGGGGCGCCTGGTGGAGATGGCCTCGACCGAGACCTTGTTTTCTGCGCCCCGTCACCCCTACACCCGCCTGCTGCTGGACGCGATTCCCAAATTGCGTCCCGGCACGCAGCCCCGCTTGCCCGTGCAAGGCGAGGTGCCCAACCCCCTGTCACCGCCGAGTGGCTGCGCCTTCCATCCGCGCTGTCCGCAGGCCACCGAAGTTTGCCGTCAGCAACGCCCGGAGATGAGAAATTTCCAGGGCATTCGCATTGCCTGTCACGCGGTGGCGTGAGGGCCGGGGCTTATTTCGTCACGTTCACGTAGATCATCTTGGGTGCATCGTTGGAGTTGTGCACCATGGTGACGTTCTTCTTCATGGCCCACGGGCGCATCTGGTGGTGGATGGGCAGCGTGAGCACCTGGTCGCGCGTGAGCTCCAGCCCTTCTTTCAGCAGACGGTTGCGCTCGGCACCCGCGGGGCTCGCGTTGATGCGGTCCACCAGCGCATCGAGTTGCGCATTGCTGATTTTGCCGAAGTTGAAGTTGCCATCTGCCCCCTTGGTGCGCGTACGGACGATGGATTGCAGCGTGTACACGGCGTCGTAGTTGGCCACACCCCAGCCCAGCAGGAATGCACTGGTGTCCATGTTCTGGAACTTGGAGGCGAAGGTGGCAAAGGGCATGGCGTTGAGTTTGACCTTCACGCCAACGCGGGCCCACATGTTCACCAGGGCCTGGCAAATTTCTTCATCGTTCACATAGCGGTTGTTCGGGCAATCCAGCGTGAACTCGAAGCCGTTGGGAAATCCGGCTTCGGCCAGCAATTTTTTGGCGCCTTCCACGTCCACGGCGGGCGGCTTGTCAGAGGCTTCCGCGTAACCATTCACGCCAGGGGCCACCATGATGGCCGCCGGCATGGACAGGCCGCGCATGATGCTGCGCTGAATGCCGCTGCGATCCATGCTCATGTTGAGCGCCTTGCGAACGCGCAGGTCCTTGAAGGGGTTGGGGCCCTTGGAGCCGTACTTGAGTTCGTCGCTGCCCAGGTCCATCACGATGAAGATGGTGCGCACCTCGGGACCATCGAGCACACTCAGGCTGGGCGTGGTGCGCAGGCGACCCACGTCCTGGGTGGGCAAGTCGGTCACGGCATCCACGTCGCCAGCGATCAGGGCGGCAATGCGGGTCGGGTCGGACTTGATGGGGGTGTAGATCACATCGGTCACATTGCCCGGCATCTTGTCCCACCAGCCCTTGTTGGCCGTCAGGACGATGCGCTGGTCAGCCACCCATTCCTTGATGATGTAGGGGCCGGTGCCATTGGCATTGCGTGACGCAAAGGTTTCTTCCTTGTTGCGGTAGTCCTGCACCTTCTCGGACTTGTTCTTGATGGCCCACGCCTTGCTCATGATGTAGAAGGTGTTGAAGTTGTTCAACATCACCGGGTTGGCGGTTTCGCTGATGACGTCGATGGTGAAGTCATCAACCTTGCGGATTTCCTTCACGCCGGCCACATAAATGCTCAAGGTGCCTTGCGGCTGACGGATGCGGTCGAACGAGAACACCACATCATCAGCGGTGAACGCGCTACCGTCGTGAAACTTGACATTGCGACGCAGATTGAAGCGCACCGTGGTGGGGTTGACCTGCGACCAACTGGTGGCCAGTGCGGGCTCGGGCTTGTAGTTGCGGTCAAACCGCACCAGGGGTTCGTAGGCATGGCCCACGAGGTTGTTGGTCGTCGCGTGGTTCTGTGCGTGTGGGTCGAGGGTTAGGATGTCGTTCTGGGCCGCCCAGCGCAGGGTTTCGGCCAACACCCCCCCTGCCAGCCCCAGCAGCAGACTGGTGGACAGGGCCAACTTCAGGGCCAGTTGTTTGACAGACACAGAATTCATGAAAACTCCCAAGGGGCCGCGACCGGCCTTGCAAATGAAGAGGTCAAGCCTAATCGGGTTGAGAAAGTTTGACAAGGTCCATCACAGTGTAGTCAAACGGCGCTACCGCCCCTGTGCTGGAGCGTTCAGGGAAAACCCCTGCTGGGAGCGTTGGCAGGCTGTTTGTCTCGTCTGGGATGGTCACCCAGCCTGAGAGGCGCGCAAGCGCTGAATCCGGGGGCGCTGCTTGGCCGACTGTTTGGCGACCCACAGATCGCGTTGTGACTGCAGCGCGAGCCAGTAGCCCGGGGATGTTCCCAGGGCCTCGCTCAGCCGAAGATCCATGTCGGCGCTCACCCCCGCCCGAGCGTTCAGGACACGAGACAGCATGACGCGGCTGATGCCGACATGCTGTGAAAAGGCGGTCACCGTCGTGTGCAAGTCGGCCATCAAAGGCTTCAACATTTCACCAGGATGAGCGGGGTTGTGCATCTTCATCGAACACCTCAGTGGTAATCCAGATAGTCCAGGAGTTCAACGTCCTGGTCTAAAAATTGAAAAGTCAGTCGCCAATTGGCGTGAATGGTCAGTGCGTAAAAACCCAAGCGGTTACCGCTCAGGCTGTGCAATCGCCACGAAGGATCGTGTAAATCCTGCGGACCTCTTGCCACGTTGAGCGCTGTCAGCTGTAACCGAAGCTTGGCCGCATGAATGGCCTGGATGCCTTTTGTACTGCCCGTGGAGAAAAACCGTTCAAGCCCTTTGTGCCGAAATGACAAAATCATAGTATGTAAACCAAGTGTTTACAAGTCATGGTAATGCGGGATGCTGAATTTTTTGCAAACGCCTTGTGTGATACAAGAACCTTGCTACAGAGCATCACAGGTTTTTGCTGGGCCTCAGCAGGCCATCAACGAATGCTCGGCTTCATCCAATTCAGTGCAGAAGGGGTATGTGTGAACATCACCAGTCAGAAAGCTAGGCGATGGCCAACCCTCCGCCTTTTGTGCGGTAGCAAGTCCAGCCTGGACCTGTTTCCACGTCATAGGGTGGATTGCGACTCTACCCAGGAACGGGATGCTTGGGCATGGAATTGCTGCGCAGAAAATACCTTCTTTCTAAGCAATTCAAAGACTGAGGCGCAACACAGGTCATTTTTGGTGGGGTCCCTTTTCGCACCAGAATTGATATTGATCACCTTGTTGTTTCGCAAAGCGTTCTGCAGCTAGGTGACAGTTGTTCATGTTGTACTCGCTACCGCCCGATGCATCAAAGGTGAACACATGGAACCTGACTGTCTCCCCGGTCAAGGAAGTCCTGTAAAGCGTGAACCCTTCCTCCGAGGAAGAGCAGGACGCTAGAGCCCAAGCCAAGAAGAGGGTGAGTAGCCGCAATATCGCCTCTGTATCTGGAGCCATCCCGCCCATGACAGCTTGCAGAGGGGCTCGTTAAAACAACTGCATTTGTGTCATGTGTGGCGCCCCCGACAGGAATCGAACCTGTATCTAGCGCTTAGGAGGCGCTCGTTCTATCCATTGAACTACGGCGGCGTTGGATGGATTTTAGGGGCAGGCGTTGCTGACCGCCGAGCCCATCCCTGGGCGATTGCTTCGCTGGCCGTTATGCCGTTACAAGGGCAGCTTGGTCTGCAAGCCCACCACCCAAGACCTCGGCATGCCAGGTTCGTAAAACTGGTTGATGGCCTGGTTGACGATGACCGAGCCCACCCAGGCACGATTGCTGAGGTTGTCAACGCCCAGGTAGGCTTCCATGTGCAGTTGCTGGGCAGGCTGGAAACGATGCTTGATCCGTGCGTTGAGGACCCCATA
>CANFMY010000084.1 GCA_947448375.1 Comamonadaceae bacterium | reverse complement strand
TCTCGCCGCCTTCTTGCACGCCCGTGTCCACGCGCACGCCCAGCAGGTTGCCGGTGTCACCCTGGGTCATGGAGGTGGCCGGTGTCTGGAAGCGCACCAGACGCCCGGTGGAGGGCAGGAAGTTGCGGAACGGGTCTTCAGCGTTGATGCGGCACTCGATGGCCCAGCCATTGCGCTTCACATCGGCTTGTGCGAACTGCAGTTTTTCGCCGGCTGCCACGCGAATCATCTGCTCCACCAGGTCAAGCCCGGTGATGCACTCGGTCACCGGGTGCTCCACCTGCAGGCGGGTGTTCATTTCCAGGAAATAGAAATCCTGGTCCTTGCCCACCACAAACTCCACCGTGCCGGCGGACTGGTACTTCACCGCCTTGGCCAGGGCCACGGCCTGCTCGCCCATGGCTTTGCGGGTGGCGTCGCTGATGAAAGGAGACGGCGCCTCTTCGATCACCTTCTGATGGCGACGCTGAATCGAACACTCGCGCTCATTCAGGTACAGCACGTTGCCGTGGCTGTCGCCCAGAATCTGAATTTCGATGTGGCGCGGCTCCAGCACGTATTTTTCGATGAACACGCGGTCATCGCCAAAGCTGTTGCGCGCTTCGTTGCGACACGAGGTGAAGCCTTCGAATGCCTCCTTGTCGGTAAAGGCCACGCGCAGGCCCTTGCCGCCGCCGCCAGCCGAGGCCTTGATCATCACCGGGTAGCCAATGCCCTGGGCAATCTCCACGGCCTTCTCCGCCGTTTCGATGGCGTCGTTGTAGCCGGGGATGGTGTTGACCTTGGCTTCATTGGCCAGTTTTTTGGACGCGATCTTGTCGCCCATGGCGGCAATGGAGTGGGACTTGGGTCCGATGAAGGCGATGCCTTCCTTCTCGCAACGGGCTGCGAACTCCTCGTTCTCGGACAGGAAGCCATAGCCAGGGTGCACAGCTTGGGCACCGGTGGCCTTGCAGGCCGCGATGATCTTGTCGGCAACCAGATACGACTCGCGCGAGGGGGCGGGACCAAGCAGCACGGCCTCGTCAGCGAGCTGCACATGACGGGCCTCTTTGTCGGCCTCGGAATACACCGCCACGGTGGCGATGCCCATCTTGCGGGCGGTGGCGATGACACGGCAAGCGATCTCGCCGCGGTTGGCAATCAGAATTTTCTTGAACATGGTGTTGTCCTTTCGACTCACAGCGGGATGTTCCCGTGCTTGCGCCAGGGGTTCTCGATCTTTTTGTCTTTCAGCATCATCAGCGAGCGGCAGATGCGCTTACGGGTTTCATGCGGCTGAATCACGTCGTCGATGTAACCACGCGCACCGGCCACAAACGGGTTGGCAAAGCGGGCCTTGTATTCCGCCTCGCGTGCCGCGAGTTTTTCGGGATCGTTCTTGTCTTCACGGAAGATGATTTCCACCGCGCCCTTGGCTCCCATCACCGCAATTTCGGCATTGGGCCAGGCAAAGTTGACATCGCCGCGCAGGTGCTTGGAGGACATCACGTCATAGGCACCGCCGTAGGCCTTGCGGGTGATGACGGTGATCTTGGGCACCGTGCACTCGGCGTAGGCGTACAGCAGCTTGGCGCCGTGCTTGATGATGCCGCCATACTCCTGCGAGGTGCCGGGCATGAAACCGGGCACGTCCACAAAGGTCACCACCGGGATGTTGAAGGCATCGCAAAAGCGCACAAAGCGTGCGGCCTTGATGGAGCTCTTGATGTCCAGACAACCGGCCAGCACCAGCGGCTGGTTGGCCACGATGCCCACCGTCTGACCGCCCATGCGCGCAAAGCCGATCAGGATGTTCTTGGCGTACTCGGGCTGCAACTCGAAGAAATCGCCGTCGTCCACCGTCTTGGCGATCAGCTCCTTCATGTCGTAAGGCTTGTTGGGGTTCTCGGGCACCAGGGTGTCCAGGCTCAGGTCGGCGCGATCGGTCGGGTCACCACTGGGGCGCGCCGGCGCTTTTTCGCGGTTGTTGAGCGGCAGGTAGTTGTAGAGACGACGCAGCATCAATAGCGCCTCGACGTCATTTTCAAACGACATGTCGGCCACGCCACTCTTGGTGGTGTGGGTGAGCGCACCGCCCAGCTCCTCGGCAGTGACTTCCTCGTGCGTCACCGTCTTGACCACCTCGGGTCCGGTCACGAACATGTAGGAGCTGTCCTTCACCATGAAGATGAAGTCGGTCATGGCGGGCGAGTACACCGCACCACCGGCCGATGGACCCATGATCATGCTGATCTGGGGGATGACACCGCTGGCCATGACGTTGCGCTGGAACACCTCGGCATAGCCGCCCAAAGACGCCACGCCTTCCTGAATGCGGGCACCGCCCGAATCATTCAGACCGATGACGGGGGCGCCGACTTTCATGGCCTGGTCCATGATCTTGCAGATTTTTTCCGCATGCGCCTCGGACAACGCACCGCCAAACACGGTGAAGTCCTGACTGAAGACAAACACCAGGCGGCCATTGATCATGCCGTAGCCCGTCACCACGCCGTCGCCGGGAATCTTGTTGTCTTCCATGCCGAAGTCGGTGCAACGGTGCTCGACGAACATGTCCCACTCTTCGAAGGTGCCCTCGTCGAGCAGCACCTCGATGCGCTCGCGCGCGGTCAGCTTGCCTTTGGCGTGTTGCGCGGCGATGCGTTTTTCGCCGCCGCCGAGGCGCGCCGCGGCGCGCTTTTGGTCCAGTTGTTCGTTGATGTCTTGCATGGTGATGCTCTCTGTTCTCCAGAAAAAATAAGGTCAGCCCGCCGCCCGGTAGGCGTCGAGCAGTTGTCTTGCCGCGGTGGATGCAGCCAACTGGCCGTTGCGCACACGTTCACTCACTTCGGGCAGCAGCGCTTGCACGCGGGGTTGCGCGCGAAATGTCTGTCTCAGTCCGGCTTCAATGCGCTCCCACATCCAGGACTGGGCCTGGCGTTCGCGGCGCTGCGCCAGTTTGCCGTTGGCGCTCTGCAAACGCTTGAATTCGCTCACCGACGCCCAGAAGGCATCGACACCCTGCCCCAGCAAGGCGCTGATCTTCACCACCTGCGGGTGCCAGAGGGACTCGTCATGGTGGGCATGATCGGGGTTGCCGTGCAGGCCCAGCAGCCGCAGGGCGCTGGTGATTTGTGCTTCGGCGCGCGTGGCCGCGTTGGGGTCGATGTCCGCCTTGTTGATGACCACCAGATCGGCCAGTTCCATCACGCCCTTCTTGATGGCCTGCAGATCGTCCCCGGCGTTGGGCAATTGCAGCAGGCAGAACATGTCGGTCATGTTGGCCACCGCCGTTTCGCTTTGACCCACGCCCACGGTTTCGACGATCACCACGTCGTAACCCGCCGCCTCGCACACCAGCATGGCTTCGCGGGTTTTCTCGGCCACGCCCCCCAGGGTGCCGCTGGACGGGCTGGGACGGATATACGCTTGCGGGTGCACGGACAAGTGCTCCATGCGCGTCTTGTCCCCCAGGATGGAGCCGCCCGACACCGTGGACGAAGGATCGACGGCCAGCACCGCCACGCGGTGGCCCTGCTTGATCAGATACAGCCCCAGAACCTCGATGAAGGTGGACTTGCCCACCCCCGGCACACCGCTGATGCCCAAGCGAAACGAGCGCCCCGTGTGCGGCAACACGCCCGTCAACAGCTCGTCAGCCGACAGGCGATGATCGGCCCGGGTGGACTCCAGCAAGGTGATGGACTTGGCCATGGCACGCCGTTGCTCGGGCGCCTCGCCATGCAGCAAGCCTTGCAGGAGTTGGTCAGGTGTCACGCGTCACCAGGTGGTTGAAGTGTCTGCGAGGACGGGGTCAGCCCACGGCCTTCCTGATCTGCTCCAGCACGTCCTTGGCGCTGGCAGGAATCGGGGTGCCCGGGCCGTAGATGCCCTTCACGCCCGCCTCGTACAAAAACTCGTAGTCCTGGCGCGGAATCACCCCGCCCACAAACACAATGATGTCGTGCGCGCCTTGCTTTTTCAGTTCGGCGATGATGGCCGGCACCAGCGTCTTGTGGCCAGCCGCCAAGGTCGACACACCGACTGCATGGACATCGTTCTCGATGGCCTGACGGGCGCACTCTTCAGGTGTCTGGAACAGCGGCCCCATGTCCACATCAAAGCCGAGGTCGGCATAGGCGGTGGCCACCACCTTGGCGCCCCGGTCGTGGCCGTCCTGACCCAGCTTCGCGATCATCACGCGCGGGCGACGGCCTTGCTGTTCAGCGAACTGGGCAATTTCGCCCTTGAGTTTGTCCCAGCCTTCGGCAGAGTCATAGGCCGCAGCGTACACACCGGTCACCTTTTGCGTGTCGGCGCGGTGGCGCCCGAAAATCTGTTCCAGGGCGTCAGACACCTCGCCCACCGTGGCGCGCAACCGAATGGCCCGAATGGACAGGTCCAGCAGGTTGCCCTGTCCGCTCTCGGCGGCAGTGGTCAGGGCCTGGAGGGCTGCCTGCACCGCTGCGTTGTCGCGCTGGGCCTTGATGGCTTTCAGGCGGGCGATCTGGCCGTCGCGCACCTTGACGTTGTCCACCTCCAGGATGTCCACCGGATCTTCCTTGGCCAGTTTGTATTTGTTGACGCCGACAATCACGTCCTTGCCGGAGTCGATGCGGGCCTGCTTTTCAGCCGCCGCCGCTTCAATCTTGAGTTTGGCCCAACCGCTGTCCACCGCCTTGGTCATGCCGCCCATGGCGTCGACTTCCTCGATGATGGCCCAGGCCTTGTCCACCATCTCCTGAGTCAGACTCTCCATCATGTAGGAACCGGCCCAGGGGTCGATCACGTGGGTGATGTGCGTTTCTTCCTGGATGATGAGCTGCGTGTTGCGGGCAATGCGCGAGCTGAACTCGGTGGGCAGTGCAATGGCCTCATCCAGCGAGTTGGTGTGCAACGACTGCGTGCCGCCAAACACGGCCGCCATCGCCTCGATGGTGGTGCGCACCACGTTGTTGTAGGGGTCCTGCTCGGTGAGCGACCAGCCCGAGGTCTGGCAGTGGGTGCGCAGCATCAGGCTCTTGGGATTCTTGGCATTGAAGCCCTTCATGATGCGGCACCACAAGAGGCGCGCCGCGCGCATCTTGGCGATCTCCAGGTAGAAGTTCATGCCCACAGCCCAGAAGAACGACAGGCGACCGGCAAAGTCGTCCACGTCCATGCCCTTGGCGATGGCGGTCTTCACATACTCCTTGCCGTCGGCGAGCGTGAAGGCCATCTCCAGCGCCTGATTGGCACCGGCTTCCTGCATGTGGTAGCCCGAGATCGAGATCGAGTTGAACTTGGGCATGTGCGTCGAGGTGTACTCGATGATGTCGCCAATGATCTTCATCGACGGCTCGGGCGGGTAGATGTAGGTGTTGCGCACCATGAACTCTTTCAGAATGTCGTTCTGAATGGTGCCGCTCAACTGGTCCTGCGAGACGCCCTGCTCTTCAGCGGCCACCACGTAGCCGGCCAGCACGGGCAGCACCGCGCCGTTCATGGTCATCGAGACCGACACCTTGTCCAGCGGGATCTCGTTGAACAAAATCTTCATGTCCTCGACCGAGTCGATGGCCACGCCGGCCTTGCCCACGTCCCCCGTCACGCGCGGATGGTCGGAGTCATAGCCACGGTGCGTGGCCAGGTCGAAGGCCACTGACACACCCTGCCCCCCTGCCGCCAGTGCCTTGCGATAGAAGGCATTGGACTCCTCGGCGGTGGAGAAGCCGGCGTACTGGCGAATGGTCCAGGGGCGCACCGCGTACATGGTGGCTTGCGGGCCACGCAAGAAGGGCTCAAAGCCCGGCAGCGTGTCTGCGTGGGGCAAGGCCTGGGTGTCGGCGGCGGTGTAGAGCGGCTTGACGCGAATGCCATCGGGGGTGATCCAGTCGAGTTGGCTCACGTCCCCGCCCGGGGCCGATTTGGTGGCGGCCTTGTGCCAGGCTTCCAGGGTGGCGGGGGTGAATTCAGGCGTCTTGGCGGTCATGTCGATGGCCTTTGGTCAATGAAGTGTCGTGGGTGGAGGGCCTGCAGCCCTCGATCGTCGCGGGTGGATGGCCAACCCGGGACGGTCGAATCAAGTGGGGATTCTAGGCCAAATCCCCATCCATCATTCATAATTATTGATGCATAATATTGATCCAAACTGACAACACCCCATGGCCGCCATCACCCTCACCCCCCGCGCGCTCTACGAAGAAGTGGCCGAATTGCTGCGCCAGCGCATCTTCGAGCGCGAGCTGGAGCCCGGCAGCTGGATTGACGAGGTGAAGATCGCCGAGGCCTACGGCATCAGCCGCACGCCCCTGCGTGAAGCCCTGAAAGTGCTGGCGGCCGAGGGGCTGATCACCATGAAGATGCGCCGCGGCGCCTACGTCACCGAGGTCAATGAGAAAGACCTGACCGACGTCTACCACCTGCTGGCCTTACTGGAATCCGACGCTGCAGGCGTGGTGGCCGAGCGCGCCAGTGACGCGGAGTTGCAGTCGCTGGCAGAGCTGCATCAAGCGCTGGAAACAGCTCAGGGCGACCGCGAGGCCTTCTTTCGCATCAACGAGGAATTCCACCAGCGGCTGCTGCAACTGGCGGACAACCGCTGGCGCGAACAGATGGTGGCGGACTTGCGCAAGGTGATGAAGCTCAACCGGCACCAGTCCCTGCTGAAATCGGGTCGCATCGTGGAGTCCTTGCAGGAACACCGGCTGTTGCTGCAGGCCTTGCAGTCACGGGATGCAGCCGCCAGTGCACAGCGCATGCGCGAGCACTTTCTGAGCGGACTGGAAGCAGCGAACTGATTGACCCTGCGGCACCACGACCCCACATCCCCCAGGTCCATCGGGCCTTTGAGACCTCAGACCATCCCCAGTCGCGCCGACGTGGCGCGCGCGCTCACCTCGCGCGGTGAGCGATCCTTCAGGTGATGATCGCTCCACACCTGACGCCAGCGTCGAGCGCCAGGCTGTCCATGCCACAGGCCCAGCATGTGGCGGGCGATGGAAGACCACCCCACCCCGCGCTCGCTTGACTCGCGTTCCATGTAGGCCACCATCGCATGCTCCACGGCTTCACGATCAGGCAGGCGTGAAGCCTCGCGGTAAAAGCGGGCATCCCATTCGGCCATGAGCCAGGGGTTGTGATAGGCCTCTCGTCCCACCATGACGCCGTCCACCTGTGACAACTGTGCCGCGATCTGCTCGTTGGTCTTGAGACCGCCGTTGAGCACCAGCGTCAACTGGGGAAACAAGCGCTTGAGTTGGTAGACCACCTCGTATCGCAGCGGCGGGATCTCCCGGTTTTCCTTGGGTGACAAGCCTTTGAGCCAGGCGTTGCGGGCGTGGACGATGAAGTGACTGCAGCCCGCCTCGCTCACGCGCGTGATGAACTCCACCACCCTGTCCAGGCTCTCCTCCTGGTCCAGACCAATGCGGTGCTTGACAGTGACGGGCAAGGATGTGGCGTCGCGCATCGCCTTCACGCCATCGGCCACGAGTTGCGGCTCAGCCATCAGACACGCACCAAAGGCACCGCGTTGCACGCGCTCGGATGGGCAGCCGCAATTGAGGTTGACCTCGTCGTAGCCCCATGCCTGCGCCAGGCGTGCACAGCGTGCCAGGTCCTCGGGCTCGCTGCCGCCGAGTTGCAAAGCCACGGGATGCTCGCTCACATCAAAGCGCAAATGCCTGGGTACATCGCCATGCAGCAGCGCACCGGTGGTGACCATCTCGGTGTAGAGCAGCGTGCGCTGGGTGATCTGGCGATGGAAGTACCGGCAATGCCTGTCGGTCCAGTCCATCATGGGGGCCACCGAAAGTCGCCAGGCGGGGATGTTCATAGAGACAGGAATTTTAAGGGTCGCTCCCGGGTCGGTTCTTCGGGCCTTATCGACTGCATGACCTGGCGAAACCGCACCCCGCTTGGCGTGAAACCCGCGTTACAGCAGAACCCGGTCGACTCCCGCATAATTTGAACGAAGACAACCCGGGGCACCAGGCCTTGCGGGGGGACAGCCTTCCACACCCATTTTTCAGGACGTTCACCATGACCACACTCACCCTCGATCAAGCACAACGCATCATCGCTGCCGCCCTGCAGGCTTCCAACCAAGCCGGCTACCAGCCCATGGGTGTGGCAGTACTCGATGCCGCCGGCCAGCTGATCAGTTACGCCCGTGAGGATGGAGCCAGCATGTTCCGCTTTGATGTCGCGCGAGCCAAGGCCTGGGGCGCCGCCGGCATGGGGGTGTCCAGTCGCACCCTGGCCGAGCGCGCCAAGGACAACCCCAACTTCTTTGTCTCCCTGTCCGCCACGTCGGACGGCAAGTTCCTGCCCCAGCCGGGTGCCGTGGTGATCAAGGATGCGAGCGGCAAGATCATCGGCGCTGTCGGTGCCAGCGGTGGAACGGGGGATCAGGACGAGGAAATCTGCATCGCCGGCGTCAAGTCGGTGGGCCTGCAACACGGTTGATCACACAGGAGTTCTCCATGGCCTACCGCCCCAAACGCAAAGTCATCATCACCTGCGCCGTGACGGGCGCCATCCACACGCCGACGATGTCGCCGCATCTGCCGATCACCCCGAAGGAGATCGCCGATGCCGCGGTGGGGGCCGCTGAAGCCGGCGCCGCCATCGTGCACTTGCACGCACGCGACCCCAAGACCGGCCAGCCCACGCAGGACCCGAAGTACTTTCGCGAGTTCGCCAGTGACATCAAGTCGCGCTCCGACGTGGTCATCAACTTCACCACCGGCGGCGCACCCACCATGGACGTGGAAGAGCGGCTGCAACCGGCGCTGCAACTCAAGCCGGAAGTCGCCTCGCTCAACATGGGTTCGATGAACTTCGGCCTGTACCCCATGCTCAGCCGCTACAAGAACTGGCAACACCCCTGGGAAGAGCCCTACCTGGCAGGCTCGGACAGCCGCATTTTCAAGAACACCTTTGCAGACATCCAGCACATCCTGGAGTCGTGCCGCGCCAACCAGACGCGGTTTGAAATCGAGTGCTACGACCTGGGACACCTCTACACGGCAGCGCACTTCCTCGAGCGCCAGATCGTCGAGCCGCCGCTGTTCATCCAGTCGGTGTTCGGCATTCTGGGTGGCATCGGCCCCCACCCCGAGCACGTGATGCAAATGAAGCAGACCGCCGACCGCCTGTTCGGCAACGACTATGTGTGGTCGGTGCTGGGCGCGGGTCGGCACCAGATGCCCAGCGCCAACATGTCGGTCATTCTGGGCGGCAACGTGCGCGTGGGGTTGGAGGATTCGCTGTGGGACTCACCCGGCACCCTGGCGCAGACCAACGCCCAGCAGGTGCGCCGCATCCGCTCCATCATCGAGGCGCTGTCGCTGGAAATCGCCACGCCCGACGAAGCGCGCGAAATTCTGAAGCTCAAGGGCGGCGCGAACGTCGGATTCTGACGCCTGCTGGGGGCCTGTTGCGCCTGCCCCGCATCAGCGGTGCAGGCTGTTTCAAGGCTTACTGGGCGACCCAGCCGCCGTCCACATTCCAGGCCACGCCGCACACGTTGTCGCCAGCCGGCGAACACATGAACACGGCCAGTCCTCCCAGCTGTTCGGGCGTGGTAAAGCGCAGCGAGGGCTGCTTCTCGCCCAGCAACTCGCGCTCGGCCTGCTCGCGGGGGATTCCAGCAGACTGTGCCTTGGCGACGATCTGCTTCTCGACCAACGGGGTCAGCACCCAGCCCGGGCAAATGGCGTTGACTGTCACCCCGGACGTGGCCGCTTCCAGGGCCACCACTTTGGTCAGGCCCACAATGCCGTGCTTGGCTGCCACATAAGCCGATTTGTTGGCCGACCCCACCAGGCCGTGTGTCGATGCCACGTTGATGATGCGCCCCCACTTGGCTTCGCGCATCGCAGGCAGCGCGAGGCGGGTGGTGTGAAACGCGCTGGTGAGGTTGATGGCGATCACCGCATCCCAGCGCTCGACGGGGAAGTCCTCCACAGGGGAGACGTGCTGAATGCCCGCGTTGTTGACCAGCACATCCACACGGCCAAACTCGGCAGCAGCAAAGGCCATCATGTCAGCAATCTGCTCGGGCTTGGACATGTCGGCCCCGTGGTAGCGCACGTCCACGCCGAGTGCCTTGACCGCATCGATGGCGGGTTGGCTGTCACCAAACCCGTTCAGAATGATGCGAGCACCCTCCTGGGCCAAGGACAGGGCGATGCCCAGACCAATGCCGCTGGTCGATCCGGTGACCAGGGCGGTTTTTCCCTTCAGCATGATTTCCCCCTTAAAACAGAAAATTGTAGAGGGAATCCCGCCCAACGCCGCCGGGTGACGACTCGCGCCGACGAACACCGACTCACGTCGGTTGATGGGTTCAGGCCGTGGCGGCGGCGTTGGCGTTGGTCTTCCAGCCTTGGCGGATGGCTTCGTTCACCCGAGGCATCACCTCGTGCGCCATCAGCTCCATGGATCGGCGCGCCAGGCGCGGATCGACCTGGTCCATGCCGGCATAGACCAACTCGCCAAAGTCTCCCACCTCCTCGCGCAGCGCGAGGATCTGGTCCACCACCTGGTTCACGGTGCCGCAGATGACCAGATCGTCCAGCACCCGCTCGAGCGTGAGCAGGCTGTCGTCCTCGTCCGCGTGGCGCTTGAAGATGACATGGCGCTTGGACATCTTCATCTTGGTGAGCATCTGGCGGTAGTAGTAGCGGTACGGGCTGTTGGCATCGGCCTTGCCGTAGGCCGTCGCGGTGGCCTCATCGTCGGCGACAAAGATGGTGCGCGCCACGCGCCAATCGCTGACTTGTGCCACCTGTCCCACGGCCTGCTTGCCCTGGGCGTAGTTGGCCCAGTGGCTGGGCAACCACTGCGACAACAGGAAGTTGGCCGACATGGGGTGGAAGTCACGCTGGCCCATGGCAATCACGCCCTTGGAGTGCGGCGCCACCACCGTGCCCACAATCTCGGGCCGGCGGTTCTGGTAGGGCTTCATCAGCTCGCCGCGACCAATGGCCGGCACGCTGGTGACGCGGGTGGTGACCTTGAAACGGTTGTCAGGGAAGTCGATGTCGTAGGGCGGATCACGCTCCCAGATCGCCAGGATGACGTCGATCGCCTCGGCAAAGATCTTGTTGCGGTCCTGGTCCAGGATGCCCAGCGCCTCGGCGTCGGAGGCCAGTGCGCCCGGGCTGATCCCAAAGATGAAACGGCCCTTGGCCAGGTGATCGAACATCGCACACTGCGAGGCAATCAGCGTGGGGTGCGAGTGAGACAGGTTGGATGTTCCTGTGCCCAGCAGGATCTGCTGGGTCTCGTTGATCAGCGTGGCCTGGAACAGCAGGCTGTTGGTGACGTTCTCGGCCTTGTCGGTGAGGTGCTCGCCCACAAAGGCGTCGTAGAACCCCAGCTTGTCGGCCAGGATGATGATCTCGCGGTCTTCCTGCAGGGTTTGGGTGGTGTCCCGCTCCAGGGGGTGAAGGGGCATGGTGAAGTAACCGAGGCGCATGACATCCATCCAAACAGTGGCCAAAAGTGAACCGGATTCTGAGTCACTCCGCCGAAGGCTTCCTGTCACCTGCACGATAGCCTATGGAAGTGCAGGGACACTGCACCTTGTTTGCCGTGCTGCTGCGCTACATTTCGCTCATTGCCCCGCTCCGTGGAGCGGAATTGCCGAAACAGGCGCTGCGGCGCCCCTGTCATCTCGAGGTCCATCATGCGTCGTGTGTTTCGTCATGTGTCCCGCTCGGTCACGCTGGCCCTGCTGGGTGCCAGCCTGAGCTTCAGCCTGGTCGGATCAGTGCAGGCACAGCCCTACCCCAACAAACCCATCCGCATCATCGTGCCGGCCGGCAGTGGTGACAGCTGCGACATCCTCTCGCGCCTGGTTGCACCCAAACTCACCGAGCGGCTGGGCCAGGCCATCGTGATCGACAACCGCGCGGGCTCGGCCGGCCAACTCGGCCTCACCCTGATCAAGCAGGCGGCCCCGGACGGCTACACCCTGGGCTGTGGCCAGGGCGGCAACATGGTGATCGTCCCCCTGGCCTACGCCAAGGTGGCGTATGACTCGCGCAAGGATTTCACCCCCGTGGCCATGATG
This sequence comes from Comamonadaceae bacterium, assembly GCA_947448375.1. Classification (GTDB taxonomy): domain Bacteria; phylum Pseudomonadota; class Gammaproteobacteria; order Burkholderiales; family Burkholderiaceae_C; genus Limnohabitans. The sequence goes on along the minus strand of CANFMY010000084.1, from coordinate 645 downwards.
GCCTCCAACTTCCTGGGCCTGGTGGTGAGCCCCAAGACACCTTTCAAAACGGTACAGGAACTCATCGACTATGGCCGCGCCAACCCGGGCAAGCTGACCTTCGGTACCAATGGTGAAGGCGCCTTCCTGCATTTCGCCACCGAGCAGTTCCGCCTGATGGCGGGCTTCGAGTACATGCACGTGCCGTATCGCGCCATGAGCGATGTGTTCACCCAGATGCTGGGCGGCGAAATCCAGGCCTCGATGGGTTCGTTCATTTCGGTGCAGCCCCTGGTGGATTCGGGCAAGCTGCGTTTGCTGGGCATCGCCCGCGCCACGCGCTCACCGGACTACCCCAACGTGCCCACCATCTCGGAAACACTGCCGGGCTTCACCTCGGGTGGCTGGTTTGGCATGATCGCCCCCACCGGGGTGCCCAAGGAGATCGTGGCCTTGCTCAACAAGGAAATCAACTGGGCCTTGCAGCAACCCGATGTGCGCGAGCGCATGAAGAAACTGGGTCTGGACATCCACACCGAACCGCCCGAGTTCTTCACCGAGTTGCTCACCCGCGATGTGGCGAACTGGGGCAAGGTGGTCAAGGCCATGAACTTCAAGCCGCTGTAAACCGCCTGCAGAGCCATGGGCCGCTATCAGCGGCCACAG